>JAFZIA010000130.1 GCA_017554605.1 Bacteroidaceae bacterium
CGAGCAAAGGGCACTTGCGACAATTTCTTTTGTGCAATGTTTTTTGTTTCTTTTTTTCGCAAAAAAAGAAAGCAGAAGAAAATATTACAACGAGAGAATAGCCGTAAAATAACACCGAGAAGATGGTTGAAAGAATTATCACCCACAGTAAATTTCTACTGAATCCTTTTAGCGCTTAGCGCGTACGTCGGCAGTCAAAACCCTGGAGGGTGGTTTTTTACGGCGTAGGCTGTAAGGCCTATGTGGGAATTGTGTAAACTGAACCCTGTAAGTCGCGGTATTTTTGTGGCTTCTTCTGTATTTTTACTTTATTAACTCCTCCGCCCTGCGGGCACCTCCTCTATGAACAGAGGAGGACTATATATTTGTATTGGTAATAATATAGATGTTGACCCGTAGCTCACTTTCTTCGCGGACTTGTCATCCTGAACGGAAGTGAAGGATCTCAAAATCACGTAAAAAAGAGATACATTGCCTTTAGCCCCTTCGGGCGGCGACCGTTGGTTCGCTTTGCTCAGACGTATTGTTGAGGGCTTGCCCGAAAAATGACAAATGGTATTTTGGGTCAACTGCTATATTGTTGCTTTTTCTAATTCAATTATTTGTGTTTAATTTTAAATAATATTCCAATAAAAAGGTGCTCCTCTTTGTGATAGAGGGGTTGCCCGCAGGGCTGAGGAGTTCGAAAAAAAAGCGAGCCTTTCAATGAAGAAAGACTCGCGGATAATCCATTATAGTAAGTTTTTTACTTTACCAATCTCTTTTTACCATTAACAATATAAATGCCACGTGTGGGGTTCTCCACGCGACGGCCGCTGAGGTCGTAATAGATATTGTCCTTAACCTCGGTGACAGCCTCCTCTACTGATGTTGTGCCGCCAAAGTCGAAGTAATAGCTGTTGCTGAGCTGCATACCGGGGTCCTCGGTGTCAACCTCCTCGTCGTAGATGCCGAGCTGCTTCTCGCCCAACACTAAGTATGCCTTGTTGGCATTGTTCTTGAATGTGCCGCCGCTGAGTGCGTCTTCATACATTCCGACAACGCCGTCCTTCATTGCAAGAACGTAGTATTTGGCTTCCTTTGCAGGGGTAATATATACGTCCTCCGCTGAACCGCGGAAAAGGTTGTTCTCGATATATCCGTTTATGTAGTCACTCTCGATGAATGTGTATGTACCTTGCTCTGCCTTTACAATTACGCCTGTATTTGCGGGAAGTATTTTGTACTCAACCTGCTCCATCATAAGGCGGTTGTCGTCCACGCTGCTTGCGGTGTAAAGCTCTACACCGCTGGGTATGTAGGCATTAAAATCGAGGTAGAGTGTAGCGTATCCTGCGGCCGATACATTAAGCTCAAAGTATTTGTAATCGGGTTCAACTATCATACGGAACGAACTCCAGGGATCGGTGTTCTCATATGTATATTTTTCATCAAAGGGAACTTCGAGTACGCAGTTTATAAGAATTTCTTCATCGAATGGGTAATCCTCCAATTCAACCTCTTCCAATCTCTCGCCGGGTATAAGCGAGGTGATTTTCTTAAGTGCGCTGCAACCGTATAATACATCTTGTCCAATTGCCGTTACGTTGGCGGGGATTGTAATGTTTGTAAGCCCGCTACATTCATAGAATGCCAAATCCTCAATGGTTGTTACACTGTTGGGGATTGTTATGTTTGTGAGACCCGCGCAACGATAGAATGCTTCTTTTCTAATTGTAGTTATATCGTCGGGGATTATGGTGTTTTTGCAACCTGAGATAAGTGTGTTTGATGCAGTTTCTATAATCGCATTGCAGTTGTCGCGGCTGTCGTAGTAGGGGTTGTTCTCGTCTACTGTAATGCTTGTAGAATTATTGCCTATGAATGCATCATCGGCAATGAATGCTACCTGCTCGGGTATTATTATCTCTCTGAGTGAACAATTTTTGAATGTTCTTGGGGCAATTTCTGTAACGTTGTCGGGTATTGTTATTTCTGTGAGAATTTCGCAATCATAGAATGCTCCTTCTCCTATTCGGTTGACGCTGTTGGGGATTGTAATCTTTGTAAGGTTGCTGCAACCAAGGAAGGAATAGGGTTCAATGCATTCCACTCCGTAGGGGATTTCAATTTCAGTAATTTCCATATTTTGGTTGAAAGCGGCCGCGCCAATTATCTTTGTGTTGCTGGGAATAACAGTGTTCTTGCAACCTTTTATTAGCGTGTTGGAGCCGGTTTCCATAATGGCGTTGCAATTGTTGTTGCTGTTATATACGCTGTTGCCGGCGGCTACGGTTATTGTCTCAATGTTGCTGCAACCGACGAATGAAGTGTATATGTACTTGAGACTGGCAGGAATATTGAGCTCTCTGATGCCAATGCCGTAGAATGCTCCGTAATGTATTTCTTCTACACCGTCGAACACAATCTCTTCGAGTTCCTTGCAACTCTGAAAGGCAAACGCTCCGATAACCTTTACTGTGTTGGGTATTGTGACTTTGGTCAGTCCCATATTGGTGTAAGACCAGTTGCCAATAGCTGTTACAGTGTACGTTGTGCCGTCGTGCTCAATTGTAGATGGAATAATATGTTCACCTGAAAATGTTTTTGCTGGACGTATTTCGATGCTGTTGTTCTTGTACGAAATAATCGCACACGCAAAATCTTCGGTTCTGAAATTCTCCTTTATTTCTGCAATATTTGCAAAATCCTTCCAGCCATCGGTAGCTGCGTATGTCTCCTTTGTACCGGCAGGAACAACAAGGGTGGCATTTCGTGTGAGGTCGCTGTTGTTTGTCAATGCAGAAAGTCTGTCGGCAGGGATATTGGAGAATACATCGTCAATTGCTGTACCGTAGAATGCATTTTGTCCAATTTCGGTTACATTTTCTCCTATTACAACCTTTTTGAGAGCCCAGCACTCACGGAATGCCTCGCTGCCTATGCTTACAGTTGTGCTGGGAATTGTAAACTCTCTAAGATTTCTGCAACCATAGAAAGCTCCCTTTCCAATGCTCGTAAATTCCATTATCGTTGTTACGTGGTCGAATTCTTTTACACTCGATGCATAGAAAGCATAATCTCCAATGCTTTTTACACTCGACGGAATACTTACCCAATTAAGGTATTCGTTAGAGCTGAATGCTCCCTCGCCAATTGCAACAACTGAGTATCTCTTGCCGTTGTGTATTACCTCATCGGGAATTTCTATATGACCGCTGTACCCGGTTTGGTAGAAGGCATCTATTCCTCCTCCGTTGATGTTTGTTACCTCTGCGGTCTTTTCGCTCTCCGACAAGATGTTGTAGTAGAGTCCGCCTGTGTAAAAATCTTGTGCTTGCAAGGTGGTACACAGCAGCATAATGGTTGCTGCAAAAAATGTTCTCAGTTTTTTCATATTTTTTATATATGTAATTAAATTGTTCCCCTGAAAAAAAGTCCACAATGCTTTTCGAGCGTTGGGTGCTGCGTCTTCCGAAAATTTTTGCAAATGTACAGAGAATGTACCAATTTACCCCCCCGGAATGTTAATTTGTCTTAAAAATACGATATTGAGTGTATTTTCCTAAAATAGGTTGACAGATAGAAGTCTGCTTGTGTTGTATTATTAGGTAAAGTTTACGAAAATGTAACATTTTTGTATGCGCGGTGCTTTCTCGGAGTGTTTCGGCTGATAAGATGTTGTATGTATTTTTTGGTGTTTTGTATGCTCTTGTCGCAGGATTGATGGCGCTTTTGTCGGATTTTTGCGGTTTTGGGCAAAAAAAATAGGGAAAAACCGAAAAATTTTCTCGATTTTCTTTGTTGGTATGAAAAAATGTGTTACCTTTGCATCGCAATTAAGGGTTGCGACCTTACGGGCGTTTAGCTCAGCTGGTTTAGAGCATCTGCCTTACAAGCAGAGGGTCGGCGGTTCGAATCCGTCAACGCCCACCAAAAAGGTAAGTTAATAGAGTGGATTTTTTTTAGGTTGCACCCTTGTTATAATTCGGGCGTTTAGCTCAGCTGGTTTAGAGCATCTGCCTTACAAGCAGAGGGTCGGCGGTTCGAATCCGTCAACGCCCACCGAAGAAGTAGCCTGCGTAAGCAGGTTTTTTTTGTTTACGACAGATGTATATTGGAACGTGTGCGATGGACTCTTGCTTTTGCGGGCGAGGGCTTTTTGATGTTTCATTGAACATTGCTGCCTCCTCTTGCGTTGTTGTGGTAAATACGGCGTTTGTTGTGGCGCTGCTATGGTGGGCTTGAAGGGAGTATTTTAGAGCTTTGCAGGTGCTGCAAAAAATATATGAGATAACAATCCTTTATATAAACAGTTTCTTATAGATAAAAATGGAACTTGACATTCTTACTGCAATTTCTCCTATAGACGGACGTTATAGGGGAAAAACAGCCTCTTTGGCCGAATATTTCTCGGAGTATGCGCTTATGAAGTACCGTGTACTTGTGGAAATAGAGTATTTCATCACGCTTTGCGAGATTCCTTTGCCGCAGCTTGCGCAGGTGGACGCAAGTGTTTTCCCGCAGCTTCGCGCAATATATAAGGAGTTTACAGCCGACGATGCGCGCCGCATAAAGGAGATTGAGAAGGTAACCAATCACGATGTTAAGGCTGTAGAGTATTTTATAAAGGAGAAACTCGATGTGATAGGTGGCTTTGAGGCATACAAGGAGTTCATTCATTTTGGACTCACCTCGCAGGACATCAACAATACATCTATCCCCTGCAGCATTAAGGACGCTCTCGAGAATGTCTATTATCCTGCCGTAGAGGAGCTCATAGCACAGCTTGCTGCATACGCCGAGGAGTGGAAGAATATCCCTCTGCTGGCACGTACACACGGACAGCCCGCTTCGCCCACACGCTTGGGCAAGGAGGTGATGGTGTTCGTATACCGTCTGCAGGCTCAGCTTGAGCAGCTCAAGGGCTGTGTCATCTCGGCTAAGTTCGGTGGCGCGACAGGTAACTTCAATGCCCATAATGTGGCTTACCCTGCAATAGACTGGAAGGCGTTCGGCAACAAGTTCGTGAGCGAGAAGCTCGGCTTGCAGCGCGAGCAGTATACCACACAGATTTCCAATTACGACAACCTTGCAGCGCTCTTCGATGCTATGCGTCGCATAAACACCATCATAATAGATATGGACCGCGACTTCTGGCAGTATATCTCTATGGAGTTCTTCAAGCAGAAGATTAAGGCCGGCGAGGTGGGTTCGAGCGCAATGCCCCACAAGGTCAACCCCATCGACTTTGAGAACAGCGAGGGTAACCTGGGTATAGCAAATGCAATTCTCGACCATTTGGCAATGAAACTCCCTATCTCTCGTCTGCAGCGCGACCTTACCGACTCTACCGTACTGCGTAACGTGGGTGTGCCTATGGGCCATATGCTCATCGCGGTAAAGAGCAGCCTGGTGGGCTTGCGCAAGCTCTTGCTCAACGAATCGGCAATATACAATGAACTCGACAACAGTTGGAACGTGTGTGCCGAGGGTATACAGACCATTCTGCGCCGTGAGGCATATCCCAACCCCTACGAGGCGCTCAAGGCCCTTACGCGTACGAACAGCAAGGTCGACCAGCAGTCGCTCCTTCAGTTCATCGAGGGGCTCGACGTGTCGGAGAGTGTAAAGGAGGAGCTCCGCGCAATTACTCCCCATACATATACAGGTATCTAAACCTGGCAGGGTTGTGCCTGCATTTGCAACGGCGAATTAAAAAAGACTATTTGGACCGTGAGGTTCGTAAATTATAAATACAGATGGATAATTATAAAGACAAACGTTCGGGAGGCAATTACTCGCGTGACGGAAAAAGAGAGCGCTCGTACAACGATTACAACGGTGAGTACCGTCAGAGGACACGCCAGCGCTTCGGTAAAGAGGGCGACCGCCCCCAGTATGTGAAGATAGACCGTCGTGAGGAGGGTGACAGCCGAGAGAGAGGCAACGCACGCCGCTACGGCTCCGATGTATCACGCTACGGCAACAACAGCAACGGCGACCGTCCCCGCACACGCTACAACAGCGACCGCCGTCAGGGTGGCTACAAGCCCGAGGGACGCGAGCGTAGCGAGGGAGCTGCCAACAACGGCAAATATGGTGGCAGCTACAGCACGCAGCACCGTAGCGGATACCAGCAGCGCAGCCGTACCGCATCTGCATACGACCCCAACGCTAAATACAGCAAGAAGAAACGTATGGCCTATCGCGAGGCGGCAATCGACCCCAACGCACCCGTACGTCTTAACAAATATCTTGCAAACGCGGGAATATGCTCACGCCGCGAGGCCGACAGCTACATAAGCGCAGGACTCATCAGTATCAACGGAGTGGTGGTGACTGAGCTCGGTACAAAGGTTGCACCCACCGACGATATACGTTTCAACGGTGAGCGCGTGAACCCCGAGCGCAAGGTGTATGTTCTTCTCAACAAGCCCAAGGATTGTGTGACTACTGTAGACGACCCTCAGGAGCGCCGTACAGTGCTCGACTGCCTCAAGGGAATAGGCAAGGAGAGGATATACCCCGTTGGACGACTCGACCGCAATACAACAGGTGTGCTGCTGCTTACAAACGACGGCGACCTTGCTTCGCGTCTGACACACCCCAAGTATATGAAGAAGAAAATCTATCACGTTACTTGCGACAAGAATGTGGCAATGTCGGATATGGACCTTCTGGCAAGCGGAATTGAGCTCGAGGACGGTCCTGTATATGCCGACGAGGTGAGCTACGTGAACGAGGCCGACCGTTCGCAGATAGGTATAGAGATACACTCGGGCAAGAACCGCATCGTGCGCCGTATGATGGAGCATCTCGGCTACCACGTTGCCAAGCTCGACCGCGTGTACTTTGCCGGTCTTACAAAGAAGAACCTTAAGCGTGGCGATTGGCGCTACCTCACCGATAAGGAGGTGAATATGCTTCTTATGGGTGCGTATGAGTAAACAGAATAAAAACACAATAATCGTATGGAAGCGATAAAACGAACAAAAATTTCGGACCTGCTGAAAAGTACCGCATACGGTACACAGGTTAACGTGAGAGGCTGGGTCAGGACACGCCGCAACAGCAAACAGGTTGCTTTTGTTGCGCTTAACGACGGCTCGACAATTAATAACGTGCAGGTTGTCATTGACGTTGAGAAATTCGACGAGGAGCAGGTAAAGCTCTTTACAACAGGCGCCTGCCTCAGTGTCAACGGTACACTCGTTGAGTCGATTGGCGGTGGCCAGTCGGTCGAGATTCAGGCTGTTGAGATTGAGCTCCTGGGTGCTTGCGACAATACATATCCTTTGCAGAAGAAGGGACAGACAATGGAGTTTATGCGTACAGTGGCGCACCTCCGTCCCCGTACAAATACCTTTGGGGCAGTGTTCCGTATCCGCCATAATATGGCGTATGCTATACACAAGTTCTTCCACGAGAAGGGCTTCTACTATTTCCACACACCCATCATCACAGCTTCGGACTGCGAGGGTGCAGGACAGATGTTCCAGGTTACTACAATGAACCTCTACGACCTCAAGAAGGACGAGGAGGGCAGCATAAAGTACGACAGCGACTTCTTCGGCAAGCAGGCGAGCCTCACCGTGTCGGGTCAGCTCGAGGGCGAGCTTGCAGCAACCGCACTCGGTGCCATATACACATTCGGACCTACTTTCCGTGCCGAGAATTCAAATACTCCCCGCCACCTTGCCGAGTTCTGGATGATTGAGCCCGAGGTTGCATTCAACGACATTACCGACAATATGGACCTTGCCGAGGAGTTCATTAAATACTGCGTGCAGTGGGCGCTCGACCATTGTATGGAGGATATTACCTTCCTCAACAATATGTTCGACAAGGGACTCATCGAGCGTCTGCGCTCAATCGTCGATACTGAGTTTGTACGTCTCGCATATACCGACGGTATCAAAATCCTTGAAGAGGCTGTTGCAGGCGGACACAAGTTCGAGTTCCCCGTATATTGGGGTGTCGACCTTGCATCGGAGCACGAGCGCTACCTTGTGGAGCACCACTTCAAGCGTCCTGTAATCCTCACCGACTATCCTAAGGAGATAAAGGCTTTCTATATGAAGCAGAACGAGGACGGAAAGACTGTACGTGCTATGGACGTGCTCTTCCCCAAGATTGGCGAGATTATCGGCGGTTCGGAGCGTGAGGCCGACTATGGCAAGCTGTTGCAGCGCATCGAGGAGCTCGGTATTCCTATGAAGGATATGTGGTGGTATCTCGATACACGCCGTTACGGTTCTTGCCCCCACTCGGGCTTCGGACTCGGATTCGAGCGTCTGTTGCTCTTTGTGACAGGTATGGCGAATATCCGCGACGTTATTCCTTTCCCCCGTACTCCCAACAATGCAGAGTTCTAAAAACAAGGATTGTTATAAGAACAGCAGGCTGCCACACGGCAGCCTGCTGTTGTGTTGTATGGGCAAAGAGGGCGGTTCCTAAATATACTCCTCGCCCAATTTGATGTGTGCGTCGTTGAGGAACTTTCTTATGTTGTTCTCGTTCCCTTTCTTGCATATCATCAGCACGTTGCCGGTATCCACCACAAGGAGGCCGTCGACGTCCTGTATCACGGCGAGCTTTCCTTTGGGCAGGGAAATTACGTTGTCGTGGCTGTTGTACATCATTGTGCGTGAGTGCATAATCACGTTGCCGTCGCTGTCTTTGGGCAGTGTGCCGTAGAGGGTGTCCCAGGTGCCTATGTCTGCCCATCCGAACTCCCCTGTCTGTACAAAAACATTGTCGGCGCGTTCCATTACAGCCGTGTCCATCGAGGCGTTGGGGAACGAGGTGTAGAGCTCGTACACACGCTGGCGGCGCTCGTCGCGGTTAGGGATTTGTGCGAATGCCTCTTCGAGGTTGTTCATCATATCGGGCAGCAGCTTGCCCAGTGTCTCAATGACCGTCTGTACGTTCCAGATATATATTCCCGAGTTCCAGTAGAACTCGCCGCTCTCCATAAAGATTTTTGCAAATTCATATTCAGGCTTCTCGGTGAAGGTGCGTACCTTGTAGAATGTCCCTTTGTCCGATGCCGATATGTTGTTCTCTACCTGAATGTAACCGTAGCGTGTCTCGGGACAGGTGGGCTTGATGCCTATGATGACCAGTTTATTCTGTTCGGCTACAAAGTCGAGTCCTTTGCCAATGGTCTCAACAAACAGGTTTTCGTTGAGTATGAGTTGGTCGGATTGTGCAACCACTATGTTTGCCTGGGGGTTGAGTTGCCTTATGTGGCAGGCTACGTATGCTATGCTTGGCGCTGTGCCGCGGAACGAGGGTTCGTGCAGAATCTGCTCGGCGCTTAGCTCGGGGAGCTGCTCGCGCACTATTGCCGAGTATTCGATGTTTGTCGATATTATGATGTTCTCTTTGGGTACTATGCGGCTGTATCGGTCGTAGGTCTGTTGCAGCATTGTCCTGCCGCAGCCCAGAAGGTCGTGGAACTGTTTGGGGTATCTCTTTCGGCTCAAGGGCCACAGGCGGCTTCCTATGCCTCCTGCCATAATTACGCAATATCGATTGTTGTTCATAGTCACTCTCTTTTATACGTAAACTTTATATCTTGAATAACGCTTTATGCTCTTTATTATTGCCGTGCCAGAGGCCGGTTGTCGCAGTTTTTAAGGTTTTTTATAAGCGGACGGGGCAGTTTTTTTGACGGCCTGCTATTTTATGACCCATTTTTCGCTGTGCGCCTTTGTCTCTTGGGGGTTGTAGTGCAGTCCTTGTGCGTCGGGAATTATTACTGTGTAGCTCCGCTTGCGTTCGTTGGGCATATTGCTGCTGCGTATCCAGGGGTTCGCCTCGCGCAGTTGGATAAAAGTGAGCGAGTGCTCTTTAGCAATATCTGCCCAGTGCGTTACTGTGGTGTCTACTTTTATTGTCTCTTTTACGGGTAGTGTAGGGTAGAGGTCCTGCTTCCTTAGTAAAAAACCGTATGACGAGGGGTTGTCGAATATTGTCTTGGCTGCAAGGAGACGGAAAATGTACCGCGAGGTTTCGGCGGGCAGTGACATATTTATGGCATTCTCTTCCTTTTGTCTTTCGGCTCTGCGGGAAATATTAGCCATTCCTGCATTGTAGCTTGCTGCCACGCTCAGCCAGTTGCCGAATTTCTCGTACGATTTCTTAAGGTATTCGCAGGCGGCGCGTGTGGCTTTTTCGATGTGGTAGCGCTCGTCTACGTGGCTGTTTACCTCAAGCCCGAACTCTTTTCCTGTCTTTTCCATAAATTGCCACAGTCCGGCTGCTCCCACGGGCGATTGGGCGTGTATGTCGCCGTTGCTCTCTATTATCATCAGGTACTTGAAGTCGTCGGGTACGCCGCACTCTTTCAGTATGGGCTCAACAATGGGAAAGAGCCTGTTGGCGCGCTTTATCTGCAACAGTGTGTTGGTGTGCGAGTATGTGAATGCCAGTATTTCGCGGTCTATGCGCTCGCGGCGGTCGTGGCGGTTCAGGGTAATCTCCTCTCCTGCAAATTCTATCGAGGAGGGCAGTTCGGGCGATACTACGCAATAGGGGATTTGTGAGGTGGGCGCGTTCTTCTCTCCCGCTGTCTCGTTCGACAGTAGGAAATGGCAGCTTGTGAGTATTGTTGCTGTTATTGTTGCCGTGATGGCTGTCTGTAAATATCTTTTCATTTTTGCCAGTATTGTGTTTGTAATGCGAAGATAATCCTTTTGATTTTAAATAGCAACTGCTTTTTTGTGTTTATTTTTTTTGTGCTTGAATTGCCCGGTGTGCGTGGTTTGCCGCTTGTGTGGCGTTTTTTTGTGGGTGTCTGGGGCGAAGCTCGAAGATACTCCCGCTCGCTGTGAAAAACACTGAAACAAGTTTCGTGTTTCTCGCTCGTTTATACGTATCTTTGAGCTAAAGCTCGAAGATACTCCCGCTCGCTTTAAAATATTCAAGTAAACTTGATATTATTTTGCTCGCTTATACGGAACTTTGAGCTAAAGCTCGAAGATTTTCTGCACTCGCTGTGAAAAACACTGAAACAAGTTTCGTGTTTGACTTTGTCCAAGTTTTATTGCACTCGTTGTGTAAAAATGAATTTTTCCACTCGTTTATACAAACTTTCTCGCTCGTTTGTAATATCTTTGCAAAGATATTGAGGCGCAAAAGAATTGTACACTTTTAGGGGTGTTTTCTTTGCGTAATTTTTTAGGGTTTACACCCGTTTGTTCTTTATATTATTTTTATGGAGGAATTTGAACTTATTGCCAAGACCTTTCAGGGACTCGAAGAGATATTGGCACAGGAATTGACTGATTTGGGCGCTAACAACATACAGATAGGGCGCCGTATGGTTTCTTTTACAGGAGACAAGGCTATGATGTATAAGGCAAACTTCTGCCTTAGAACGGCTGTGCGTGTCCTTAAACCTATTCTTCATTTTAAGGCTACAGATGCCGATGAGGTCTATAATGTGATAAAAAGTGTGGATTGGAGCGAGTACCTCGACGCAAATTCCACATTCTCGGTCGATGCTGTTGTGTACAGTGATGTGTTCCGCCATTCAAAATTTGTGGCTTATCGCGTTAAGGACGCTATTGCCGACTATTTCAACGAGCGTGAGGGCCGCCGTCCGTCGGTGCGCCTGAACAACCCCGACCTTGTATTCCACATACATATTGCCCACGAGGAGTGTACGCTTGCATTCGATAGCTCGGGCGAGTCGTTGCACCGTCGTGGTTATCGCGTGGAGACTGGTGCTGCACCCATAAACGAGGTGCTTGCAGCAGGTATGATTCTGCTCACAGGCTGGCGCGGAGAGTGCGATTTCATCGACCCTATGTGCGGTTCGGGAACATTGCCCATCGAGGCTGCGCTCATTGCAAAGAACATTGCCCCGGGTGTATTCCGCCAGAATTTCGCTTTTGAAAAGTGGAAGGACTTCGATGCGGAGCTTTTCCGCTCAATATACGACGACGATTCGGGCGAGCGTGAGTTCAACCACAAAATCTACGGATACGACGCCGATGGCCGTATGGTTGCTTGTGCGCGCCGTAACGTGAAGTCGGCAATGATGGGCGATGTAATATCCATCGAGTGCCGCGACATCAAGGATTTCCAGGAGCCTGCCGAGCGTGCCGTGATGGTGGTTAACCCTCCTTACGGCGAGCGTCTTGTGTCGGACAACCTGCTGGCTGTATATGAGAGCCTGGGCGAGCGTCTCAAGCACGCGTTCCAGGGTAACGAGGCGTGGGTGATAAGCAGCAGCTACGACTGCTTCGACCAGATTGGCCTTAAGGCGTCGGCACGTATCGCCCTTTACAATGGCGACCTTAACTGCGAGTTCCGCAAATATGAGCTTTTCACAGGAAAATACAAGGGCTTCCGCACCGAGGGCAACACTCTTGCAAAGGACTTTGCTCCTCTCAAGAGAAAGTCGCGCCTCACGGGATTGGACGGCGAGGAACGCCGTCGTCCGCAGCGCAATGCGGTGGAGGAGGGTGCGCCCGACAGCGATGCTTCTATGCGTCGTCGTCGCGAGCTTGAGTCATATTTCAAGACCCGCACAGCAAAGCGCATCACAGCCGAGCGTGCCGAGAATGCCGGCAGCGAGGAGCGCAACGATACAGCCGTGGAGGCGCAGCTCGAAAGAAAGCCTTTCAACCGTGACAGCGAACGTCGCGGAGGCGGCGAGCGCCGTGGCGGCAACGGCGGCGGCCGTGGCTACTCTTCTCGTGGCGGCGAGCGTGGTAAGGACGGTGAGCGTCGCGGTGGTAACGGCGGCAGCCGTGGCTACTCTTCACGTGGCGGCGAGCGTGGTAAGGACGGTGAGCGTCGTGGTGGTAACGGTGGCAGCCGTGGCTACTCTTCACGTGGTGGTGAGCGTGGTAAAGGCGGGGAGCGCCGTGGCGGCAACGGTGGCGCATCGGGAGGCAATAAGCCCTATCTTAAAGGCGGCAAGCGCACCTTTACAAAGAGAAGGGGCGGCGAGTAAAAAGCCTTTGTGAATATAAAGAATACAGAATTGTCAATTACGAAAATATAAGAATATGAATATATTGCTTTTAGGTAGCGGAGGACGCGAGCACGCCCTTGCGTGGAAGATAGCACAGAGTGCAAAGGTAGAGAAACTGTTCATTGCACCCGGAAACGCTGGTACATCGGCTGTGGGCGAGAATGTGGCACTGTCGCCTTGTGACTTTGAGGCAGTGGCACAGTTTGTGCTCGACAACAATGTGGCAATGGTGGTTGTAGGTCCCGAGGACCCTCTTGTAAAAGGTATCTACGACTATTTCAAGGGTAACGGGGCACTTGCACACGTTGCAGTGATAGGTCCTTCGCAGGCTGCTGCGCAGTTGGAGGGCAGCAAGAGCTTTGCCAAGGATTTTATGCAGCGCCATAATATCCCCACTGCGGCATACAGGTCGTTCGACGGTACACAGCTCGAGGAGGCATACGCGTTCCTCGAGGGACTCAAAGCTCCATACGTGCTCAAGGCCGACGGTCTCTGTGCCGGAAAAGGTGTGCTCATTCTTCCCACATTGGAGGAGGCAAAGGCGCAGCTCAAGGAGATGTTCGACGGAATGTTCGGCAGTTCTTCGGCAACAGTGGTCATTGAGGAGTTCCTCGACGGTATCGAGTGCTCGGTGTTTGTGCTCACCGACGGAAAGAACTACGTGACACTGCCCGAGGCAAAGGACTACAAGCGCATTGGCGAGGGTAACACCGGACTTAACACTGGAGGTATGGGCTCAATCTCGCCCGTTCCTTTTGCAACTGCCGAGTGGATGAAAAAGGTCGACGAGCGCATCGTGCGCCCCACAGTGGAGGGTCTTGCTGCCGACGGACTGTTGTATAAGGGATTCATCTTCTTCGGTCTTATAAACGTAGAGGGTGAGCCTATGGTCATTGAGTACAATGTGCGTATGGGCGACCCCGAGACCGAGTCGGTTATGCTTCGTCTCAAGAGCGACATTGTGGAGCTGTTCGAAAAGACCGATGCGGGAACATTGGATACAGCGACTGTTGAGTTCGACGAGCGCACCGCAGTGTGTGTGATGCTTGTGTCGGGCGGTTACCCCGAGGCCTACGGCAAGGGATACGAGATGAGCGGATTCGAGGCTGTCGAGGAGAGTATCCTCTTCCACGCGGGTACTGCGCTCAAGGACGGAAAGGTAGTTACATCGGGCGGTCGTGTGCTTGCTGTATGCTCATACGGCGAGAACCGTGCCGAGGCTCTCGAAAAGTCGTTCCGTTCGGCAAACAAGATTACTTACGAGAAGAAATATTTCAGAGGAGACATAGGCTTTGACTTATAATAGCGGCTCTACGCTCCAAAAGCGTTTCGTGACGGGGCGTTTCACACTGGCGGTATTGCTGTCGGGCGCCCTGTTGCTATGGGTAGTATGTGCGCTGTCGGGGGTGAGCAACGGTGCAGACGATGTGAAGGCTCTGCTGCTGTTGCCCCGTTGGCTGCGTTGTGCGCTGTCGTTTGCCGTGTATATGGCTGTAGCGTATATCGCAAACTCATTCGTGCTCATAGAGGGGCGTGCGCCGTGGCTGGGTGGAGTGCTTATGTGGCTTACGGGCCTGTGCTTCTTTGTTCAGGAGAGCCTGTTCCTGCCGCTGTCGCTGCTGGCGCTCACTGTGGTGCTTTCGGTGCTGCTCTCCTGCTTCCGCCGTCCCGATGTGCAGTTGTGGGTGTACTCGGCATTCGCGATGCTCTCCTCACTTGTCTTCTTTGTGCCTGCTGCGGTGTACATATTCCCGTTGGCGCTTGTGTATATGGCCACAACCTCGGTACTGGGCATAAGGAATATCCTGTCGGCACTTTTGGGGCTGTTCACTCCTGTGTGGATATTGTATTGCCTCTCTTTTATCTCCGGTGGCGTGGGGGCTTTCTATGGCGCTTCGCTGCAGAATATTGCCGATGCGGTGCAACTGTCGCTCTTGCAGCCCACTCCTTACAGGGTTATGCTCTTGGTGGCCGAGGCTGTTGTGATGCTGCCCTGTGCGGTGGTTTTTGCACGCAGCGGTTCTCCGGCAAAGCCTCTTATGCGCAAGATGCTCACATTCTTCATAATGGCGGGTATCTTCTTGTGGGTGCTCTCTTTTGTGAGGGGCAATGACTTTTCTCTGCTCTTCACTTGGCGCTTGCCCTCGCTGTCGATAATGATGACCTATCTCTTTACCTTGAAGATGAACAGGTTCACGAATATTTATTTCATATTGGTTAATATACTTTATATAGCTGTTGCTGCGGTTGGAATATGGAGCTTGATTTGATTGTACAGAGTTTTGTGGAGTATGGATATTGGGGAATGGGCGTGATGGCGTTCCTGTCGGGGTCGGTATTGCCGCTTACAAGCGAGGTGCTGCTGATGCTTCTCTTGGGAATGGGATTGAACTCTTTGGGACTTGTCGCTGTTTCTACAATTGGCAACACGATTGGTGGAATAAGCTGTTTTTACACGGGACGTATAGTGAAGAAAGAGAATGTGGGGCGTCTTTTCAGAGTCCCCGAGAAGCGTATGCGCCAGGCCGACAGGATTATCCAGAAGTATGGCTTTTGGGCATCTTTCCTCTCCTTTGTCCCTCTTGTTGGTACGGCCATACTCCTCACTCTTGGAATGATGCGCGTTAATCCTGTCAAAGTGACTGTTGTGATGATGGTTGGCAAATTTCTGCGCTATATGCTTGTGGCAGCGTCGTACACGGGTTTTACGGGGCTTTTTAACTTTTAGTCGGTGAGGCTTCTCTATTTATGGAATAATTGGGTTTGTAATGAGAAAAATTGTTTACATATTGCAGTTGCTGCTCCTTGTCGCTTGCTCGCATAAGCCTTCGGTTGAGAATGTGATTGCTGTCACTGCCGAGCCCTACAGGTTTGTGACCGAGGCTGTCGCAGGTGATGCCTGGCGAGTGAAGACAATCCTGCCCAAAGGAGCAAGCCCCGAGACATACGACCCTTCGCCGGCCGATATGGTGGCACTCTCGTCCTGCAAGGCCTATTTTATGGTTGGAGGACTGGGCTTTGAGAGTGTGTGGAAAGAGAAACTTGCCGACATTTATCCGCGTATGTGGCTAGTGGATACCTCTTGCGGAGTGGACTCCTCTATCGACGACCCGCATCTGTGGACCTCGCCCCATAATATGGCTCTCATTGCAAACAATGTGTGCGAGGCGCTGTGCCGCCTTGACAGTGCTGGCAGCGACGGCTACCGCGAGCGTCTGCGCCTTTTTGTGCAGCGCGTCGAGCAGACCGATTCGGCTGTTGCCCGTAAGCTTGCGCCGTGCAACGGAAAGAGTTTTCTTATAATCCACCCCGCGCTCACATATTTTGCCGACAGATACTCCTTGAACCAGATTGCAATAGAGCAGGAGGGAAAAGAGCCGTCGGCAGCGCACATAAGAAGCATTGTCGACTCGGCACGCCTGTGCGGGGCGAGGACTGTTATTATGCAAGGAGGAGTGTCAGTGCGCAGTGCATTTGCTGTTGCCGGTGAGATTGGTGCAAATGTGGTGTTTATAGACCCTCTTGCCTACGATTGGCATAGCCAGATGCTGCACATTGCAACGGTGCTTTCAAACGATTAAACCTGAATGGCTATGATTGAGCTTTCCGATGTTTCTTTCTCTTACGCCGGTGAACCGCTGCTGAGCAATGTGAATATGCATATTGGCCCGCGCGACTTTATAGGCCTTGTGGGTGCCAACGGTAGCGGAAAGACTACTCTTGTGAAATTGATTCTTGGGCTTATAAAACCCTCTACAGGTAGCGTTAGATATATGCTCGGTGGAAAGGCTGTCCCTTCCCTTGCAATAGGCTATCTGCCGCAGGTGTCGCGCATCGACCCTCTCTTTCCGCTCACAGTACGTGCCGTCGTGGAGCTTGGTCTTGTTACGGGAAAAACACTTTTTATGAAAGGTAGCAACAGTGCGGCTGTCGATGAGGCTATGCAGCGTGTGGGTATCCTGCATCTTGCACACAAGCCCATCGGGCAGCTCAGCGGAGGCGAGCTCCAGCGTACTTTGCTTGCCCGTGCCATAGTGTCGCGCCCGCAGATGCTTGTCCTTGATGAACCCGATACTTATCTCGACAAGAAATCTATTGATACACTATATTCTCTTCTCTCCTCTCTCAACCGCGACTGTGCTGTGTTGGTAGTTTCGCACAATGAGCCCCGCATAAAAGAGTATGCTTCGCATATCGCTTATATCGACGGAACGGTAAACTGTTGCAGGATAGAGAGATAAAAATGTACGGAGAGGAAAAATACCTTTCGGTTGAGTGGCAGCCCTTAGTTTGGCTGCCTTTATTTTTTTATGGCCTTGCAGAGATGTGTTTGTGTCATTTAGTCTACATTTGCAAAAATAAAACTTATGGGAGGTTCTAAGAATTACAGAAAAGACCATTATATGGATATTAATCTGTATTTTATAGAACCTCCCTTAAATTTGAATAATGCGAAATGGGATACTCCCTTTCAATAAAAGAATAGCGGCTCAGTAGAAAAAAGGTGTGGGAAATTCACATTGAATGACTAATATTTTTCATCTATTGCAACAGGTAAATCTCAGACCAACTGCACGCCGAAAAGAAATTTAATTGCGGATAGGCTGTTTTAAGGAAACAGTGCGAGGTATGTTTAACCGCTAGTTAGACGCGCGTAGCGTGGCTAACTGAGGGCGATCCGCAGCACCCTTAAAACAGCCGTAAGCCGCAATGACAAGCAAGTACCTGACCGAGTGCACGCATTCCTGCGGCACGAGCAAAGGGAACTTGC
>JAFZIA010000131.1 GCA_017554605.1 Bacteroidaceae bacterium
AAGTTTTATTATCTTTCGAGGGCGCGTAGCGGGCTACGTAACCGAGAAAAAGAAGAAAACGGGCAGTTTTGAACATAAAAAACAACGAAATAACGGCTTCCAATATAATAATAACTTTTTTTAGAAATTTAAACAGCTTCTAAATAAACTTAAAAAACAGACGGCATATTGATTGCTGTCTGTTTTTTTGTTTATGTTCGCAAAAGGCTTTTGTCTATGGAACATACATTCATTTTTGAACATATCTTTTCCATTCTTTATTGGCTCAACGCGGTTGTGGCAATAGGCATCACGGTGAGCGTGGTTCTCGACAACCGCAATCCCGTGGCTACGTTTGCGTGGATTTTTGTTCTGCTCTTTATTCCTTATTTGGGTCTTTTGCTCTACTTCTTTTTTGGGCGTGATACCCGCCGTCGCAGATATATCCGCCGCAGGCTCAGGGAAAGGATAGGGCAGAAGAAAATCTTTTCGCCCGTCAGCTCCCGGCAGTCGCTCCCGCCGGGATATGCCAATATAATAACCTATCTTGAGAAAAGTTCCAATGCCTATCTTGCAACCGGTTGCAGTGCAGAGCCCATTTTTGATTGTGAACAGTTCGCCCGGCAACTGTTGCAGGCGATAGCTGCAGCAAGGAGCCACGTGCATATACAGTTCTATATTTTTGAGGACGATGGTTTCGGTAACGCAGTTATGGAAGCGTTGGTGGCAAAGGCGGCCGAAGGGGTCGAGGTGCGCCTCATTTATGACGGCGTGGGTTGTTTCTCGGTGAAATCGTCGTTTTTCAACCGTTTGCGTGCGGCGGGAGGCTGTGTAGCGCCTTTCCTCAAGGTGCATTTTCCGCTGCTGACCAACAAGGTCAATTACCGCAACCACCGCAAGCTGGTGGTGGTCGACGGCTCATTGGCGTTTATTGGCGGGTGTAATATTGCCGACCGCTATCTGCACGGGATAAACGGTGGTGAGTGGCGCGATACGATGCTTGCTGTGCGCGGCAAGGGGGTGTACGGCATACAGTCGTCGTTCCTTCTCGACTGGTACTTTGCTTCGGGGAGGGTGCTCTGTGGCCCGGACTATTTTCCCGAGCAAGAGGCTGCGGGGAGTGTGAGTATGCAGGTGATGACCTCCAACCCTGTGGGCGAGTGGCGCACTATTCCCGGGGCGCTCGTTGCCGCATTGATGAACGCAAGGGAGTATGTCTATCTGCAGACACCCTATCTTATGCCGAGCGAGAGCGTGCTTGCTGCAATGCAGAATGCTGCGCTTGCAGGTGTTGATGTGAGGCTTATGATACCCGCAAGGTCGGACAGTGCCCTTGCCGATTATGCGTCGTACTCCTATCTTGGAGCGCTGATACGTGCGGGAGTGAAGGTGTACCTCTATGAAAAGGGCTTCCTGCACGCAAAGACTCTTGTTAGCGACGGTGTGCTGAGTGTCGTCGGGTCGGCCAACCTCGATTTCCGCAGTTTTTCATATAATTTCGAGATTTGTGCCTATATGTACGACGGGCAGCTTGCAGAGAGTATGCACAGGCAGTTTATGCACGATGTCTCCTGCTCGCACCTGCTTACTTTGCGCGAATATGAGTCGCGCGGGGTGTGCCGTCGTCTGCTTGAGTCGGGTGCGAGGCTCTTTTCGCCTATACTGTAGTATGAACGCTTGCTTGCCCCGCTTCTCATTTCGGGCCTTGTTGTGCAACTTGTAGCAGACGGTTGATGCCTGTTGCAAAAAAATGTCAATAAGTATTTCATTTTATAATCTTATTAGTATATTTGCACAGTTATAATGTGCTGAATTTCACGGCTTTGTGTTGTTTTATACTGACAAAGAGTAAGTGAAATTGGCTTTTTGTGTATTGTTTAAAAGCAAAAAGTAATTAAATAACCTATTTTATTAACTAAATTCAACTATTTATGAGAAAATTTACACTTTTCTTGATGTCGTTGTTCCTTACTTTGGGTGCTGCGACTGCACAGATTGTTGAAGGTAAGCAGTACCGATTGATGACCGAGGCAGGTACAGACGGTGCTATTTATCTTAATGTTGGCAATACCGATGAACACCAGAGCGGACCGAATGGCGGTGTCAATGTCGTTGCTTATGCCGATGACGACAATCAGATTTTTACTTTTGAAGCTGCCGCAGATGGCCAGTACTATCTGAAGTCGGCTTCGGGTTACTACATTAAGTGCTGGAGCTGGAATGTTGACGGTCTTGCAGAGGCTAAGACTGAGTTGACATTTGCCGATGCCGGCGAAGGTCTGTTCTACATTATGCAGAGCGGAAAATACTTCAAGGTAGAGCTTGTAGGTGGCGTTTACTATCCTTTCTGCGATGCAGGTCTTGCTGCTGCTGCAAAATGGTCTCTCGTTGAGGTTGCTGCAGTTGAGCCCGAACCAGACCCCGAGCCCGAGGTTGGTCCCAGCGAGGCTACATTGGCTCTTATCGCTTCGGCTAAGGAGGTTATAGCAATTGAGGGTATCGGTTATCCCGTTGCTGTTGCCCGTGAGGCTCTTCAGGCTGCAATCGATGCTGCCGGGGCTAACCCCGATGCTGCTGCAGGTGAGGCTCTCCAGAATGCTCTCAACACATACTATGCTGTTACAGATATTGTTCTTCCCGAGGCTGGCAAGGCTTATACCTTCACTGCTGTTTGGGGCGACAATCAATATTATATCTACAACAACGAAGGAACACTTGCTGTTGCTGCACGTGGCGAGGAGGAACTTCCCGAGTCGGCCAAGTTCGTATGCGAGTACGACGCTGAGGCAAGCTACAAGTTCCAGTTCAAGACAGCCGACGGTGCTTACTATCTTGCGTACCCCACAATTGGCGGTAAGGGCTGGTTGGACGGCGAGAGCGTAACAGGTCTTGAGGCTGAGTCTTCTCAGGTAACAATGTTCAATGTTACAAAGATTCTTGCAGGCGGTAGCGTTTCTGCTACAAACGAGGCTCTCTTCGGTCTCATTCAGATGGACGGCTGGAGAGGCTATGACAACGGTAAGAATGCCGACTCTTACGGTCCTATCGTTGTTAAGCACTCAGCATTGGCATTTGACGGCGCAAACGCTCCTTTCTACAACAACAACTTTACATCGGCATTCTGTATCGAGGAGACCGAGGTTGCTGCAGTTGAGCCCGAACCTGAGCCTCTTGTAGCAACAGCCGCTCCCTCTGAGCCCGTTGAGGTTCTCGATGTAATCACAATCGAGTTCAACAAGGATATTGTTGTAGACTGGGGTCTTGACAATTCTGGTACAGGCACCGGTACTGGCACAGGTACTGGTACAGGCACCGGTACTGGCACAGGTACAGGAACTGGCACAGGTACAGCTGCTGGCGTACAATATATCAAGGTTAAGGATGCTAATGGTGGCATTGTAACTGCAATATGGACAAGCACAGCTATCGTTGAGAGCAATAAGATTACTTTCACTCTCGGGAGCGCTATTACCGAGGAAGGCGTTTATACTATCGCATTCCCCGCAGGTGTTGTAACAAGCGTTGACGGTGAGGAGTATGCCGGTGAGACATTCTCGTTCACAGTTGTTGCTCCCGAGCCCGAGCCTGAGCCTCTTGTAGCAACAGCTACTCCTTCTGAGCCCGTTGAGGTTCTCGACGCTATTGCAATCGAGTTCAACAAGGATATTGTTGTAGACTGGGGTCTTGACAATTCTGGTACTGGCACTGGCACAGGTACAGGCACCGGCACAGGTACAGGCACCGGCACTGGTACTGGCACAGGTACAGGTACAGGTACAGCTGCTGGCGTACAGTATATCAAGGTTAAGGATGCTAATGGTGGCATTGTAACTACAATATGGACAAGTGTTGCTGTCGTTGAGAGCAACAAGATTACTTTCACTCTCGAGAGCGCTATTACCGAGGAAGGCGTTTATACTATCGCATTCCCCGCAGGTGTTGTAACAAGCGTTGACGGTGAGGAGTATGCTGGTGAGACATTCTCGTTCACAGTTGTTGCTCCCGAGCCCGAGCCTGAGCCTGAGGTATATGTTTCGAACCTTGCCGATTTCAATCCCAACAAGTACTATACTGTTTCAACTACTGTACGTGGTGGTTGGTCAGTAAATGATGCATTGACACAGTTCTGTTCTACAAGCGATGCGGGATTGGGCCTTACAACAGATGCTGCCGAGGTTCGTAACCAGTTTGCTGTGCTTACTGTTGACAACGAGAACTACTACTTGTACAGTGTGGCTGCACAGAAGTTTGTAAAGGCCGACCGCACATTGGTAGCCGGTATTGCCGATGCCATTGAGTTTGCCGATGCTTCTTCAGAGGGTGAGCACAGAGTACGTGTTAACTTCAAGGGTATAGAGAACAGCTACATTAACCTTGGCGGAAGCAACCAGATGATTGTTGACGGTTGGAGCACTGTTGATGCAGGTAATGCTGTATTGTTCATTGAGAGCGGCGACTTTGATGCAACTGAGGCTTTGGCGATGTTGACACCCGAGCCCGAGCCTGTTGCTCTTGAGGTGGTAAGCGTATCTCCCGAGGCAGGCGAGGTTGCAGCTCTTACCGAGGTTGTCGTTGCATTCAGCACCGAGGTTACACTCGACGAGACAAAGAGCATCAAGCTCGTTGCCGAGGTTGAGGAAGAGGAGGAAGAAGAGGAGAACGGCGTTACTCCTATCGAGGCTTACGTTGGCAAATGGGACGTTTATAGCGAGTGGGCTGGATACGGTAACTATACTATAACCGGTACTATCGAGGAGGTTTCTTATCAGGGTACTCCTGCACTTCTTTGCAGTGGCTTCTCGCCCTATGCAGAGGATGGCTATAACGATATGTTCCTTATGCTTTACAACAGCGAAGATGGCAGCGTAACTCTTCCCGCACAGAATATGCAGCCTTTTGAATTTGAAGGCGAATCTTTCGATGTGGTATTGTACCTTACATCGTCTACAGAACCCAAACTTTACGGTGGCAACCTTATCGGTAATATTGTAGACGGTAACATTGTATTCGAGAATTCACCAAGCAATAATAATGTTGCTGACTCTTGGATGATGTATGCGCCTGAATTGGGTAACCTCACATACTTCAACTCACTCACTTGGACACCCGCTACTGAGGTATCTGCAGCTCCTGCTAAGGTTGCTCCTGTTAAGCTCAATGCTGTTGATGCTGCTATAGAGCCTATCGCAGGCGGTATGATGAAGGCTAATGTGGTTGAGTATTCAGTAACAGCTCAGGTAAGTGAGGACGATGCTACTCAGCTCGTTATTACAATCAACGACAAGCTCGAAAACGGAGTCTATGCGCTCGTTATTGAGGAGGGTGCTGTTGTGACAGCCGACGGTCAGGCAAATGAGGCTATCAAGCTCATTTACCGTGTATCTGCAACAGGTATCGAGGTTATCGAGAGCAATAGCAATGCTGTAATCTATGACCTCACAGGCCGCAAGGTTGAGAAGATATCTGGTAAGGGTATCTACATTGTAAACGGTAAAAAAGTGTTGGTTAAGTAATTGACTAAGTAACTTGATAGTTTGCAGGGGTTGCACGTTTGTGCAACCCCTGCTTTTTTGTATGGCGGCTATGTGCACGTGTGAAGCAGGCCTACGTAAGCATCCGAAGAAATGCATATTGTAGCGTGTAACAATGCTTACTACCTTTGCACAAAAACGTAATTTTATGATGACACGTGAAGAAATCCTTTCAATAG
>JAFZIA010000132.1 GCA_017554605.1 Bacteroidaceae bacterium
CTCGCCGAACCTTGCGCTGTTGAGGCATATTGCAAGGGCGTTTATCGTAAAGTCGCGACGGTTCTGGTCGTCCTCGAGTGTGCCGTCCTCTACAATGGGGTTGCGCGAGTCGTGTGTGTACGATTCCTTTCGTGCACCTACAAACTCAATCTCGAGATCGTGGTATTTGACCTGTGCAGTGCCGAAATTGGCAAATACCGACAAGTGTGCCTTCCTGCCCAATTTGCGGGCAAAAGCACGTGCCATATCTACTCCTTTGCCCACGACAACCACGTCGATATCCTTCGACGGGCGTTGCAGGAATATATCGCGAACGTAACCGCCCACCACGTAGCACTCCATATCCAGCTCGTCGGCAGTCTGTGATATCTTGCGGAATATGGGTGTGTCGAGCAGTTTTACAAGTTCTTCTCTATCGGGTGTGTACATATTCTGTTTCTAAATAATAGAGTGCGAAGATAGCGATTTTTTATGTAAAAATAAACAGCTCCTATAATTACTTCTCCTTTGCTTTAAGCTCTTTTAGTAGACGCAGTATTTCGTGCTGCTGCTTGTGCATACTGTTTATCTTGAAATACCAGCATATTGCTTCGCGGAAAATGAGCAACAGGGCTATCACCACCAGCAGGAAAAAGAAAAAGACAATGAGCATTGCCGATATGTGGCTGAAATTCAAACTGTCGGGTACTTCTGTCGATGCACTCATCACTGTGGGTGCTGCAATTGCAATCGGTAAAAAAACTCTTTTCATATTGCTCTGTTTTTTGGTTTGTAATCTTGTATGCAGCTTCTTGAATTCCAAAAATAGTTTTTTTTAATATAAATTGCTATCTTCGCGCCGATAAATAATAAAATTTTCGATAATGAGACATATATTCACTTTATTCGCTGCTGCGCTTGTCATAGCGTCGTGCGGCGAGAGTATGGAGCGCAAGGCGCAGTTGCTGGTCGATGAGGCTGCAGTCGCATATGAGTCACAGGACTATTCAAGGGCAAAGCTTTTGCTCGACAGTGTAAAGAAAACATACCGCAAGGCGTTCAAGGTGCGCCGACAGGCATTGAAATTGCAACGCGACGTTGAGCTTGCCGAGCAGAGCCGCAGCCTAGAATATTTCGATGCGCAGATTGCCGGGCTATGTGCCGTGCGCGATGCCCTTCTTCCGCAGTTCATCCTCGACAAGGATAGCCGTTATCAGGATGTGGGCAACTACGTCATCCCTTCGCAGGAGATAAAGAACAATGTGGGTGTAAGCTACCTGCGTGCCACTGTCGACGAGAAGGGTGTTGCCAAACTCTCATCGTTCTATCGAGGCAAGGCAATACGCCACACCACTGTACGAGTAAGCTGTGGCGAGGAGTATGCCGAGTGTGCCGAGCCTGCGAGCAAACATACATCCAAGCATCTTGGTGCAACATCGGAGCGTCTCGACTTCATATACGGAAAGGATGGCGGCCTTATGGATTTTATAGCAACGGCAAACGGTAAGATTACAGTTCAGCTGTCGGGCGGAACAAACCACAGTTATGTGCTGCGCAGCGAGGATGCTGCGGCTGTAAAGAAAATCCTTGAGCTGGCACAGGCTATCCAGGCTATCGAGCAGATGAAGGATGCCCGCGCCGAGGCCGAGCGCCATATAAACTTCCTTATCCGTAGCAAGGAGAAATATGATGTGAAGGAAAACGAGGAGCAATAAGATAACTTGTTCAACTATAAGAGGGCGGGTCAAAAGTATTTTTGATCTGCCCTCTTATTTATCGGAACTCCTCAGTCACTGAGTGATAGGGGCTTTTGGGTAAGCCTCACTAATTCCTTATATTCATATTTATATTATTGGTGTCCGATAAAAGTTTCCAGACAATCTGAAATCACTTCCATATGGAATATAGGCTCAATAGAAATTTAATGTGTACAATATTTAGTTTACATTTAATCGAACATATATTTACACCTTTATACCTTGTTGCAATTATCTACCGCTTATTGTTGTTTGTAAAACAAAGGCTCTGCGCACAGAAAATCTTAACGTAAAACGCCTGTCATTTTACTGATTTTCCTATCGCGCACCAATGAACAGCCGAATGGCTTTTATCTGTTGCAACAGGTAATTCTAAGTATAGCTGCACGCCGAAAGAAATTCAATTGTGGGTAGGCTGTTTTAAGGAGAGAGTGTGAGGATGGTCCAACCGCAGGCATTGACAATGCTTGCTTTTCGCAACCCACGCGGTACAAGCTTCGCCTGTACTGCGCGTGACCATTTGCTGCAAGCATTGTCTATTTACAATTCCGCAACACCCTTAAAACAGCCGTAAGCCGCAATGGCAAGCAAGTGCCCGACCGAGTGCACGCAGTCGTGCGGCACGAGCAAAGGGAACTTGCGACAATTTCTTTTGTGCAAGGTTTTTTGTTTCTTTTTTTCGC
>JAFZIA010000022.1 GCA_017554605.1 Bacteroidaceae bacterium
AAATAATAACGTAAATAATTGAATTAAAAGCATATAGTGCTCCTCTTGCGAAGAGGAGCTCCGCGGAGCGGTGAGGAGTAGATGATACTGCTATAAAACCACTTATTGGTCAACTGCTATATCATTACCATTTCTTTTATTTAGATGTGACCTAAAAACAAACGTAAACAATTGAATTAAAAGTACATAGTGCTCCACTGTTTTTAAAAAAGGTATCTGTAGGAGCTAAAAGCAATGACACAAGCGCTGTTCTTCGAACTCCTCAGCCCTGCGGGCAGCTCCTCTTTCGCAAAGAGGAGCACTTGATTTATTGTATTTAGATGTCACTTAAATAATAACGTAAACAATTGAATTAAAAGTACATACCCCTCTGCTATTCATAAAAGACGTGCCTGGAGGGCGGAGGAGTAAAATACAAAAATAACAGCACTACAAATTCGCGAATCTTGTCATTCTATAGAAGTTTTACGAACTACAGGAAAAACTCACCTACTGAAACAGTAACGCTCGAGCACCTTGCCGTTGCGCAACACCACCTCGAGAACATAAACACCAGGAGACAAGCCACGCACGCCCACCGACATACGATAGGGGGCACTGTAGAGCACCTTGCCCACCGCATCGCGCAACACTATGCGCATACCCCAGTCACAAGGCACAGGAAGGGCAAACTCATCGAGTACGTGTGTACGCTGTACCCCCCTCTCGCACCAGCGTGCCGCCACACTCTCTACTCCAAAGGCATCGACAGCCGTAACAGCCCAATGCACGTCGTGCAACGAATAGCCGTCCCACGCAAACACAGTATCGGACAGCAGAATATCCATCATCGCACGGGGATTGTCAATATCCACAGGCTCGCCCACCGAAGAGTATATATTATACTTTACAGCAGGTTGCCCCTTCACGGCAGGGAGTGCCCTCCAGCTCAAACGGAGCTTATCGCCCCTACGCTCGCCAGCAAAGCCCTGCGGAGCATTGGGTACACTGTCCGAGCACCAAGCAATGGGAGGGACAAGCGCAGGCTTGTCATATATCGAAGAATATACCCCCGTAAAACCTTTTATATCGTCGAGCAGATGACGCGTGCGGAACATCACGCTGCCCACGCACCCCGCAGCACGAGAAGTGAGCAACTGACGCTTGAGCTCGAGCACGTCCCAATCGCCATACTCGGGCAAGAGGCGATAAGTGCCTATTCCAGGTGCCACGTGCCTGCCGCACGACTGCTCCTGCCAATCGCGCACAAAAGGATAGAAATTATTCCCCGAGAAATAGAGCATTGGGAAAAGAGCGTCCATAATGCCCATACGCAGCCACTCCTGAGCGTCCTGAAAAACCGTCACACGGGCATTCCAGCCGCGCGAGCTGTATGCCAGCAGGTCGTCGTGCTTGCCAAGAGGGGCACAGCTCACACGTACCCACGGTTTTTGTTCCTTTACCTTATCATACACCCTGCGCACGATATTTGTCACGTTTGCCCGTCGCCAGTCGGCAAGCCTCTGTCCCTTGCCGTAGCGTCTGTACAAAGCACCGTCGGCATATCCACTCGGACGGTCGGGATAACGTATATAGTCGAGGTGGATACCGTCCACATCGTACCGCGTCACAATCTCTTCGACAAGCGCTGCAAGATAATCGGCTGTAGCAGGCTCGCCCGCCTCCATAAACCACTCCCCATTATGCTTGCAGCACAGCTGCGGTCTTCTTTTCACAAGCGACTTTTTTCCTTGTGCGCGTACATATTGTTCCTTGCCAAGCGGCAAAGAGACAATCCAAGCGTGCAGTTGCATTCCCCTCTTATGGCACTCGTCAATGGCAAAAGCAAGCGCATCGTAGCCAGGATTCTTGCCTGGTACTCCCGTCAGCGCCTTTGCAAACGGTTCTATTGCCGAGGGGTATATCACATCGCCGCGCACACGTGTCTGCAACATAACACAATTCACATTGAGTGCCTGCAACGAGTCGAGTATAGCAACAAGCTCGCTTTTTTGCCTGTCAATATCGGACGGCGACTTTATCCTTGTCGTGGGCCAATCGAGATTCTCAATCACAGTGAGCCACACTGCACGGTACTCATATTTTGGAGAGTCGAACTGTGCGAACAGCGCCCAAAAAGAAAAGAGTAATACGAAAGAAAGCAATAATCTATATTTACGCATTTGTATCCACTAAAAAAAATAATCACAAAATTACTCATTTTACGGCTTCATTACGCTATATATTGGAATTATTTTGTAATTTTGCACGACAATGTGTGTATGCCCCGTCGGGGTGTATGTCCCATTGTGTTAATAAAAAAGTTATCTCAAGCAGCACGCAGATAACAAGCTATATTATTTTGCTAAAAATTTTACAATACATTTCATAAAACCATTGCATTATGACAAAAGCAAAAAAATTCATTACTTGTGACGGAAACCAGGCAGCGGCTCACATCGCTTATATGTTTTCCGAGGTAGCAGCAATCTACCCTATCACACCTTCTTCGACAATGGCAGAGTACGTTGACGAGTGGGCAGCACAGGGACGTAAGAATCTCTTTGGCGAGACAGTAGCAGTTCAGGAGATGCAGTCGGAGGGCGGTGCAGCAGGTGCACTTCACGGTTCATTGCAGGCCGGTGCTCTCACCAACTCATTCACAGCATCTCAGGGTCTTCTTCTGATGATCCCCAATATGTACAAGATTGCGGGTGAGCTTCTCCCCTGCGTTCTTCACGTATCGGCACGTTCTATCGCCGGAAGCTCACTCTGTATCTTCGGTGACCATATGGACGTGATGGCTTGCCGTCAGACAGGCTTCGCAATGCTTTGCGAGGGTTCGGTACAGGAGGTTATGGACTTGGCAGCAGTAGCACACTTGTCTACCATCAAGAGCCGTATCCCCTTCCTCAACTTCTTCGACGGATTCCGTACATCACACGAGATTCAGAAAATCGAGCTTCTTGAGCAGGAGGACATCGCTCACCTCGTTGACTGGGAAGGCATTCAGGCATTCCGCAACAGAGCACTCAGCCCCTCTAAGCCCGATACCCGCGGTACAGCAGAGAACCCCGAGACATTCTTCACACACAAAGAGGGTGTCAACGCATACTACAACGCAGTACCCGACATCGTTGCCGAGTATATGCGTGAGATTTCGGCTATCACAGGCCGCAACTACGCTCCCTTCACATACTACGGTGCCGAGGACGCTGAGCGCGTAATCATCGTAATGGGTTCGGCTACAGAGGCAGCCAAGGAGGCTATCGACTATATGAGCGCACGTGGCGAAAAGGTAGGTATGATCTCGGTACACCTCTATCGTCCCTTCTCATTGAAGTACCTCACAGCAGTAATGCCCAAGAGCGTTAAGCGCATTGCAGTACTCGACCGCACAAAAGAGCCCGGCAGCAACGGCGAGCCCTTGTACCTCGATGTAGTTGAGGCATTCGCATCGCACGACGAGCTCAAGGCCATCAACCCCACAATCGTTGGCGGCCGCTTCGGTCTTGGTTCAAACGACACCACACCCGCAATGTTCATGACCGTTTACGAGAACCTTGCTCTCCCCACACCCAAGAACCACTTCACATTGGGTATCGTTGACGACGTTACATTCACTTCACTTCCCAAGAAGGAGGAGATTGCAGTTGTTGACGGTATGTTCGAGGCTAAGTTCTACGGTCTTGGCGCAGACGGTACTGTAGGTGCAAACAAGAACTCTATCAAGATTATCGGCGAGAACACCGACAAGCACTGTCAGGCATACTTCTCTTACGACTCCAAGAAGTCGGGAGGTTTCACCTGCTCGCACCTCCGTTTCGGTGACAAGCCTATCCGCAGCACATACCTTGTAAATACCCCCAACTTTGTCGCTTGCCACGTTCAGGCATACCTCCGTATGTACGATGTAATCCGTGGTCTCCAGAAGGGTGGTACATTCCTTTTGAACACTGTATGGGAGGGCGAGGAGCTCATCAACAATCTCCCCAACAAGATCAAGAGATATTTCGCTCAGAACGACATTACCGTTTACTATATCAACGCTACCAAGATTGCACGTGAGATTGGCTTGGGCAACCGCACAAACACAATCCTCCAGAGCGCATTCTTCCGCATAACCGAGGTTATCCCCGTTGACCTTGCAATTGAGCAGATGAAGAAGTTCATCGTCAAGTCTTACGGCAAGAAGGGTCAGGACATCGTCGACAAGAACAATGCAGCAGTTGACCGCGGTGGCGAGTACAAGCAGCTTACAATCGACCCCGCTTGGGCTACACTCGAGGACGATGCACCCATCGTACGCGACGAGCCCGAGTTCATCACAAACTTCGTACGTCCCATCAACGCACAGGACGGCGCACAGCTCCCCGTATCGGCATTTGCCCCCATTATGGACGGTACTTGGCCCAACGGCACATCGGCTTACGAGAAGCGTGGTGTAAGCGCATTCGTTCCCAAATGGAATGCCGAGAACTGTATCGAGTGTAACAGATGTTCATACGTTTGTCCTCACGCTTGTATCCGTCCCATCGTAATGGACGAGCAGGAGGCAGCAGGCATCGACGCAGAGAAGAGAGTAATGAAGGCTCCCGCAGCACTCAAGGGTATGCAGTTCCGCATACAGGTAGGCGTTATGGACTGTCTTGGTTGCGGCAACTGTGTTGACGTATGTCCCGGTAACCCCAAACTCGGTGGCAAGGCACTCGAGATGGTTCCCTTCGAGGGCGAGTTGTCAGAGGCTGCAAACTGGGATTACTGCGTTAAGAACGTTAAGAGCAAGCAGAACCTCATCGACTTCAAGAGCAACCCCAAGAACACTCAGTTTGCAACACCTTTGTTCCAGTTCTCAGGTGCTTGTTCAGGTTGCGGTGAGACTCCTTACGTTAAGCTCATCAGCCAGCTTTACGGCGACCACGAGCTCGTTGCCAATGCAACAGGTTGTTCTTCAATCTACTCGGCATCGGTTCCCTCAACACCTTATACAACAAACGAGAACGGCGAGGGTCCCGCTTGGGCAAACTCACTCTTCGAGGACTTCTGCGAGTTCGGTCTCGGTATGAAGCTTGCCGACAACAAGATGCGTGCACGCCTGGAGCGTCTCTTCACCGAGATGCAGAGCTGCGAGAAGTGCAGCGACGAGCTCAAGGCTCTTGCACAGAAGTGGATCGACAACCGCTTCAGCTCAGATGTAACCAAGGAGATTGCTCCTGCCATCATCGCTGCTTGCGAGGCTTGCGGTTGCGACAAGTGCAAGGAGGTACTCAACCTCAAGCACTTCATCGTTAAGCGTTCACAGTGGATTATCGGTGGTGACGGTGCATCATACGACATCGGTTACGGCGGTCTCGACCACGTTATCGCATCGGGCGAGGACATCAACATCATCGTACTCGACACAGAGGTTTACTCTAACACCGGTGGTCAGGCTTCTAAGGCTACTCCTCTTGGTGCTATCGCCAAGTTCGCTGCATCGGGCAAGCGTATCCGCAAGAAAGACCTTGGTATGATTGCTACAACCTACGGTTATGTTTACGTTGCACAGATTGCAATGGGCGCAAGCTACGACCAGTGCTTGAAGGCTATCCGCGAGGCAGAGGCTTATCCCGGTCCTTCACTCATCATCGCTTACGCTCCCTGTATCAACCACGGTATCCGCAAGGGTATGGGTAAGGCACAGGCCGAGCAGGCAGCAGCCGTAGAGTGTGGTTACTGGCACTTGTGGCGTTACAACCCCGCACTCGAGGAGGAGGGCAAGAACCCCTTCACACTCGACAGCAAAGAGCCCCAGTGGGACAAGTTCCAGGAGTTCTTGCAGGGCGAGGTACGTTACGCATCACTTGCAAAGCAGTTCCCCACAGAGGCTCAGGAGCTCTTCGATGCAGCCGAGGGTATGGCTAAGAAGCGCTACGCAAGCTACGTACGTATGTCAAAGATGGATTGGAACAATGAATAATTAATTCCAATAAAATAGTTTCCAGCGGCAGCCTCATTCGGGGCTGCCGCTATTTTTATAGATGCTTGGGGCATAGGCTCACACAAGATGACCGTCAAACCGCAACAATTGAATACAGCCAGCCGCATTTAATGATAAAAATAGCCCCGTTTCTATTTCTTTTAATCAAAATTGTGTATATTCGCGAAATATTTTGGAAATTTATCAACGCATACAACAAAATTGATATAAAAATGAAAGCATTAGACTGGTCAAACATAGGATTCGGATACAGAAAGACCGATTACAATGTACGCTGCCGATACAGCAACGGAAAATGGGGCGAGATAGAGGTGAGCAGCGAGGAGACACTCAACATACATATGGCAGCAACCTGCCTGCACTACGGACAGGAGGCATTCGAGGGACTCAAGGCGTTCCGCGGAAAGGACGGCAAGGTACGCATCTTCCGTCTCGAGGCAAATGCCGAGCGTCTGCAGAGCACCTGTGACGGAATACTTATGCCACAGGTAAGCACCGAGCTTTTCCGCGAGATGGTGGCAAAGGTGGTGACACTCAACAAGGACTATATCCCTCCCTACGAGAGCGGCGCATCGCTGTATATACGTCCCCTGCTCATAGGTACAAGCGCACAAGTGGGCGTCCACCCAGCCGAGGAGTACCTCTTCATCATCTTTGTAACCCCCGTAGGTCCTTACTTCAAGGGAGGCTTCTCGACCAACCCCTACGTAATCATACGTGAGTACGACCGTTCGGCACCCCTCGGAACAGGACGCTACAAGGTGGGTGGCAACTATGCAGCAAGCCTAAGAGCCAACCAGCTTGCACACGAGAAGGGCTACTCGTGCGAGTTCTACCTCGATGCCAAGGAAAAGAAATACATCGACGAGTGCGGAGCAGCCAATTTCATTGGAATAAAAGACAACACATACGTCACTCCCCTATCAACATCTATCCTGCCCTCGATAACCAACCGTAGTCTTCAGCAACTGGCAAAAGATATGGGTATGAAGGTAGAGCAGCGCCCCATACTCGAAGAGGAGCTCGCGACATTCGAGGAGGCGGGTGCTTGCGGAACAGCGGCTGTAATATCGCCCATCGAGCGCATAGACGACCTTGAGCGCGGCACATCATACGTGTTTGCAAAAGACGGAAAGCCCGGCCCTGTATGCACCAAGCTCTACAACAAGCTGCGTGCAATACAGTATGGCGACGAGCCCGATACTTACGGCTGGGTTACAGTACTTGACATTTAAGAAAATATAAGCAAAACACTATGGACAATTATAACAGAATAAAAGACAGTGCCTACTTTAGAGAACGGGGTTGGGAGCAATTGAGCAACCGCTGGACTCCCGCGGTTGCAGTGACGATTGTGTACTGCTTTATAAGCGCGCTTGTAAGCTCGGTTTCCGCAACAATGAATATTGCATTGTTGGGAAGCTTCTTCATTATCCCTATGTACTACTCGTACTACGTGGCTTTCCTCAACAACAAACGCACAGGTGCCGAGATAAAAATAGAATCGCTATTCGAAGGTTACAACGACTTTGCGCGCGTATCCTTCACCTTGTTGTTAGCGTACCTGTATATGGTTCTATGGACATTGCTCTTCATAATCCCCGGAATTGTAAAATCAATATCATACTCACAAACTGTTTATGTATTGAAGGATTACCCCGAACTGAGCTACAACCAGGCAATAGAGCGCAGTATGGCAATGATGGAGGGCCACAAATGGCAATACTTCTGCCTTATGTTCTCGTTTATAGGCTGGTTTATCCTTATATGTCTTACAATGGGCATTGCAAGCATTTGGGTAACACCCTACTTTGCAGCAACATCGGCCCACTTCTACGAATATGTAAAGGAGGAATACGAGAAAAAGACAGCAGCAATATAATATCGATATATGGCAAAAGGTAAATTACAGAAATTCGCCGATATGCGCGAATACAGCAATGTAGTGGAGCACCCCTACTCCATTGCCGACAATATAGAATTCCCGTTGGCAGGCAACTGGAAAAAGGATTTTTTCGGTAACGACAACCCCATAGTACTTGAGCTTGGCTGTGGCCGCGGCGAATATACCGTTGCCCTTGCCCGTCGCTACCCCGAGAAGAATTTCATTGGAGTAGACATCAAGGGAGCGCGTATGTGGAGCGGAGCAACCGAAGCCATACGCGACGGACTGAAAAACGTAGGCTTCCTGCGTACGAATATAGAGATTATCGACCGTTTGTTTACAGCAGGTGAGGTGAACGAGATATGGCTCACATTCCCCGACCCGCAGATGAAGAAATTCACCAAGCGCCTCACCTCGTCGCTCTTCCTGCAACGATACGCAAGAATTCTTGACGAGGATGCGACAATCCACCTGAAGACCGACAGTAACTTTATGTTCACATACACAAAGTACATCACACAGGTGAACGGTCTACCTGTAAGGGAGTGCATAGAGGATATTCATAACCAAGAGGTTGTGAGCGACATTATGAAGATACGCACCTACTACGAGTCGCAGTGGATTGAGCGCGGACTGACAATAAAATACATCAGCTTCGGGCTACGCGGACTCACGACATTCGAAGAGCCTAACGTGGAGATTGAGCTCGACGAGTACCGCAGCTACAACCGCAGCAAACGCAGCTCGCTCGAAGCACGTAAATAAAAAAACAAAAAAACAATTATTATGCTTAAACATATAGTAATGTGGCGCTTCACCGACGGCGCCGAAGGAAAAAGCGCACGTGAGCACGCCCTGTATATGAAAGAGAACCTCGAAGCACTTGTAGGCGTTGTTCCACAAATCCGCAGCCTCGAGGTGGGTATATGCGACTATCCAAGCGAAACATCGTACGACGCGATACTTGTCTCCACCTTTGACAACAAAGAGGCGATGGAACAATACAAGATACACCCCGCTCACGTTGCAGTGGGCGAATATTGCAAGAAAGTGTGCAAGAGCCGCGCCGACATCGACTACGAGATATAATACAAAAACCTCAAACAGAAAATAACAAAATAACAATGGCACTATACCCCAAACTAATACTCGACGCACTGGAAAAGGTACGTTACCCGGGCAATGGCAAGAACCTTGTCGAGGCAGAAATGGTAGATGACAACATACGCATCGACGGCAACAAAGTGAGCTTCTCGCTCATCTTCGACAAGCCCACCGACCCCTTCATACGCTCGGTAGTAAAGTCGGCCGAAGCAGCGATACTCACATACGTGGGCAAGGAGGTAGAGATTGTAGGTAACATCAGCGTGGTAAGCCGTCAGGCAGCGCGTCCCGAGGTGGGAAAATTCCTGCCGCAGGTAAAGAATGTGATAGCAATATCATCGGGCAAGGGAGGCGTAGGAAAATCGACCGTATCGGCCAACCTCGCCATTGCGCTTGCACGACTGGGCTATAAGGTAGGCCTTTTGGACGCCGACATCTTCGGCCCGTCAATTCCCAAGATGTTCAGCGTAGAGGACGAGCGCCCCTACAGCGAGCACATCGACGGAAGAGACCTCATAATTCCCGTCGAAAAGTACGGAGTGAAAATTCTGTCGATAGGCTTCTTTGTCGACCCCGAACAGGCAATATTGTGGCGCGGAGGAATGGCAAGCAACGCCCTCAAGCAGCTCATTGCCGACGCCAACTGGGGCGACCTCGACTACTTCCTCATCGACCTGCCCCCTGGTACAAGCGACATTCACCTCACAATAGTGCAGAGCCTCTCGCTCACAGGCGCAGTGGTTGTCACCACCCCGCAGCAGGTGGCGCTTGCAGCAGCCATCAAGGGTGTGAATATGTTCATCAACGATAAGGTTGCAGTGCCCATTCTGGGCGTTGTAGAGAATATGGCGTGGTTTACTCCCGCCGAGCTCCCGCAGAACAAGTACTACATTTTCGGACGCGACGGCGGCAAACGTATGGCCGAAGCCTACGGTATTCCCCTCATAGGACAGATTCCCCTTGTGCAGAGCATCTGCGAGAGCGGCGACGAGGGTCTTCCCATTGCAATGAAAGCCGACTCACCCGACGGACAAGCATTCCTTGCTCTTGCAGGCGCGTTAGTAGAAAAGACAAACAGCAGGAACAGCGAGTTGCCACCCACAAAGATTGTCGGCACACACTAAGAAACGCAAATATTATTACAGGAGGGTGAGCCAAAAGCCCACTTTTAGAACAAGCAGCCCCTGTCAGAATACGTTCTGATAGGGGCTGCCCTCTTTGCGAAATGACTTTTGAGTCACCCTCCTGTTTGTTTGCATCCTCATTGTTAATAAAGCTAAAAAAAGAAGGTTCAATTTAATACTATGCTTGAAATTTGAATACAGCAACAACTATATTTGAGCAAACATTTCGAAATAAATAATAAGCAACTACTATAAAAGCAAGCTTTAAATAAAAGATTATAAAATAAAAAATTCTTCAACTAAAAAAAAGGAACTTTTTGTTTTTTTAAACAGGTATGGCAAAAATGGCATAAAAATAGATGTAGGTCCTTATATTGATGAACTTTATTAATTTTTCAATCACTATGAAACGGTTTATTTTTTTTTCATCGCTATTTCTTGTTGCATTTTTAACAGCAACAGCACAGAATTTTCCTGTTGACACAGCAAGAATAAACAAAGCATACAGAGCTTTGGAAGAAGGAACTCGCACCCTAAAGACAGAAATGGAATTTTTAGACGCTTTTCCTACAACGTGGCTGGAATTCTATCTAACATACGGTTGCTTGAGCGATGACAGCAACGATTACATAATGTGCAGAATGTGCAACCGTCACATTAACACTCTATTCGGTCTATCGCAAATAAACGACACACTCTTATGTGAAAAGATTGTAAACATAGCAGTGGGAATGAAAGAGAGCAACGATTGTACAAGCATTTTTCAGGAGCTATTGGTCAATTACATTCTCCAGCACGAAAACACTGTACTACACTATCTCTCCAAACTAAGAAAAGGACACCAAATGGAATTTTGGCAATTCTGTTGGTCTACTGTAACCGAGTGCAACTGGAAGGAGGTTTTTTGGGAGCTCTACAACCGTAACAAAGATGCATTTCCCGAACAAATGGAAATATCACGAACCGCCTTCAACTACTTTTACAATGGAATAAATTATCCAGAACTGCTCCCACACAACGAGGAAGAATACCGACGTAGGTATGAAGATAAAAATTTCAGGTACCGCTTCAATGATTATATGGATTGGAGCGACAAATAGCCATAATCCCGGCAGGATAAGACTGTCCGGGATTAGTATCACATCACATAGTAAAAAGCAGCTCCGTATTCACATCATTCTGCGCTATGCTGCAACCGTTATATGCCACAGTATCCACACACGCAAAGCTGTCAAAAGGGTTATCGGTGTTATTTCCCCTCGGAACCATAATTCCCACTACAAAGCCAATGAGCGACGCTGCCACCAGCCAATAGGGTGATACCAGACGCCTGCTCTTTGAGCGTCGCTGCCCACGAACGGGCAGAGGAGGTTGGATACCCTCCTCAAGACGGTCGCGTTCCTCGCGCAAAAGAGAGAAAATCCGTTGCGCATCCCTCTCGTTCTCCATTTCGGTAAGTTTTTTTTCTGTCATAATTGTAATTATCTAAAGATTGTACTTCTTCATTTTCTCTTTTACTGCTGCAAGAGCATAGTGCAGACGCGACTTCACCGTCCCCTCGGGAGTATCTGTTATCTGCGCAACCTCTGCTGTTGAGCGCTCCTCGATGTACCGCAGTATAAACACCTCGCGATGCGCTTGCGGCAAACGGTCTATCGCATTGTGCAGCATACGTGTCAAGAACTCCGTATCCTGTGGCAGCGGTTGTTCCTCTGTCTCTTCCTCGCTGTACAAGGAGTCGAAACGCTTGCGCACCTCGCGACGGCGCAACTCATTCTTGCATATATTGTAGGCTATCGAGTAGAGCCAAGCAGTAAAACCCTCTCCATTATAATGCTGCCGATGCTCATATACGCGTATGAAAAGTTCCTGCACATAGTCCTTGGACTCATCAATGCTACAGGCGAGCATTCGCACAAAAAATCCGCACAAGCGCCTGGCGTAACGGGTATAAAGGGCATTATAAGCAACATCGTCGCCCTCTGAGGCAGAGAGCATAAGAACCTCGTCGCTCACTGTTTCACTCCTTGAGTTCGTGCTCATAATAATACACTCTTAGCTGTTCGTCAATAGCTTTATTCTTGCTCACAATACCCCGCAACAGCGAATACAAGCGTTGGTACTCATTCTGCTTGCCACACTCCTTGTAGTACCGCAGCAACGATTTGAAGGCTGTAATATAGTTCATCTTTATCCTCTCGTATAATGGATATTCATAGGAGAGATCCTCCCTAAGATAATCGAGCAAATAAACCTCCTCGAAATTACGCCTTTTCACCGCTGTATTGTCGTAGGGAACTGTGCTGTAACGGAACACAAGCCCCTCGCAGTAGAGCTTATCGGTGAACGAGGGCAGTTTACTGGTAGATGCGTAATAGGCGGGACGGTTACATCGTTCTATTATATAGAGACAAGCCTCCTCGTTGCTGATGTATTTACCCGTCCCATTATCGTAGCCCACATTGGCACTTATTGGTTCAATGCCTAATCTACGGCAGATATAATCGCGATACTCCTTGATGTAAAGCAGCGGAGCACTCACCGTCACAATATTGCCAAAAAGCCCCTTTGCGTGCTGCAATATAAGATAGGCATACGTGGGGGTATCGCCCGTTGAAAAGACCACGGCATTCTGCGGCAAGCCGGCAAGCTCGTTGTAGAAGTGATTGAGCGTTCCCGACGGAAAATCGCCGTTCTTGTACCAGCGTCGGCAAACATCGGCAATGAGAGCCTCTTCCTCGGGGTGTTCCATAAGCAGGTAAGCCACATACTTTTCGTAGAACTCCTCCCTGTGAAGATTATTCTTTACCGTCTCTAACACCTTAGGCGATATTCTGTTGCAATCGGGGTGTCCCGCTCCTTTCATATAGAACTCCATAACGTAGCGCGTTGGAGAATCGGGCATTGTGGCAATGAGCCTTTCGAGCGCCTCACTGCGTTGCTTTTTTGCAAGGGACTGCTCGTCAACGTCGCAAAGCTCCACAGCATAGTGCAGCGCCGTAAGATAATTTATCCAAGCATTCTCATCGGTACTGTTCTTATCAATTTCCCGCTGCCACAATGTGGCCTGCCTTTGATACCACTCCTTTGTTTCTCTCACTCTTACTATGCTCTCTATCTTTTGCGGAAGCTCTGTTTGTGCCGATAGCGTGTATGCGCATAATAGAAGCGCAAATGTCATTAACTTTTTCATTCCAATACTTTTGTTAGTAAATAATCTCTGTTCAATAAGACGTCTCACTGTGCTATACACGCAAAAGCTCTCCTGGTTCAATTCCAGGAGAGCTTTTTTATGAATATCCCAAAAAGGGTGATTACACCGATGCCTTTACGTGATAGTAGAAATATACGGCAGCAACGATAAACAGCACGCCTAATGCCCCGTAGAGCCACCGGCTTTTACTGCGCCCCAAGCGCCGTACCACCGGCGCAGCATTGTCCGATGCAAAGAACCACTCCCAGTTGCACATTGCCGCCAGCAGAGCCAACAGGCCCGCAAGCAGAAAGAGCACCTGTATCACATTGTGCAGTATCATTTATTCGGCACCTTCTGTTACCCAACCCTGTGCCTTGAGCTCCATCTCGGCTCCGTCGCGTGTAATCATAGCCTTACCCATTGAGGGAGCTACAATGTGGCCTATGATGTGTACGTCCTTCATCGAGGCAACCTTCTCGTGGTCGGCAATGGGCACGGTGAAGAGCAGTTCATAGTCGTCGCCACCGTTGAGTGCACAGGTCATCACGTTCATATTGAGTTCCTCGGCCATTATCGCAGTCTGGTAGTCGATGGGGATACGCTCCTCATATATACGACAACCCACGTTGCTCTGCTTGCAGATGTGCATAAGCTCCGAAGATAGTCCGTCGGATATATCCATCATTGCAGTGGGAACGACCTTCTCCTCGCGCAGACGCTCAATAATATCCTTGCGCGCCTCGGGTTTGAGCTGACGCTCAAGGATATACTCCTTACCCGCAAAGTCGGGTTGCATATCCTTTCCAGCCGTCGCAATTTTCTCGCGCTCGAGCAACTGCAATCCCATATATGCAGCGCCAAGATTGCCACTCACACATATAAGGTCGGTTTCCTTTGCTCCGCTGCGCTTTATTGACGTCCCTTTGGGAGCAGAGCCTATGACGGTTATGCTTATTGCCATTCCTGTAAGCGACGCCGATGTATCGCCACCTACAATATCGACACCCTGCTGTGAGCAGGCGAGTTTCACTCCACGATAAAAATCCTCGACATCCTCTATACAGAATTTCTTGCTCAATGCCAGCGACACTGTAATCTGCTTGGGAGTGCCGTTCATTGCATATATGTCGGAGAAATTGACCATCGCTGCCTTATATCCCAAATGCATCAGCGGGAAGTAGGTGAGGTCAAAGTGTATGCCCTCCATCAGTAGGTCGGTACTCACAAGAATCTCCTCGTCGGCACTGTAGGCAAGAATTGCAGCATCATCGCCCACTGCTGCCAGCGTCTCCTTGTTCACAATCTTTATATCGGCTGTAAGACGCTCTATCAGCCCGAACTCACCGACGGTAGATATTTCGGTTCTGTTGTTTGTGTTCATAGTTGTATAATATGCCCCGCACTCGTCCTGCGACGAGGCGAGGCAACCTGTTTGTTTATGTTATTACGCTCTGTTGACTATCTCGCGGAAGATTGTTGTCATACGTGGCTGTGCCTCGTCGGCAGCCTTCTGCACCTCCTCGTGGCTCACCTCAACTACAACACCCTCAATGCCAAGGTCGGTGATAACCGAAATGCCGAACACCCTTATTCCGCAGTGGCGTGCCACGATAACCTCGGGCACTGTAGACATACCCACTGCATCGCCACCCATTCGGCGGAACATCACATACTCGGCGGGAGTCTCGAAAGTAGGTCCTTGTGTACCAAGATATACACCCTCGACCACGCGTATACCCTTTTCGGCTGCAATCTCCTTGGCCATTGCAATGAGCTCGGGGCTGTATGTCTTGCTCATATCGGGGAAACGGTCGCCGTATGGAATGTTCTTTCCACGCAAGGGATGCTCGGGGAAGGTATTTATGTGGTCGGTGATAATCATAAGGTCGCCGATGAGGAAGTCGGGGTTCATACCTCCGGCTGCATTAGAGACAAAAAGAGTCTTTATGCCAAGCTCGCGCATCACTCTCACGGGGAATGTAACCTCCTTCATCGAGTAGCCCTCGTAATAGTGGAAACGTCCCTGCATTGCCATAATCTCCTTGTCGCCCAACTTACCGAAAATGAGCTTACCCGAGTGACCCTCGACTGTAGAGAGGGGGAAATTGGGAATATCCTTATACTCAATCTCGTATTTGTCGGTAATCTCGTTAACCAGGCTGCCGAGTCCTGTACCAAGGATTATTGCAGTCTCGGGAGCTGTTGTCATCCTGCTCTTAAGGAACGATGCTGTCTCTTGAATTTTCTGTAACATAATCTGATATTTTTTTGTTTAACAAATTTTCTTCGTTGTTTAAAATCTCAACCTCTATGGGCATCACGTATGCCCTATTTTTTATAATGTGCGGCAAAGTGCTGTATGAGGCAAGCCTTGCGGCATCTTTTTCTGTTGTTACCATTATGCCGCCGTTGCCCATCGACGCCAAGGCAGCTGCAATCCCGTCGAGCTCGGCAGGCGAGAAGTTATGATGGTCGGCATATTGCATAAGGCGGACATTCGCACCGCGCCTCTCGAGCTCGGCTTTGAGCGGTTCGGGCTTTGCTATTCCCGTCACAAGCAGCACATTGCTCTCCTTGCCTATTGGCACTGCTGGTGCAGCCTGCAAGGGAAAGAGCGGATAGTGCTCACCGTAGCGCATTGTCGAGAAGAACACTGGTACTTCCTTTATCGCTGCAAGCAGCTTTTTTATCTGCATCTGCTCGTCACAACCAAGTTCGCGGGGCGATTTTGTGACAATTACAATATCGGCTCTCTCCACCCCCTGTATCGACTCACGCATACGTCCGAACGGAAGCACCGCATCGCGCCAAATGGGGCGGTTGTAGTCAATGAGCAGAATGTTCATACCCGCCTCGACGTAGCGATGCTGGTAGGCGTCATCGAGCAGAATCACATCGGGCTCTTTCTTTCGGGATAGAAGAGCAAGAATCCCGTGTACACGATTCTCGTCAACCGCCACAGTTACATCGGGGAACTTACTGTGCATCTGATAAGGCTCGTCGCCCAACTGCTGCATTGTCACTTTTTCATCGGCAATGACATACCCGCGGCTCTTACGGCCGTAACCGCGACTCAGCACAGCAAGCCGATACTTATCTTTGAGCAACCTTATAAGGTACTCGGTGTGCGGAGTCTTACCCGTTCCACCCACCGTGATATTGCCGACACATATTACAGGAAGGTCGAAGCAACGGCTCAAGAGCAGCCTTTTGTCGAACGCCCTGTTCCGCATCCACGTTACCCAATGATAGGGGTTAACAGCGTTAAGCAGACGATATTTTACATCACAATGCATAGCGTATTCATTATTTAGATGCGAAAATAACTAAAACTTATCAATTAACCGAATTTTTTCTTTTCTGTTTGTTAAAAAATAAGTCTTATTACTTTTTAACCGCTGTTTTTAATATGTTTTTACATTTTAAGCAAAGGTTTTTTATCAAACGTTCAATTGTTTGAAAAAAAAAGATTATTTTTGCCCGAAATTGGTGTGCAGTTTACTTTTTTATTGTAACTTGCAACGGTTTATTGAGGTGCAACCCCCAAGAATAAACTAAGGAAAGATGCTCGAGTGGTTGAAGAGGCACGCCTGGAAAGCGTGTATACGCCAAAAGCGTATCGGGGGTTCGAATCCCCCTCTTTCCGCCAAAGAACGAATTACTAACTTAAAAATAATCAATTTCTAAAAACTTACAAACATGAAAAAGCTTTTTGCAATCGTTGCAATGTTGGGTATGTTCACATTCGGTACTACCCAAGTGATGGCTCAGGACGTTCCTGCAGCCGACGCACAGACAGAAGTAGTTGAGTCAACAACCGAGGAGGCTGCTCCCGCTGTTGAGGAGGCTCCCGTAGAGGAGGCTGCTCCAGTTGTTGAGGAGGTTGAGACTGGTGGTTTCCACAAGACCCTCAAGACCAAGTTCATCGAGGGTGACGCTTCATTTATGTCACTCGTTGCTATCGCAATGGTTATCGGTCTTGCATTCTGTATCGAGCGTATCATCTATTTGAGCCTTGCTCAGGTTAACACCAAGAAGCTTATGGGCGCTATTGCAGCAGCTCTTGAGAAGGGCGACCTGGAGGCTGCCAAGAACGTTTGCCGCAACACTGCTGGTCCCGTTGCATCTATCTGCTACCAGGGTCTTCTCCGTGTTAACGACGGTCTCGACGTAGTTGAGCGTTCAGTAGTTTCTTACGGTAGCGTTAAGGCTGGTGAGCTTGAGAAGGGTTGCTCTTGGATTACCCTCTTCATCGCGATGGCTCCTTCACTCGGATTCTTGGGTACTGTGATTGGTATGATTATGTCATTCGACCAGATTCAGGCAGCAGGTGACATTTCTCCGACAGTCGTTGCAGGTGGTATGAAGGTGGCTCTTATCACAACCGTATACGGTATCGTGGTTGCTCTTGTACTCCAGATTTTCTACAACTTCATTCTCGGTATGATCGAGTCTATCACAGCCGATATGGAGGATTCTTCAATCACACTTCTCGACCTGCTCACAAAGTACAGCCTCAAGAAGTAATTTTTAACAGCTTAAATAAAGATACAAACTATGAAAGCTGGAAGTGCTAAAACTATTGCTCATTGGTTGTTTGTCGTACTGATGGTAGTAAGTGCCGCTATCTTGGCAACATTCTACCTTGTAGGCTTCGACAACTCAACTATGATTGCAGGACAGTCATACACAAATCCCGAGCACACCGACCTGTTGATGTACTGGATGTATGCCCTGCTTGGTGTAAGCATTGTATGTGTATTGCTCTCTACAATCAGACAATTCATTTCAATGTGTATCAGTGAACCCAAATCGGCTGTAAAAGGCGTGATTTACCTTGTATTGCTTATCGCTCTCTTTGTTGGAGCGTATGCTCTATCAGATGATGCTCCCGTTATGAACAACGGTAAGGCATTCACCGATTCGACTATACTTAAGTTTACCGACGTTTGCATCTACGTACAATACGTACTGTTGACAGTTACAGCAGTTTGTACAGTAATTGCATTGACAGGTGTATTTAAGGCTGCAAACAAAATTAAAGCGTAAGTAAACGACAATGGCAAAAGGAAAAAGAAAAGTTCCGGGACTTAACGGAAGTTCAATGGCGGATATCTCGTTCATTATGCTTATCTTCTTCCTGGTTACCACATCAATGGATACCGACAGCGGTTTGCACGTACGTTTGCCGAACCCTCCCGAGGAGAATGTTGAACAAGACCCTCCCAAGGTTAAGCAGCGTAACACAATGGTTGTTACGGTAAATATGTATAACCAGATTATGGCTAAAGTTGGTAACAGCGAAGCCAAAGAAGTTGGGCTCAACGAGTTGCGTCAATTGACAAAGGATTTTGTTGCCAACCGCGACAACGACCCCAAACTCCCCGAGCTACACCCAGTAGAATTGCCTGCACCGTTTGGTGTGCAGAACATCACGAAGAACCACGTTATCTCGTTTGTAACCGACCGTGCTACAAGCTACGACCTCTACTTCCAGATTGAGAATGAGCTTTATGGTGCATACAACGAACTTCGCGATGAACTTGCCCGCAAAACATTCGGTTACGGCTACAAAGAGTGTAACGAAGACCAGCAATTGGCAGTTCGTCAGTACTACAAGTGTATGATTTCAGAGGCTGAGCCTAAGAACTACGGAAACCAATAATAATGCATTATGAGTAAATTTCAGAAAAAAGGAAAGTCAGAAATGCCCGAGCTGAATACCTCGTCGCTCCCCGACTTGATATTCTCAATCCTCTTCTTCTTTATGATTGTAACATCAATGCGTGAAGTAGAGTTGAAGGTGGAGTTCAAGACTCCTCAGGGTACAGAACTTGAAAAACTCGAGCGCAAGTCTTTGGTTTCTAACATCTACATAGGTAAACCTACACGCGAATTCCGTGCAAAATTGGGTACACAGAGCCGTATCCAGTTGAATGATAAATTCGCCGATGTATCACACATCCGCGAGTATATCCAGGACGAGCGTGCAAGCTTGGCCGAGCGCGACAAGCCCTATATGAAGGTTTCTATCAAAGCCGATAAGGATACTCAGATGGGTATCATTACCGACGTTAAGATGGAACTCCGTCACGCGTGGGCACTATCAATAGTATATTCCGCAACATCGCGATAAGCATTATACTATAAACAAAATCGGGACAACCTTGTGGTTGTCCCGATTTTGTTTTTTTTATCTGCTAAGTCATAGAATCGGACAATCACTCAACACCAAGCGAGCCGATAATCCCTTTCACATCTTCCTCTACTTTATAAATATGGTTACGGCAAAAAGCGATAAGTTCCTGCGACTCGGCAAGAATCTTTGTCAACTCATCAATATCGACACCGCCCGATTGTATTTTATTCATTATCTCCTCGAGGCGCTTTACAGCCTCACTATAAGTAAGTTCCTTGTTCATAATATTCATTAATTTACTTTATTCCACTTTACTTGATACCACACCATCGCTCAAGCGCGTCACAAGCGTATCGCCCTGTTTAACTTCGGCAGCCGAACGCACCACACGTCCGTTGCAGGTTGTAAGACTGTAGCCCAACGACAGTATCCTTTGCGGAGAAGAGGACTCGGCCAACTGCTGCCACAGGTCGAGCTTGTGGCGGTGACGCTGCAAAAGTAGTTCCGTCGCCACCGGCAGACGCTGCAGCACACTCTTGAGGAAAAGCCTCTGCTGAGCCAATATATTCTGCGCAGCCTTCACTATGTCATCGGCAAAGCCGTCGACCAAAGCCACTTGCCCTGCAAGAGCGTGGATAAGGAGGTCGGCAGCCGCAGTCGGTGTCTTAACACGCGTGTGAGCCACAGCATCGAGCACCGTATCGTCGCGCTGATGCCCTATGCCCGTTATTATAGGCAGAGGGAACTGTGCGCAATTATTGGCAAGGTCGTATGTATCAAAGCAGCTAAGGTCGCTCGTTGCTCCTCCACCGCGTATTATCACCACCACGTCCCAAAAGCCTATATTCTGTGCAATGTCATCGAGAGCAGCAATTATACCCTCCTCCACCTTGTCACCCTGCATAGGCGCAGCGAAAAGACGTGTATAAAACGTAAAGCCGTATGGGTTCTGCAACAGTTGGTCGCAAAAATCACCATAACCAGCCGCCGTGGGCGATGATATTATGGCCACGCGACGGGGCAAGAGCGGGAAAGGAAGCTCCTTATTAAGGTCTATCACCCCTTCGGCTGTCAGACGCTCTATTATCTGTCTGCGGCGACGTGCAGCCTCACCAATCGTAAATGAAGGCTCAATGTCACACACATCGAGCGCAAAGCCGTAAGCCTCGTGGAAACCCACCGTAACCTGCAACAGAACCTTTATGCCTGCAGCAAACTGCTGCCCCGTCTCCTCTACAAAATATGGACGCAGCAGTTGATACGTACGCGACCATATAGTACCGCGTGCCTTTGCTACAACCGTTCCCGTGACCTCATCGCGCTGCACAAGTTCAATATAGCAATGCCCTACCGTAGTCTCGCGCACCTCACTGAGCTCGCCCGTCACCCAATAGCGTGCAGGCAATGCCTCGTTAAGGGCATTGCGCACAAGATTATTCAGCTCAAAGAGCGTAAAATGCTTTTGTTCGTCCATCATAAATTTATCCATTGTGCAATTCCACGTTGCGAAGCGATGAAAGCACCTCCCACAAGCGTATTTCCTACATAAAACACAGCCGACTGCCCTGGCGTTATTGCCGATGCCTCGCTATGCAAACGTACCAGCCACAATCCATTGGCAACCTCAACGGGAGCATCACAGGCGATAGGCACACTGCGATAACGCACACGCACCGAAAGCCCCTCTGCCGGCACATCACCCACCCAGACGGGAGTCTCGACAAGCATATACTGCGTCTTGAGCTGCTCCTCGCAGCCCAACATCACAGTATTCTTTGCAGCATTTATCCTTATGACATACGCAGGAGCACCCAGCGCAATGCCCAACCCTTTACGCTGCCCTATCGTATAATAGGGGTAGCCTCGGTGCGTACCAATGATACGCCCCTCGGTATCGACAAAAGCCCCCTCACGTATCACACTCTTCACGTCAGGGATATTCTCGCGCAGAAAATCGCGGTAATCGCCTGGTATAAAGCACACCTCCATACTCTCGCCGCTGCGAGCAAGCACCTGGTGACCAGCCTTTTGCAAATACTCGCGCACTGCAACCTTGTCCCACTCACCAAGAGGAAAGAGACAACGCGACAGCTGCTGCTGAGTCAGTCTCCACAGGAAATAGCTTTGGTCCTTACGGCTGTCGTCGCCCGTCACAATATAATGGTTGCCGTTCTCCGACTTTATCTTTACATAATGCCCCGTTGCAATCTTCTCGCACCCGAGCCTGTCGGCCCACTCACACAGCAGACGGAATTTCATTGCGGGGTTGCAGTTGACACAGGGGTTGGGCGTGTATCCAGCAAGATAGCTGTCGATAAAAGGCTTCACAACCAACGAGCGGAACTCCTCCCTCACATCGGCAATATGATGCTCGATACCTAACCTCTGTGCAAGCGCCACGGCATCGTCGGCAGCTGGAAGAGAAGAGTCACACGTGACAAGCGTAAGTCCCACTACCCTGTAGCCCTCCTCTATAAGCATACTGCACACGGCAGTGCTGTCAATGCCACCACTCATACCCACAAGCACACTTTTCGATTTTGTTGACATTTTTGTATTGAATTTTGTTCCTTTTTTGTACCTTTGCATTTACCGCAAAAATATTTACGGGCAAACGCCACATATATCGGCGACCTGTTGCAAAGATAATATTTTTTGCAATGCCACACTCTTAAAAAAGAAAAACGATGAGCACTAAAATTGAGCGTAAAGTACCCACGGAACTTGGAACAGTGAGCATAGGCAAGCTGCTTATGCAATATGCAATACCAGCAATCATTGCACAGACGGCAGCCTCGCTCTATCATATGATAGACAGTATTTTCATCGGGCACATTCCCGATGTGGGAGCATACGCAATATCAGGACTTGCAACGACTTTCCCCTTTATGAACCTATCGGTTGCATTCGGAGCAATGGTTGGCGTTGGTGGCGCCACACAATTGTCGGTGCGCCTCGGCCAGCGCGACTATGACTCGGCAAAGATAATACTTGGCAACCTTGCCACACTTAACACCATCGTGGGATTCCTCTTTGCTGTAATATCGCTCATCTTCCTCGACCCTATACTCTGCTTTTTTGGCGCAAGTGAGGCCACATTGCCATACGCTCGTGCATTTATGGAGATAATGCTCTACGGCAACATCGTCACACACCTCTATTTTGGTATCAATGCCGCACTGAGAGCATCGGGACACCCAAAGCAGGCAATGTATGCAACCATACTCACAGTGTGTATGAATGCCATACTTGCCCCTGTATTCATATATCTACTTGGCTGGGGTATCCGTGGTGCGGCAACAGCAACCATCTTGTCGCAGTTCATAACTCTTTTATGGCAAATAAAGCTACTGAGCAACCCCAACGAACTCCTGCACTTGCAACGCGGAATATACAAACTGCGCTCTAACATTGTAAAAGGCATATTGGCAATTGGTATGTCGCCTTTCTTCATAAACGCAGCAGCCTGCATTGTGGTTATCATTCTTAACAGAGGACTCAGGAACTACAGCAGCGACGGTGATATGTCTATTGCAGCATACGGCATTGCCAACCGTGTGCAGTTCATCTTTGTGATGGTGGTATTGGGACTCACACAGGGTATGCAACCCATCGTGGGATACAACTACGGAGCAAAGAAATTCCTGCGCGTGAGGGACACTCTCAAACTCACAATAATTTGGGCTACAATCATCACCACGCTGGGCTTTCTCATCGGCGAGGGAATGCCCGAGACCGTATCGCGTGCCTTCACCACCGACCAGGCGCTCATAGAGAGCTCATCGAGAGCAATGCGCATAATGTTCATATTTATGCCCGTCATTGGCTTCCAGCTTGTCACGACCAACTTCTTCCAGAGCATTGGTAAGGTAAAGAAATCGATATACCTGTCGCTCACACGACAGATACTGTTCCTCATTCCCCTGCTTGTCATATTGCCTATGTTCATCGGCGAGGACGGTGTGTGGTACAGTATGCCAATATCGGACATCACAGCAGCGCTGTTGACAGTGATACTGCTCATAGGACAGTTCCGCGAATGGAAGAACGAGAATATAAACATATAAAACGGGAGGGAGAAAATGGAAAAATTTGTAATTTCGATAGGCCGCGAGATTGGCAGTGGCGGCAAGGAGATTGCCGAGAAGCTCGCCAAGCGTCTGAACATTTCGGTGTACGACAAGAAACTGCTCGAGGTTGCCGCACAGCAGAGCGGACTCGACGCAACAGCCTTTGAGAATGCCGACGAGCAGGAGTCGAGCTCGTTCCTGGGCAATATGGTGGCGCTGCGCAACGTGGTTGCAGGCTACTTCAACGCCGGTAGCTGTATGAACAGCGACGCCCTCTTCGGCATACAGAGCGAGGCCATACGCACGATAGCCGAACGCGAGTCGTGCATCACCATAGGACGCTGCTCGGAGTATGTGCTGCGCGACCACCCCTGTATGATAAGCATCTTCATCACAGCCGACAGCAACGACCGCATACAGCGCATTATGCAAAAGGAGGGACTGGACGAGAACAAGGCGCGCGAATATATGGAACGTGGCGACAGGAGACGTAAGTCGTACCACGATTATTATGCCACCACCGAGTGGGGAGCAGCGCACAGCTACGACCTGTGCGTAAACTCGTCGCGACTGGGCATAGACGGCACAGTAGAATTCATCTACCAATACATCAAAGCCAAGCTAAAGAGAGAATGAAGCGAATAGGTATCCTCTCCGACACGCACAGCCATTGGGACGACAGATACCTCATACACTTTGCCGACTGCGATGAGATATGGCACGCAGGCGACATAGGTAGCGAGATTATAATAGACCAACTGGAGGCGTTCCGACCTGTAAGAGCCGTTTACGGCAATATCGACGGCGCACAGATGCGTCGTCGCTTCAAGGAGACACTACGCTTTTGCTTAGAGGATTGCGAGGTGCTAATGAAGCACATCGGCGGCTACCCCGGCCGCTACGACGCATCAATAAGGAAAGAACTTTACGAGAACCCGCCGCAACTCTTTGTATCGGGCCACTCGCACATACTCAAGGTGATATTCGACAACAAGCTCAATTGCCTGCACATAAATCCTGGAGCAGCAGGCAAGCAAGGCTGGCAACTGCAACGCACACTTGTAAAGGTCACCATCGACGGAAAGACATTCAAGGACCTCGAGATAATCGAGCTTGCCTGATAGCGGAGAGAACAATCAGGGATTGACATCAACCTGAGGCTTTCCGTCGGCAATTTCAATCGCATCGCCCAGGAAATGCGGCTGCTTGTCAACCAAAATATCCAGCAAGAGCTTTATACGTGCATATCCTTCGCGTATATGCGCCCTCACCCTGTGCATACGCGATTTTGTTCCCTTGGCATTATATCCTATCAGGTCCATACCCTGCCAATAGCCCAGCACAATGCTTCTCTCATTATGGAAGCGCTGGGAAATGACAGTCATCTTGTTCTGACCGAAAATCCTGTTGGCCCTCACAACCGAATCGAGTGTCCTGAAGCCCGCATAGTCGAGATATATGACACTGGCGGGTACACCCCTCGCAACGAGCGAATCACGCATCACATCGGGCTCCGAATAATCCTTGCGGCCATTATCACCGCTAATCAATATGAACTTTATCTTCCCAGCCTTGTATAGAGCCTCGGCAGCATCTATGCGATGCAGGAAATAGGAATTCGGCCTTCCCTTCCTTGTCTGCGGGCCAGTACCCAGCAACAGTCCCACGTCGTTGTAAGGGACAGAATCGATATTCTCATAAATCCTATCCTTGGCCATTGTAGCCACAGAAAAATAGCCTGCTACGGGAAGCCCCACCGCCAACGACAGGAGCGCAACTGCCACCTTGAGCAGGAGCCTCATTCTTTTCTTTGAAAAATTCTGTTTAGGAAAAATCTTTCTCATATTTGCAAATAACAGGATATTCAAATTCATATACTACACCCCGTGCACACTGGCCAGCAATATGCCGAATACAAAAGACAAGGAAAAGCATCAATTCACAAGACGATACCTGGAACGTGCTGCTTTTCATCGGCATTGCAGCCTTCATTGCAGTGCAAAGATACGAACAAACGAGCGACATACGCAAAGTTTACTTTAGCGTATTTTACAGCGAGTACAGTATATATCCGCGGTTTACCGCAAAGACAGTGATTATTCAATTCTTTTTCAATATTATCCTTGCCGATTTACCGACAGGCAAAATCTTTTACAAATGTTACGCTCTATCGCATATCGCAGCAATTAGCACTCAGAAACACTTTGCAAATTATAATCCCAGGCAAACACCACCAACAGCAATGCATTAAATCAAAAAACTATGCAAAAATCAACCTTGTAACAGAAAAATAAACTAACTTTACCGCATTGGGGCCTTTACCGTGATAGGGCCGTAAACATAAAATTGGATTCTACTATGAACATTTTCAAAAGACTGACAGAACTTATCCGCGAAATTGTGAATATTGACACCCACATCGATACCGATGCTGCGGAACGCTCCATAAGGAACAATGTGGAATTCAAAGGACCAAACGCCTGGATTCTTGCAGTTGCAATTATCATCGCATCTGTGGGCCTGAATGTGAACTCCACCCCCGTCATCATTGGAGCAATGCTCATATCCCCTCTTATGGGCCCCATTTTCGGTCTTGGTCTTGGCCTTGGAATAAACGACATCAATCTATTGAAGCACGCAGGCAAGAACCTCCTTGTTATGGTCTCAATCAGCATAGCCGTATCGCTGCTCTACTTTGTAATCACACCGTTGAGCCTGAGCAACCCCACAGAACTCCTTGCAAGGACAAGCCCCACCATATTCGATGTGATGATTGCCCTGTTCGGCGGTTTTGCCGGTATCTTTGAACAGTGCAGGAAAGAGAAGGGGACAGTATTCTCGGGAGTTGCCATTGCCACAGCGCTGATGCCCCCGCTGTGCACAGCCGGCTACGGATTGGCGACGGGAGAATTCGGCGCATTCTTTGGTGCTCTTTACCTATTCTGCATCAACTGCCTGTTCATCACAATGTCCACATATCTGCTGGTGAGATATTTCCGTTTCAAGAAAATAGAATATACCGACCAAGGATTCGGATTAAGGACACAGAGAATCACCACCCTTCTCATTCTCATATTCCTCATACCCAGCGTATGGTCGGCCGTTGTACTGGTAAAGCAGAACAATTTCGAGAAAAAGGTGACAGGGTTCATCGAAGCGCACCGCTCAATAGGAAACAGTTTCATATACGACTATCAGATTGACCATCAGAACGGTTCTGTACTCAAGATATTCATAACAGGAGAGACACTGAGTGAAAGCGGAAGAAACAACCTGTATGTATATGCCAGGGAGTACGGCATCGGCGAAAAGCAATTGATAATAAAGGAATACATCACCAACAACCAGCAGGGCAACAACGATGCGTTCAAAGGCATTTACGAGAGGCTCGATTCCAAGATAGAGCAATACGAGTCGACCATCGGCCACCTGACAAGCGAGCTGCAGGCCGCAAAAAAGGAGGAATTGCCATACCTGCAGATTGCCGGGGAGGCAGCGGTTGTATATCCCGAAATAAAGCATCTGTATATGGGACACGGAGCCCGCATCGCCATTGATAGCCTTAACGTGTCGCCGTGTATCATCGTCAGGGTGGATACAGACACATTGATGAGCATTTCGTCGCTCGAACGGTTCAGGAACTGGATTAAGACCAGACTACAGGCTGACAATGTCGAAATAGAGAACACAGCTATAAATTAGGCCAGGCAGGTAATCTATGAGTCAAGCACTTTAGACGAAAACATTGAACTATTAAACCACCAAGCTACAGTTAAAGAGACTGCGGCAAGGTGGTTCTTTTTTCTTTATATTTATCGTAGGTTAGGACTGAAAAAGATCGTCCATTGTAATACAATTCTGTACTGTTTGAGCGTATGGATTATCAGTCAAACCATACGTTGTAATCATAGTCAGATGAATTGCCTTTTTACTTCCAGAACCTACACGGAAAGCTTCAACTTTTTGTCTTAATACACTTTCGTATTCTTTGGTGATAGTATATTCTGCTTTAGAGTATTTAATCTCACATAGATTTACTATCTGGTCATTACGGTCAATGAGCAAATCTATTTGTGCGCCCGATAAACCTTTCTGTTCATCAGCCTTCTGTCGCCAGGAATACACATTGGTCAGCACACTTGAAATTCCAAGAGCGTTCTTGATGGATTGTATATGTTGCAGGCATATACGCTCGTATGCCAAGCCCGACCAGGTATGATACGTTGGCGAATTAAGCGAGATTGACCAAAAATGTTCATCGTTCTGTTTGTTCATTGCGATAAATTGGAAATAGAACAATGTATAGTTGTCTATCAGCTGGAACACAGCCTCTTTTACCGCTTTACCAATACAATTATACCTTCTGATGAAACCACACCATTCCAATTCATTAAGCATACGGGTCAGTGCACCATTATCAGTAAGTTTTGCCGCAGTTATAATTTCATTCCTTGTCATTCCGGCCTTTTTCTCGCCAAGTGCAGTTACAATTTTAATGTATCCTTCAGGGTTCTTGAAGAGCGATGCATACAGCATATCAAACTCATCATGTAATTCTCCGTCCTCCTTGAAAAACAGACCATCGATATTCTGTGCAATGCTCAGCCCTTTTTTAATGTAGTTCCAATAATAGGGAATACCCCCTATTACCATATATGCTTCAATTATCTGAGCTCTGTTTAGAGCGAGACTTTTACTATTGGCAAACTCCTCACACTCCTTTAATGTGAATGGACTGAGTTTTATCCTTTTTGTCAGCCTATTATGCAAGCCGCCGTGGTTATTTATAATCTTCTCAACAATCCACGACGTAGCCGAGCCGCAAACAATAAGAACGATGTCTTTTCTTGCAGTAGCCCATCCGTTCCAAAAGTATTCAAGTGCTGATAGGAAATCCGATTTAGGAGTGTCTAACCAAGGAAGCTCATCTATGAACACCAGTTTCTTTTTGTCGGCAGAATTATTAAGAAAACGCTTCAATTCCGAAAAAGCTTCCAACCAATTCGATAGTTTAGGTACTTTTGTAGCTCCTTGTTCTATCAATGAATCCCTGAAACCTGTAAGTTGTTTCTTGGAAGTTGTATTCGCCATTCCGGTATGTTGGAATGTGAATTTGTAATTGAATGTCTCGCGGATCAGGTATGTCTTGCCTACTCGACGTCTGCCGTAAACTGCAACAAATTCCGAATTGTCGCTATTCATTACGCTCAACAGTCCTTTTTTCTCGTTTTCTCGTCCTATCAACATGTTCTTCACTTTTGGTTGATGCAAAAATAGACAAAAACGTCAAGATAACAAGCGGAATCTTGTTTTTTTTGACACATTCCGCACGCTATCCCGCGCTATTCCCTTCCATCTTACACTCCCTCAAAGCCTTATAGTTGCTCAAGTGTGAAACTTGGTTGCGTTGAGCGCAACTGTTGCTCAAAAGGTGTTGAAAAAGGTGTTGAAGAAAAACAAAAAATGGTTCTACTGATTTTGTAGAACCATTTTGTTGTCGGGATGACTGGATTCGAACCAGCGACCACACGCCCCCCAGACGCGTACTCTAACCGGACTGAGCTACATCCCGTCCTAAGCTTCAGTTCAAGACTTTCGTTCTTAACTTTCGCCCCAGACTTTGTCTGTTTGCGAGTGCAAAGGTATAGCATTTTTTTATATCGCGCAAGTATTTCGCAAGAAATTTTTCAAAAAATTTTATTTTTTATTCCCCTCCATCCAAAAACCGCCTCTGAACAGCTTGTGAGGGGCTTTTTGGTTTTTCATTTTTTTCGCCACTACCCGTTTTTTTATAGGAGAGCATCGACTCCGTGTGTATTTTACCATTCGAAAAGGAAAATTTCCAAGATTTTTTTGTCCGAAACACAAAAACCGACCCATAAAGATTGAAAATTCATCTATGTTCCTGTTTTTCGACTCCGTTTCTGCCACCCAAACACATTACATAAGAGGAACCTTCATAAAAAAGCACCTTTGAGCCAACACTTATTTACAACAATATCCTTTTCGGGCACAAAAAAGCCGCACTCGCTGAAAAACCAGCAAGTAAACTTGCGTTTTGGTTGTTCACACTATTTTTTTGACCTATAAAAAACTTGACGATATAAATTTCAGCAGCTTCTAAAAAGAAAACGAGTCCTAAATTTGTCAATCTTCGTATTATTTACTTCCTTTGTAAGTTGATATTATTATAATAATACAAACAACAGTCGAGCAGCGCCCCTATCATTAAAGGAACGGCATTATCAGAAATTAAACAGCCTATAAGTATATGAAAAGATTCTTTACTCTATTCTTTTTACTGTTACTGTCATTTGCTACCCCAAAGGCACAAAGTGCTTCGTATGACGAGCTTCCAATAACAGTAACAAGCGGACTGACATCGTACTCCCTTATGTCACATTATTATTGGGACTCGCCCAACTATACTTTCAGCAATTCCATCAAGGGGATAAGGCTCACGTTCCTGTCGAACAACACAGGCGAACAATTCAACGGCTATCCAGTTGTGGACATTGCCGAGCTTACGTTCTACGACAAGGGCTACAATATCATACAGTACTCGGCCGACCAGATAACCGTCAACTCGGCAGAGAACGGCAACAATAATACCAGCGCACTATACGACAACAGTTGGAACACATATTTCTCATCGGCATACAAGAATGCATCTATCACCCCCAAGAGCTATGTGTACATTGACATAAAATTCCAGCAGCCCATAAATACGTTTTTCTTTACCCTCGTATCGGGCAGTATGATCAAAGCCCCCACCTCGATGGTAATTACAGAGTGCGGCACAGCATACGACGGCTCTAAAGACGAGGAGGAGGACACTGGCGGCAGCACGACAGGAGGCAACGGCAGCACAGTACCCACCCCCGACGACAAGGAGGAGTGCCTCTATGTACATCTTACCGACGGAGGAGTGGACTCATACGCCCTAACAAGCATCGACGGCGAGCCCTATACAATGGACGACTCGTTATATATACCCCTGCTGTCGGGCGGCACAATGCAGTATCACGAGACACAGTACAGCAGCTACTCGACCATCGCCCCCGAGCTGCCCACATTGAGGACGTTCAAGTTCAACAACAAATACAACGCCAACCTGCACGTAGACGCCGAGGCCGACACCGTTACCACAGATATGAGTTTCACACTCAACGCCATAGGCAAATGGCTCACACCGAGCTTCACCCTAAGCGACAAGGAAGCGCTGCTCTACCTTAACGGCAAATTGCAGCAGAGCAAGGAGTCGCGCAACAATTTTGCCCAGGAACAGACATACGTGGCCACATACCCCGGATACAACCGCATTGTGTACACAAAGGTACAGGACGAGGTGTGGGAATACCCCGAGAGCGAGACAAAGGAGGTTGAACTCACCGCAGATATGCTCTCTACCAACAAGCCCTCGGCATATAGTGACGAGAGCCTTGCCAACCTTTTGGACAACCGCAGCAACACGATATTCCACTCCACCTGGGGTTCGGCAAACAACTCCACGGTAAACGTGAACTGCTACATCGAGATTGAGCTGCCCGAGGCACTCGAAAGAATAAAGTTCTATTATATGACACGCCCGTCGACAGGATACAACCCTCTTGAGCTGCAAATATGGGTGAGCAAAAGCGGCAACGACTGGTCATTGGCGCACACCCTCACCACAGCCGACGGACTGCCCACAGGAGGCATCTCCCAAGAGTACACCTCGCCCGCCATTGAGCTCGGCAGCAGCTACAGCTACATAAGGATATTGCAGAGCAAGGGTGAGTACTCCAAGAACCATATGGCACTTGCCGAGCTCCGACTTTACAGCGTAGAGCCCCAGGGCGACCCCATAAAGGTACAGGACGCCGTGTGGGATATTGCACGCGTACCCTTCGGCAGGAATTACAGAGTGAACGTCGACTGGCTCGCCGACAGGGCATCGTCCGTTCCGCGCGTAGACATAAGCGTAGAGGGAGGCTACAACCAGATACACTCCAACAAGAACACATACTACAAAGCTACCATCACCATCAGCGGCAATGGAATGTACGACGATTTCCAGAATTCGGTACAGATAAAGGGACGAGGCAACACAACGTGGTCTTATCCCAAAAAGCCCTATAGGCTTAAATTCAGCGAAAAGCGCAAGCCCTTCGGCCTCACAAACGGCAAGAGCTGGGTACTCCTCGCCAACTACCAGGACGGCTCTTTCCTCTCGAACCCCATTGCATTCAAGGTGGGACAGCTTATAGGCGCACAATACACCAACCACGCAGTACCCGTAGACCTGTATATGGACGGCACATACGTGGGCAGCTACGTATTCACCGAAAAGGTAGGCTTTGCCAACAACAGCGTAGACATTGACGAGGACTTGGGCGTGAGCATTATGCTGGAGCTCGATGAGTACTACGACGAGACTTACAAATTCCGCTCGGCAAACTTCAACCTGCCCGTAAACCTCAAGGAGCCCGACCTGTCGGAATTCAGTTCGGTACTCGCAGCGCAGAAACTGGCAAACATAAAGGAAGGGTTCGACGCATTCGAGAACGCATTGGCAAACAACCAAAGCATAGAGCCATATATCGACCTTGACGCAGCAGCACGTTTTATGCTTGCCAACGACCTTGTACTGGGTCAGGAAATAGGACACCCAAAAAGTGCCTATCTGTGGCGCGAAGACATCACTAATCCCGACTCGAAATTCATCTTAGGTCCAATGTGGGACTACGATTGGGCCTACGGCTATGAGACAAAGGGCGACTATTGCACCGTGAGCTACAACACAAGCGTCTTTGCCTCAAATATGTACGGACAACCTGGATACAGGTTCTACAATGCACTTTACAACCACCGTGAATTCAAGAAATACTATTACAAAGTGTGGAAGGAGTTTGTGGAGAAAGGATACATTCAGGAGCTTGTAGACTTTGTTTCAAACTACTACAACTACGCAGCCTCATCATTCAACAAGGACAACAGCGTGTGGTACACATACTACAACTACGCAACGGCTGTCACACGCACACAGGAGTGGTTGCGCCGACGTCACGACTACATAATGGCAAACATCGAAAAGCCCGACATCACCAATCTCATATACACCCTGCCTGGCGACGTCGACTGCAACAATGTCCTCACCGTACACGACATTGTTGTTGCAGCCGACTATGTACAGGGAGACATCGACCCCACATTCAACCTCACAAAAGCCGACATTGACGAGAGCGGACGTGTTACAATAGAAGATGTAGAGGACATTGCATTCAACGTAGCAGCAGCCGACCCCGTGTCGTCGCTATACTATTACAACACCCCCGTTGCACAGTCTATGCTGTCGATGGAAGGCTTCGAGGTATCGCTCGAAGAGGGTGTGACTGTCCCTCTGCTTATGACCGACATTGCCGACGACTCGTACAAGGCCCTACAGGCCGACATCAAGCTACCCGCAGGTATGCTGCTTACCGATGCTGTTGCTGGCGAGCGCCTGGAGCAGCACAATATGCTGTTCAACCAGCTCGGCGAGCAGGACTACCGCATTGTAGCCTACACTGACGAAGGTTGCTTAAACTCGGGCGAGCTTCTTGCCGAGTTGATAATTTACACAAGCGAACTTATCCCCGAGGAGGAGCGCAGCATCGCAATCTCCAATATTCTAGTCGTTAACAAGGAGGGCAACACCGAGCAGCGCATAGGCAACATAGATGTGACATTTGGTATCTCAACCGGCGTATCGCCTGTTGAAAGCGTTGCGGGAGTACGCGGCGGCGAGGACATTACCGTCACACTGCTCACAGCACGCAGGATAGACGTTTACTCGGTCGATGGTCGCAAGGTGCACTCGGTTAACGCCGCAGCAGGAACAACACACATCAAGCTGCCTGCTGGCGTTTACGTAGTAGAGGGCAAGAAGGTGCTCGTGCATTAAAACCTATCCACACATACAGTAAAACATTCAGACGCGCCCTTGGGCGCGTCTGAATGTTTTACCGTACAACTTGCAAGTCTATTATCTCAAGCGTATAATATCACCAACCAGGGGTGCACGCTCTGTGTATTGCGGATTCATTTTAAGCAGTTTCTGAAGTTTTATTCCGTACCTTTGCGATATTGAGTGAAGGCTCTCATTCTGTGTCACCTTGTGCGTTTTGTACTGCTTCAGTGCCTTGCAGTGCTTTTTCTCAAGATAGATGACATCGCCTTTCTTCAGTTTATACCCTTTGTACAAATCGTTATACTTCAATATTTTGCTTTGCGACAATCCGAATTCCTTTGCCAACGACTTGACATCGTCCCTACTCCCTGCAACAATATACAGCAGTTCATTAGCAATGAATATTTCCCTTTTGCCCCTGATGACCATTTCGGTGTGCCTTTTTACGACATCGGGAATATTGCGATACGAGTATCTGTCGTATTTATTCAAATTATGACGTTTAATAAGGTCTATCAGCTTGGACGGATACTTTTCGTCCTCGGCAAAGCCAGCAGCCTTGAGTCCCTTAGCCCAACCCTCATAATCATTTTTTTTCAGTTTAAAGAGCCCAGCATACCGTTTGTTCTGCACCAGGAACAGGGAGTGATCCTCGTAGGAGTGGAAAGCATCCTCATACACTCTGAAATAGAAGTTACCTCCCCTGTCGGGTGCCAAATACCTGTCGCCTTTCCAACGTTTGTCGGCTTTAATGCTAAAGTGGTTATTGGTATTGCGCACAAGAGTGCTGTTGCCATTGTTCGACTCCAATATTCCCTGTGCAAGAGTTATACTTGCAGGAATGCCATACTTATCCATCTGCTGCACGGCGACGGGGTAAAAGACCTCGATATATTCGTCTCGAGTAAAGCTATGGTAACTTGTCCGTGAAGCATCGGAGGGAACCTTCAAGGTCGTTCCGCAAGATGTCATCAGCAGAATAAAAATCAGATAAAGAAAAGCGTATTTTTTCATTGTAGTACCCTATTAAAATTGTTTACAGTTGTTGTGGGCTATAGAAATACAAAATAAATGAATAAATTTCGTTTGTGCAACTTATTTATGTATCTTCGCAATATCAACCAGCATTTTAATGCCCTACGCTTATGAGAGAGATTGAACTCAGTACAAAAGTAAAGGCGTGCCGGTACGAGGAACTTTCTTCGTCCGACCGTATATTGGTAGATGCCGCACGCGAGGCAACCGCACGCAGCTACGCGCCCTACTCGGGCTTTTCGGTGGGAGCGGCCGTAAGGCTCACCAACGGAGAGATTGTAACAGGCAATAACCAGGAGAATGCAGCATACCCCTCGGGGCTTTGCGCCGAACGCACTACCCTATTCTGGGCCAATGCACAGTATCCCGATGCGGCTGTTGAGACGCTTGCCATTGCAGCACGCAACGCAAACGGCGAGCTCCCCGTGCCCATTTCACCCTGCGGAGCTTGCCGCCAGGTGATACTCGAGGTTGAGAAACGCCACAACCGTCCGATGAGGATAATCCTTTACGGAGCAAGGGAGAGCTTTATAATAGAGGAGGGAGTAAAAGCGCTGCTGCCCCTGTGCTTCGACGCCGATTTTTTAGAAAAATAAGAAGAAAATGAAAAAGATAATGTTTGTATGCCACGGCAACATCTGCCGCTCGCCGATGGCAGAGTATATAATGAAGGAACTTGCACGCGAGGCAGGCGTGAGCGACCAACTGCACATAGAGTCATCGGCAACGAGCCGCGAAGAGATAGGCAACGCCATATACCCTCCCGCAGCACATATCCTGTCGCTGCACGGGATAGGCAGCAAGGGACACCGTGCCCGCCAGTTTACCGTAGAGGATTACAACAGCTTCGACCTTGTGGTGGTTATGGAGGATTATAACCTGCGCAATATGCTACGCATTATAGCCTGCGACTGCGAGGGCAAGGTGTGGAAACTGCTCGACTTTACATCGGACACACTGCAGCGCACGATGGGTGACGACATTTCCGACCCCTGGTACCACGGCAATTTCGACAAGACCTACAATGAGATTCTCACAGGCTGCAAGGCCCTTATGAAATATCTGGGCTATTGACGATGGATATACACAGCACACAACGCCCCACCGACGACAGGGTAATTATGGGCATAGACCCAGGAACAAACATTATGGGCTATGCTTTCATTGGAGTCAATGGGAACAGGGCACGCCTTATTGCAATGGGTGTAATAGACCTGCGCAAATGCAAGGATACATACATAAAACTGGGCGAGATATTCAATCGCGTGCAGGGGCTCATCGCCTCGTTCCTCCCCGACGAGCTTGCCATTGAAGCTCCGTTCTTTGGAAAGAATGTGCAGAGTATGCTCAAGCTGGGGCGTGCGCAAGGGGTTGCCATTGCCGCTGCCATAAGCCGCGACGTACCCATTCACGAGTACGCCCCGCTCAAGATAAAGATGGCAATCACAGGCAATGGCTCGGCCTCGAAAGAGCAGGTTGCCGAGATGCTGCGCCGTATGCTAAATATTTCGGCCGATGAGATGCCGCAGTTTATGGACGCCACCGATGCGCTTGGTGCGGCCTTTTGCCACTACATACAGCGCGGACGCCCCGTAAGTGACAAAAAATACTCTTCGTGGGCCGATTTTGCAAAGAAAAATCCTGACAAGATTACTTAAGGGAGGATTGCTGCAAGCGTTAATTTTAGAATCTATTGCCAACGCTCTGCGGCTGAGCCCCGACTATTTGCTGCAATCGTTGGCAATAAAGCAAAGCCCAGTTTTGCTTTATTCATAAAGTTGGTATGTGGTACGCAGCACCTGGAACTCGGTACGGCGGTTAAGGCCGTGGCATATTTCGCGCTGTTCCTCATCTTGCAGGGCATTTATATACTCCTCGGTGAGCTCGTCGTCCTCCTTAAGGAAAGGATATTTCTCGGTCATCTTCTTCAACACCTTTTTGGGACGTTCCTCACCATATCCCACCGCTGTAAGGCGCTCCTTATCTATTCCCTTCGATACGAGATAGTCCACGACAGCATCGGCCCTGCGTTGCGCCAGACGCTTATTGTAGCTGTCGCTACCACGGAAATCACAGTGTGCACTGAGCTCAATTGTGACATTGGGGTTAAGTTCGAGCATTCCGACAAGCTCATCGAGCGCTGTTGCCGACTCAGGAGTAAGCTCGGCACGGTCGAACTCATAGAAGATGTTATCCACAAGCACAGGACGGCTTATCGACGGCAGCGCAAAATCGAGCTGATACTCCACGTTACCCTCCTGCGTAGTTGTTTGTAGTTCCTGCATAGCATTGAGATAGCCCTTGCACGTACCCAAAAGCACATACTCCACTCCTGGCGCGACACGCACACTGTACGAACCGTCCTTCATTACCGACAGGGCGCTGTTCGTCCCGTCGTTGCCAATCATATATATAATACCCTCGGGGAGCTCGTAACCGTCCTTTTCGTACAACCAGCCGTGCAGGGTATGTACAGTCTCGGGCAGATGAAACGAGTATATGTGGTCCCAGCCACGGGCATCGCCACGGTTCGACGAGAAGTAGCCCCGATAGAGCCCAGGAGCAAATGTCATTCCAAAATCATCGCCATTGGAGTTTACGGGAGCCATCATATTACTCACGTCCCACACGCTATCGTTGAGCTGTGTGGCACAGAAAATGTCAAGACCTCCCATTCCCGGATAGCCGTCCGACGAGAAGAAAAGCTCGCCCTGCGGACCGAACGCAGGAAACAGCTCGTCGCCATCGGTATTTATCGCACTGCCCAAATTCTCGACAATGCCCTCCATTGCACGGTTAGAACCTATATAGTAGCGCCACAGGTCGAGACCTCCCTCGCCACCCTGCATATTGGAGGTAAAATAGAGCCACTCATTGTCGGGCGATACGGCCGGGTGGGCAAAGAGCGACAGTGTATCGTTAGATATTGCAACCTTCTCGGGGGCACTCCACGAAGCATCGCTGCGGTTACTCTTGTATATTGCCGCATAACGCGGATAATCCTCGTCAGTAGCACAGCGAGTAAAGTACATTGTCTTTCCGTCACTTGTAAAGGCGCAGGCACCATCTTCGTACTCGCTGTTTACGTCGGCCTCAATCTTTTCTACCTTTTGCCATTTTCCTTTATCGTCGCGCTTTACAAGAAAGAGGTCGGAGCTCTTCTGTCCCGATACTCCGCTCACATCGTTTCCTGTTGCCTCCTTGCGTGTAGAGCTTATGATAATCATTGTAGTATCCTCACCCACGTACATAGGACAAAAGTCGCTACGCTGTCCGTTAAGCTCCTTGGCTATCTTCACACGGTAGCGCGTGGGATTTTTCTTCCACTCCATAGACTGTTGCGCCGTTTGCAGTCCCATCTGTGCCCTGCGGTCGTCCGGGGCATACGACAGATATATTCCATAATTTTTCACAGCCGCTTTATATTCGCCTTTCTGTACCTGTGCATCGGCAAGATAGCGATAGGCAAGCGTATCAGGATATTTGTAGCGTATAGCATTCATATATGCTCCCGCAGCCCTCTGCGGGTTATTGCTCAAGCGATAGCACTCGGCCATTTTCCAGGCTATCAATCCACGCTTGCTACGTTCCTTGGGAGGTATTTTTGAGTAGGCACGCTTATACTGCTTGGCCGCATCGAAATACTCGTTGATTGCAGCCAGTTCATCGCCCTTGCGTATTGCTTTCTCGCTGCTGCACGCCATAGCCAACAGCAGCAACAGAAAGCATATTATAATATTCTTCAGTCTTATTATTTTCATATATTTACAAAAGATATTCCCTGCTGGTGCAGCCTATAACAGCAATGCAGTGGAGATAAATTTATAACAGAGAATTGCACCATTTATTGTGCAACAGCTTCTTATATTTTTTTTAGATTTTGTTTGTTTGTCTGAAACTTCTGAACTATTTTTGCAGCAGATTTCAAAAAAGGGGTGCCTAAGGGGCTGCGCTTTTTTGCTTGCCGTAATTTTTCTCGAGGAAATTTCGGTAAAGAAAGAGCCTGCTTCGTCACAAAAGGCTGAGATCATACCCATTAACCTGATCCGGATAATGCCGGCGTAGGGAAAGAGCCGTACAAAGTGGCCATAAGTACGACACAATTGGAAAAATCCCCATTTTCCGTTTAACCGGGAGCTGGAGGATTTATTTTTTTCTCTTTCGGCTCCACAAAATTTTTGAATCGCAATGAAAAGAATCACATTGCTTGGCTACTTATTGATAGCCACTGCCACACTATGTGCACAGCACAATGAGAAAAAAGACTCTATGCAATCGTTCGGACTGCAAGAGGTGGAAGTTTTGTCGACAAGAGCTACCGAAACAACGCCGATAGCCTATACAAACATCGACGAAAAGAAAATAAGAATGTACAACGCGGGAGTGGACCTGCCCTACATTGTGAGTATGACACCAGGAGCAATAACCACAAGCGACGCGGGTACAGGTATTGGATACACCACCCTGAGGGTACGCGGAACCGACGGCACACGTATCAATGTCACTGCCAACGGTATACCAGTAAACGATGCCGAGAGCCACACAGTCTTTTGGGTAAATCTGCCCGACTTTGCATCATCGGTAAAGGATATTCAGATACAACGAGGAGTGGGTACATCAACCAACGGTGCAGGCTCGTTCGGCGCAAGTATGAACCTGCGTACCGGCAGTATGAGCCTGCAACCCTACACCGAGCTGAGCGCCTCGGCAGGTTCCTTTGGCACGCACAAGGAGACTCTGAAAATGGGTACGGGACTCATTGGCGAGCACTGGACCTTCGACGCGCGCCTATCGAACATCGCAAGCGACGGATACATAGAAAGAGCCTCATCGTCACTTAAATCGTACTACCTGCAAGCAGCATACTATGCCGACAATACAGCCGTGCGCTTCATAACATTTGCAGGTGACGAGGAGACCTATCACGCCTGGAACTACGCCTCGAAGGAAGAGATGCAGCTCTACGGCCGCCGTTACAATTCGTGCGGATATATGTACACCGACGATAACGGCAAGGAACGCTACTACAACGACCAGACCGACAATTACCAGCAGAGGAACTATCAGCTGCTCATTGACCACCATCTAAGCAATCGCGTGAGTATGAACATTGGTTTACACTACACAAAGGGCGACGGCTACTATCAGGAGTACAAGACAGGTCGCAAACTTGTGGAGTATGCCTTGACACCGTTCATATACGATGGAGAGACTATGAAGAAGAGCGACCTTGTGCGACGCAAGGCAATGGATAACCATTTTGGAGGCGCTGTATTCTCGCTCAACTACAAGGATAACCGCCTCAACGCCACCGCGGGAGGAGCACTCAACCGCTACACAGGCGACCACTTCGGCAACGTACTGTGGGTAAAGAACTACATCGGCAACCTTGATGCCACACACGAGTACTACCGCAACCAGGGCACAAAGAACGACGGCAATATCTATCTGAAAGCCGACTACAGCATAGCCTCATCGCTCAACGCCTACATCGACCTACAATATCGTCATATAGGCTACACCATTGAGGGTTATAACGACAAATGGAACGACGCCACTGGCACCCTGCAACAACTGGACATAGACGAGACTTTCGACTTTTTCAATCCCAAAGCAGGACTGTCGTGGCAGATAAACAAGCACAACCGTCTGTTCGGTTCAGTGAGCATAGCCCACAAAGAGCCCACACGCAACAACTACACCGACGGCAAGCTGCACTCACAGCCAAAGGCCGAGAAGCTCACCGACTACGAGCTGGGCTACACATTCGGAAGCAACAGAATACACGCAGGAGTGAACCTCTACTATATGCACTACAAGGACCAGCTTGCACTCACAGGCGAGCTGAACGAGATTGGCGAGCCGCTTGCCGACAATATCCCCGACAGCTACCGCGCAGGCATAGAGCTTATGGCAAGCGTGGAGTTGCCTTTGGGATTCAACTGGGAGGCAAATGCCACATTGAGCCGCAACCGTATAAAAGACTTTACCGAGGTGCTGTACGACGACGATACATACGAAAAATGGGAAATTAAGCACGGAGAGACACGTATAGCATTCTCGCCCGACATTATTGCCAACAACATACTAAGTTACAGCAACAAGGGACTGAGCCTGTCGATGCACACACAGTATGTGAGCAAGCAGTATATGAGCAACGCACAGCAGAGCGACCATCTACTCGACGCATATCTTGTGAGCAACCTTTACGCATCGTACACATTCAATCTACGTGGTACAAAAAGCATTACCGTAGGCGCAAACATCTACAACCTGTTCAACGAGGAGTACGAGAACAACGGATATGCCGGCAGCGGATACTACACTGTGAACGGAGAAAAGACACGTTACAACTATGCAGGCTACGCAGCCCAGGCAGGCACTAACTTTTTGGGACACGTAACAATCAACTTCTAATCAAGAAAAATGGAACAGTACATCGAGCTATTGGGAACTGCTGTGGGCATCGTATATCTGTGGCAGGAGTATCACGCAAGCATACACCTGTGGACAACAAGCATCATTATGCCTGCAATATACCTGTACATATATTACAACGCCGGACTGTATGCCGACTTTGGGATAAACATATACTACCTTGCCATTGCTCTCTACGGCTGGCTCGCCTGGCGGTACAACTTCAGCATCAGAGGGCGTAAAAGCGACAGCAAGGAGCTCACGGTAAGCCACATCGGGAAAAAGCGTCTTTCGCTGCTCGTTGTACTGTTCCTGCTTCTTTGGGCAGGAATAGCACACATACTAATCTACCTTACAGACAGCACCGTCCCCCTCACCGATGCATTCACCACCTCGCTGAGCATAGTGGGAATGTATATGCTCGCCCGCAAATATGTGGAGCAATGGTACGTGTGGCTCGTAGTGGACATTGTAAGCAGTGCCCTGTATGTATATAAGGAGCTCTATTTTACAGCCGCACTTTATGCAGTTTATGCAATTATCGCTATCTTTGGATACCGCAAATGGAAACAGATGATAATATATGAAAATAACTGACACGACAATAGAGGCCGTAATACTGGCAAACGGCGACTACCCCACCACACCCGTCCCGTTAAAGATACTATCCACCGCACCCTTTGTCGTATGCTGTGACGGCGGTGCAAACAGCTACATCGAGCAGGGCCATACTCCCGACGTCATAATTGGCGACGGCGACTCACTACGCCCCGAGTACGCACGCAAATTTGCACAAATAGTAACAAAAGTATCCGAACAAGAAAGCAACGACCAGACAAAAGCCATAAACTACCTGCTTGCACAGGGCAAGAGGAACATCGCCATTGTAGGCGCAACAGGCAAGCGCGAAGACCACACGATAGGCAACATAAGCCTGCTCATAGAGTATGCACGCAAAGGGGCACACGTGCGCACATACACCGACTACGGGGTATTTGTCCCCTGCAACGGCAACACAACACTACAGACAAAGGTAGGGCAACAGATTTCAATATTTTCTATATGCGCAAAGATTGAGAGAGCCGAGGGGCTGCTCTACCCCATCTACAATTTCACAAACTGGTGGCAGGGTACTCTAAACGAATGCACCGGCACAAGCGTAAAAATTGAAGCACAAGGGGAGTACCTTGTATTTCTGAACTATTGAAAAAAATTACGTAAAAAAAAGAAAAAAGCCGATAATAATAATAATAATAATAA
>JAFZIA010000133.1 GCA_017554605.1 Bacteroidaceae bacterium
ACTTTGAGCATATGTATATTGTGTAGAGTATATATTGCGTCTGCTAAGCTCATCGTGGAGAGTTTTTAGACAGCCTTGAATATTCATTCGCAACAAAGTATCATCCTTGATTTCGTATATAGATGTTGGTAGCACATCAGGGATGATTCCGTTAGAAAGCATAGTCTGCTTGGTATTTAAATAGATGCTATCTGTGAAATGTGGAAGATTCACATTCCCTGCGGCAACATATTTAGCAATCATTTCTTCTCTATTGCCTGATATATATGCCCTATATAGGTTAGAATATGCGATTTCTAACCTTAGTATTTCTTCGTTTCGTTGTTGCTCAAGTATCTCTAATGACTTCATATTACATTTAGCTCTTTATTTGTTTACAAAGTTATAAAATATTATGCAATATAAAGAGAAAATAAAGTAAAAAAAGACTATTCAGAGTGTAATTATTTTCAATATGCCTTATAAATTGTAAGCAGGAGAGGCTTTGGCTATATATAGGGCGTAAATAAGAAGGAATTAAGTGGGTAAAGCAACCATTTGTCCGAAGCAATTAGAAAAATTCTAATACCCTCGGACAAATGCTCTGTAGATTGCTGTATGCGGCAATCTGCTTGTAAATCCGAATAAAAAAGAAAACCATTTGTCTATATTTGAAAGACATTGACTCGTTTTGCTTTTAGCCACCCGCGTAGCATAAACTTTGTCTATGCTTCACGCGACCAACGGCTACAAAACTTGTCGATAACAAAACAAAGTTTTGTCATTCTAAGGTTGCTTCAACCGTTACACATCAACATCTTTCAGCGGTGCTCCATAGTTGCAATGGTAGCCCATAAAGCCGCGTTTGATGCAGGAGAGGTTGAGCGTCTGGTAATACTTGTAGTCATCATCTTCGGTGCAGAGGTGTTTATACCCGTAGCGGGGCATATACTCCTTGAAGAATCGCACAAGGTCTTTGAGGAGTTCGAAGCGGTTCTCTCGCAGTTCATCGCGGAACTCGCAGTGGGCGATGATGATGCTCCAGTCGGGGTAGTTGCCCACGCCCTTACTGTACTCCCAGAAGCGGATATAGAGCTTAAAACTCAACTCCACACCATTGGCAAATCTTCTTGATTCTAATTTTACTTGCTGCCATTTTGCTACTGTTTTTAGTGTTTAATTCTCTTGATTTCTCCTGTTTTGGTTTAACTATCTTAAACCATATTCAACCATATTCAACTTTTTCCATCACCTCGCCAACGCAAAAATGCATTTCAAGCGGCGAGGTACACAGGAGGTACAAAAACAGGCGTAAAAAGGCTTAGCAACGATTAACAACGATGCTTGCACAAACAAAAATAGCACCCGTAAAGAGTGCTATATTAATCATTTATAATTGATTTAACCACTTAATAATCAACTACTTATTTTCCGATGCAAAAATTCTTGAATATATTCTGAAGCACAGAATCGCTTGAAACAGTGCCTATTATCTCGGACAAATGATTGATACATTGACGTAAATCCTCGCTCACGAGGTCGCCGGGGAAGCCGTCTCGCATAGCCTGTTGCACGCGTTGAATATCGGCAAGGGCAAGACACAGCGCTTCGTAGTGGCGCACGTTGGTCACTACCACTGCGTCGGAAGAGATTTCGGGCAGTGCGGCAGCGGTAAGGAGGAAATCCTGAAGCCTGTCGATGTTTGTACCGAGCTTGGCCGATATTGCACAGATATTTTCCTTGTCGTATTCTACCCCATCGGCATATTCCTCGACCAGCGCAACGGCATAATCCATTGCCTGCGAAAGGGTGAGCGAGTCGGTGGCATCGCACTTGTTCACTACTATGCACAGTTTCTTGCCGCTACAGAGAGGAAGGAGTCTTTTTGCAGCCGTCTCAATCTTCTCCTTGTCCATCGTCGGGTCTACCACCCACAGTGCAATGTTGCACTTCGAGAGTTCGTCGAGCGTACGTTCTATTCCCATCTGCTCCACTATGTCGGTGGTGACACGTATGCCGGCAGTGTCTATAAAGCGGAAGGTTGTTCCGCCAATGTTCATCACGCCCTCTATGGTGTCGCGTGTAGTACCGCTGATGTCGCTCACAATGGCTCTGTCCTCGTGCAGCAGTGCATTGAGCAGTGTACTTTTTCCTGTGTTCGTCTCGCCTACTATCGCAACGGGTATTCCGTTCTTCATTGCATTGCCAATGCCGAATGAGTCAACAAGGCGGGCTATGACTTTTTCTATCTCGACACAGAGTGCAGTGAGCTGTGTACGGTCGGCAAAGTCGACATCTTCTTCGCTGAAGTCGAGTTCGAGTTCCATAAGTGTTGTCAGGTGCAGCAGCTTATCGTGCAGTTGTGCCAGTTCCCTGCTGAAGCCTCCTTTCAACTGGTTCATTGCCAAGCGGTGCGATGCCCTCGAGCCCGACGCAATAACATCGGCCACAGCCTCGGCACGGCTAAGGTCCATCTTACCGTTCAGGAAGGCGCGCATAGTGAACTCGCCGGGCTGTGCCTGGCGTGCACCCTTTGCTATGAGATTCATCAACAGCTCGCGTGCTATGTACGACGATGCGTGGCAGCTTATCTCCACTGTATCCTCTCCCGTGTAGCTGCGCGGTCCGCGCATAAGGGTGAGCAGCACCTCGTCGAGCAACTCCCCGCGGACATCAAAGACATCGCCGAATATCACGGTATGTGTCTTTCTCTCTTTGAGCGGCTTGCCGTTGCGTGGAACAAAGAGCGAGGCTGTAATCTCTACAGCCTTGCTACCCGATACTCTAATCACGTTAAGCGCGCCACCCTGCGCTGTTGCAAGAGCGCATATTGTGTCGTTATTTATCATTGTCTGTATGTTTTGTTTTTTATGCTGGCAACAGTTTTAATTATGTTGCTCCTGTTTTATATTCTGTCGAGCACCGTTTGGATCAGTTCCTTCATCTTGGCATCATAATCCACGGTGGCCTGTTTGGCTACACGATGCGCTATTATAAGGCATACAGTGGTTGCCTTGTGTCCCATTAGCCTTGCAAGACCGGCAAGCGCCGAGCTCTCCATCTCGAAATTCGTTATCCGGTACCCTTTGTGCTCGAACGACACTACACGCTCGTTCATCTGGGGGAAGGCAAGCGGCACACGTAGCTGACGTCCTTGTGGACCGAAGAATCCTCCGCACGAGATTGTCACGCCACGCACCATATCCTCCTGTGCTATGCGCTGGAGCAGTTCCTTGTCGCAGTCCACAGTGTAGGGCGCGCACAGCAGGGGCGACCAATCGAGATGCCTTTTCAGCGCCTCCTCAAACTCAAGGTCGCACGCCTCGTTGCGTCCCGCATAGAAGTTGAGCAACCCGTCGAAACCCACCGACTTTTCCGAGCACACGAACGCTCCCGTCGGCGTATCCTCTTGCAAGCCACCGCTTGTACCTATACGCACAAGCTCAAGACGACGAAGCTCGTCCTTCTCGTATCGCGTGTCAAAGTCGATATTGGCAAGCGCATCGAGCTCGTTCACCACAATATCTATATTGTCGCATCCTATTCCCGTACCTACTACAGTTATCCTTTTTCCTTTATACTCACCCGTGATTGTACGGAACTCACGCGAAGAGACGTCACACTCCTGCGTATCGAAGAAAGCTGCCACTTTGGGCACACGATTGGGGTCGCCCACCAGAATTATCTTGTCGGCAAGCTGATGGGGTTTCACACCAAGATGATACACTGCCCCATTGTCTTCTATGAGCAACTCCGAGGGAGGAAAATAGCGTTTCATAATCTTATAAGCTGTTTAATTTTCTATAAAATATTTTCTTATAGAAACTGATTTTTCATTTTATAACAGAAACCTACAGTGACAACACCGCAGGTTCCTTGTTGGTTTATAATTCCGGTCTTTTACACTCCTGCGACGAGGGTGCTGGAATCTTATTCCTTGGAGATATTCTCGCGCATAGAGGTATCGGCCTGTATGTTCTTCATACGGTAGTAGTCCATAATGCCAAGATTACCGTTGCGGAATGCCTCGGCCATTGCCTTGGGTACTTCCTCTTCGGCCATAATCACCTTTGCACGTGCCTCCTGAGCCTTGGCAATCATCTCCTGCTCCAGCGCCACAGCCATCGCTCTGCGCTCCTCGGCCTTGGCCTGAGCGATATTCTTGTCGGCATTTGCCTGGTCCATTTGAAGGGCAGCACCGATATTCTTGCCTATGTCAATGTCGGCAATGTCAATGGAGAGAATCTCGAATGCCGTTCCCGCGTCGAGTCCTTTCTTGAGCACAAGTTTGGAGATTGAATCGGGATTCTCGAGCACTGCCTTATGGCTCTCGGCCGAACCGATAGACGACACAATACCCTCGCCTACACGTGCAAGAACCGTATCCTCGCCAGCACCTCCTACAAGACGCTTGATATTGGCACGTACCGTTACACGCGCAATTGCAATGAGCTGGATACCGTCCTTGGCAACAGCCGTAACGTGCGGGGTATCAAGCACCTTGGGGTTTACCGACATCTGCACAGCCTCGAACACATCGCGTCCTGCAAGGTCGATAGCCGTTGCCATCTGGAAAGAGAGGTCGATATTTGCCTTTGATGCCGACACAAGAGCGTGCACCACTCTCTCGACGTGTCCGCCCGCCAGATAGTGAGCCTCCAACGAGTCGCGTGTAACCTCATCAAGACCTGCCTTATGCGCCTCAATCATAGCCTGCACAATAGCGTGGGGAGGTACTTTTCGTATGCGCATCATAAACAATTGCATCAACGAGATTTCTACTCCCGACGCCCTTGCTGCCAACCAAAGGACAAACGGTACATAGTGAAAGAAAATGGCCAGCACGATGATAAGCACCACCGCCAACGGGCCGAATAGAACAAAATTACCCATAATATTTATTTTTTATTATTGTTTGCCGGTACTTATTTTTTGCAAGACCGTTCCATTTGCAATTATAACAACTATTTTATTATTTGCAAATATTTTTCATCTCTTAATTATGCTGCTGCAACAGTTTTTTACAATTGTCACTGCTACGGCAGTGTTTGCAACAAAAAGTGCTTTATGCCTTACGGACAATTATCTCGCCGCCGACGCGCACAACCTCAATTGACGCACCCTCGTCGATAAAGCCGTCGCACGACCTTACCTCCACTCTGTTGCCGTCAAATTCGGCCTCGCCAATCAGTGCCAAGCGGGCAACCGCCACGCCCCTGTCGCCAACCCTGAGCACAGCAGCATCGGGGTTCTCCACCGTCGAGCTGATATTCTTCTTGAGCGCCACCTTGTCTATTGTCTTTCCATAGACAGCCCACAAGAACAGTCCTACGCCTATTACAGATGCAACAAGCACACATAACCACCCCGCCAATGTCCCGAGCGTGACAAAAGCATAGGATATTGACGCAATGAGCGAAACTACACCAAGCACACCCGTGATGCCAACGCCGGGAATAAGCGCAATTTCAACTACAAGCAACACAATTCCAAGCACCATAAACAGTGCGACCAAAGTCAAATTCATAAAAGTATCATTTATTAAGTTCCTTATACTCGAGTTTTCTTATCTCCTTTTCCATAACCGCAAGCTGCGCAGCCTCTTTCTCGAGGCTCAGTTCCTGCGCCATTATCTCTGTCGACATACGCTGTTTCTGCGCCAGTGAGGCCTCGGCATACTCGTCGCGCATAGTTTCCAGTATTTTCACATCTGCCTCATACTGCGCCGTACGTGTCCTCCACTCAAAGAACATCTTGCGGGCCTCGGCACTCCTGAAGTCGTCGAGACTGTGATAATCGGTAGCATCGTCTATTATGAATGTAAACTCGCTGCCGTCGGTGTCTCCCTCGTCTTCATAGACAAGCATTGTCAATTGCTGGCGTGACTTACGCACCACGTCGCGGTTCACCTGTGTGCGGGCAATGGAATTCAACTGTGAGAGCGAAAGGAGATTGCCGTATCCCTCGGCATCGTAGTCGTAGGTCTCTTTTGCTGCATTAGGCACAAAGACATATATGCACACTTTGCCGTCGGGCATACGACGGTCTGTTGCGAACCAGCCCAGATTGGCAATCTCGTTCACCACAAGCATATAGTCGTTTGCCGTTGAATTATAGGGCATACCGATATTTGTGGGCACAAGGAAACGGCCCTCCTCGGCATCGTAGCGCGTAACGAATATATCGTATCCGCCAATAGAGCCCTTGCCGTCGCTTGCAAAATAGAATGTGGAGCCGTCGGCCGACATAAAAGGATAGCCGTCGTTGCCTCCCGTGTCAATGCCTTTTATCGGCATTGCCCTGCTCCACTCGTTGCCGTTCTTCGAGGAGTGGAATATCTTTTGCAGCACCAGGCTGTCGCTCAGGACATTTTGCTGGAAGTATATATCCGTACCGCGCTCTGTCATCGACAGCACACCGCTACAGGTACTGTCATTGAAATAGTCGGCAGCCATAAACAGTTTGCCCGCATCGCGTCCGCAGTGGTAGGCATCAAGGAAACGCGCCTTGTCGACAATAATGCTGTCAATGACACACAGGCGCTCGGTCGACTTCATCATACGCAGAAGAGAGTTGATGTAGGCGAGCTTTTCCTTTGCCGACGCTATGCGCTCCTCGTCCTTTGCCTCTGCAAAGAAACGCTCAAAGGCATCTATTGCCGCCGGATAATCATTTTTGTCAATATTTATGAGCGCCAAATAATAGGGAGCATTCAGCACCCTGCGCTCCTCGGCAAACTCGAGCATCTTTTCGATGCCCTGCACCGTAGTGTCCTTGGTCTCGTAGCAGCAGGCAGCGTACCAATAGTTGTACTCGGCACTCTTGGGAGACTTGTTGTACAATATCCTGAATATAGGCTTTGCCTCCTGGAACTTTCCTTCGTTGAACAGTTTGCGACCATTGGCCTTTGTATTTTGGGCAGATACCCCTGCCACACATACAACCACAAGCACCATAATCGCCCAAATACGTCTTATACTCATACTGACAGAAATTCAAATTTATTGTATCGCACAGCCGGCAAAAGCCCCTCTTGACAGCCATTTGCCGGCCTCGCGGCGCACCATATATCCGCATCTTATCGCAAATATACGAATAAGCGAGCGAAATAATATCAAGTTTACTTGAATATTTTTCACAGCGAGCGAAAGTATATTCGAGTTTATACTCAAATATACGAATAAGCGAGCGAAATAATATCAAGTTTACTTGAATATTTTTCACAGCGAGCGAAAGTATATTCGAGTTTATCTCAAATATACAAACAAAAAACAAAATTCGGCTTTTTCAGCATATTTTTTTGTATTTTTGCAGGCTTTTTGTAGACAGCAAAAATATAATGAAAGAAAAAGACCCAATAACGGTATTGGAAAAGCAGATACGCAAACGCTTCAACAAGGCGTGCAAGGAGTACAACCTGCTCGAGGACGGCGACAGGATACTGGTAGGATTGTCGGGCGGAAAGGACTCGCTTATGCTCCTCAAGCTACTTGCGCTGCAAAGCCGCATATACAAGCCTCGCATAAGCGTAATTGCCGCACACATACGAATGAGCAATATTCCGTACGTCGCAAACGCTACGTTTCTCGAGGAATTCTGTTCAGGGCTCGGCGTTGAGCTTATAACAGCCGAAACAAGCTTCGACGCCACAACCGACAAGAGGAAATCGCCCTGTTTCCTTTGCTCCTGGAACAGAAGGAAAACACTCTTCACCATTGCACAAGAAAACCACTGCAACAAAATTGCATTGGGACACAATATGGACGACTTTATAGAGACGATGCTTATGAACATTACTTTCCAGGGAGCATTCAGCGCAATGGCCCCGATGATGCAGATGCGCAAATTCCCCATATGTGTCATACGCCCGCTCTGTATGGTCAACGAGCAAGACATTGCAGAATACGCAAGGCTATCGGGGTATCCCCCGCAGATAAAGAACTGCCCCTACGAGAATGCCTCCAACCGCAAGGAGATGAAAGAGCTCCTGCACCACCTCGAGAAGCTCAACCCCGAGGCACGCTACAACCTTTGGGGCTCAATGAGCAACATACAAAGCGAACTTCTTCCACCAAGAATAAGAAACATAAACAATAACAACAATGAGTAAAGTAATCCTTACACTTACATTCCTTATCATCTCCAACACATTTATGACCCTCGCATGGTACGGCAACCTCAAGTTGCAGGAGATGAAACTTATTTCGTCGAACACCCCACTCTATCTTATCATATTGCTCAGTTGGGGTATCGCGTTGCTCGAATATTCATTCCTCATTCCGGCCAACCGCATCGGCTCGGAGATTAACGGCGGTCCTTTCTCGCTTGTTCAGCTAAAAGTAATACAAGAGGTTGTATCGTGCATAATATTCGGTGTTATAGTGTCAGTGCTCTTCAAGGGCGAAAGCCTGCAATGGAATCATATTGTAGCATTCCTACTGCTGGCGCTTGCTGTATATTTCGTGTTTATGAAATAAGGAATTGCACTGGTTCGGATGCGGGAGATTTTCAGGCGCACAAGATTGTATATGCTTATCCATAAGGCTGCAGTCTTATGGATAAGCATATACTTTTTTCACTAATAGCCGGCAAGAAACAAAAAAGAGAGCAACAGAACCGTTGCTCTCCTATAGGAGGGTAAGCTACCTACATCGCGCCGCTACAACCAACTACCTTTGCTGCGGTCAAGCCCTGGAGGATTCGCTAGGAGCTGGCCGTATAGGACTTACCCATATTTGATATACAAAATTTTCTTGCTGCAAAGGTACTGTTTTTTTTCTATTCTACAAATATCCCGATGTATTATTTACTCAAATATGCTAAAAAAAGCACAACAAATGGCCTTTGCAGCACAAATTGCACACATTTTCGCCGTACACGCTACGGCAAACGCGCATTATGCAGGCAAATTACTTGTGGCGCGACGCAAGCTCATTCTCAATATCCTCGAGCGTGAAGCCCATCTGCTCGTTCAGCACCAGCAGGTGATAAATGAGGTCACTCGCCTCGTAAAGGTAGCGCTCACGGTTATTGTCAATAGCCTCAATGACAGTCTCAACAGCCTCCTCGCCCACCTTCTGTGCTATCTTGTTCACTCCTTTATTGAAAAGATGGGTCGTATATGAACCCTCGGGCATATCCTTGTGGCGCAACTGTATAACAGCTTGTAGCTTACGCACGAAGCCCTCGTTGTCGGGAGTGTCGAAACAGGCTGTTGTTCCGCGGTGGCAAGCCGGGCCGAAGGGCTTTCCCATAAGCAGCAGTGTATCGCCGTCGCAGTCGGGGTACATCTTTACAACCTCAATGAAGTTGCCGCTCGTCTCACCCTTAGTCCATAATGCACCGCGCGAACGGCTGTAGAATGTCGCCTTTCCTGTGGCTACGGTCTTTTCGTAGGCCTCTTCGTTCATATATGCCACCATAAGCACCTTGAGGGTGGCGCTGTCCTGTACAACAACGGTCAACAGTCCGTCGCTGTTCTTTGATAGGTTAAAATCGGAGAATTTCATTATATGTATTATTTTCTTATAGTCGTACTTTTATATTCTTTTCGCTCAGTTGACGCTTAAGTTCGCCGACGGTTATCTCGCCATAGTGGAAGATGCTTGCCGCAAGCGCAGCATCGGCACGTCCGCTGGAGAGGACATCGGCAATATCCTCCACCGAACCTGCACCGCCCGACGCAATTATGGGGATTGACAGTTTTTGCGACAATTGTGCAAAGAGCTCACAAGGATAACCGCAGCGTGTACCGTCGTGGTCCATCGAAGTGAGAAGTATCTCTCCCGCCCCGCGCTCCTGTCCTTCGTAGGCCCACGCAAAAAGCTCGCGCTCGGTGAGCTGCCGCCCGCCGTGCGTTGTTATGAGCCACTGCCCGCCCACCCTCTTTGCATCTACGGCAAGCACCACAAACTGGCTGCCATACTTCGCTGCAATCTCGTCAATGAGCATAGGGTTGCGCACCGCAGCGCTGTTGATTGATATTTTGTCGGCACCCACATCGAGCAGACGCGACGCATCGTCGATAGATGAAATTCCGCCACCAACAGTAAAGGGGATATTTATATTCTGCGCAATCCTCTCTACAAGCAAGGTAAAAGTATTGCGTCCCTCCACCGTTGCACTTATGTCAAGATAGACAAGCTCGTCCGCTCCCTGACCGGCATATCTCCTGCCAAGCTCCACAGCATCGCCCACATCCTGTAACCCCACAAAATTCACACCTTTCACTGTGCGCCCCTCCTTTACATCGAGGCAAGGTATTATACGTTTAGCAACCATCTCTCCAAGTCTTTTAGTGTTATTCGACCCTCGTATATTGCCTTACCTATTATAACGGCTCGTATACCCTCCTCGTATGCGCGGTCAATATCCTTCATCGACGATATTCCGCCGCTCAATGTCACATCTACCGTCGGAAAACGCTGCTGCAACGCAGTATAGAGCGGGAAATTAGGTCCTTGCAACATTCCGTCGCAACTGATGTCGGTACATATTATCTGCGAGAGCCCATCGGGCAGGAATTTCTCCACAAGTTCCTCGACACATATACCACCGTCCTTGAGCCAGCCGTGGGTGGCAACCTTTCCGTTACGCACATCGGCACCGAGTATCATACGCTCCGCACCATACTCCTGCAGCCATTGTGCAAAGAGCGGCGCATCGTCAACGGCTATGCTGCCGCAGATGATTCTCGACGCACCGGCATTCACAGCCGAGCGCAGCGCATCGGTATCCTTTATTCCTCCGCCCCACTCAATGTCGAGCGACGTTGCTGTTGCCACACGCTCAAGCACACGCAGATTGCAGGGAGCTTTTGCCTTTGCCCCGTCAAGGTCGACAATATGCAAGCGCCTTATGCCGCAGTCGGCGTAACGTCGCGCAACCTCCACCGGGTCCTCGTCATATATTTTTGTCTGCGCATAATCGCCTTGCGTAAGGCGCACGCAGCGTCCATCTATCAAATCTATTGCCGGAATAAGTTCCATATTCAGCCTTGTATATTATAGTTTCAAAAAATTCCGTAAGATAGCCTCGCCAATGTCGCCGCTCTTCTCGGGGTGGAATTGCGTACCGTAGAAATTGCCCTTTGCAAGAGCCGCAGCAAATGTACGTCCATTGGCCGATACCGCAATGCATTCATCGCATAGGTCGGGCGCGTACGAGTGTACAAAATACACAAACGCACCGTCGGCAATACCCTCGAATAGAGGAGAGTGCAGACTGCCGATGCTGTTCCAGCCCATATGCGGCACTTTCACCCCACTCTCCCTGTCGGGTTCGAAACGGCGCACCGCAGTATCGAAAATCCCCAGACAGGCGGCGTTGCCCTCCTCGCTGCTGCGGCACATAAGCTGCATACCTATGCAGATGCCCAGCACCGGCTGGGTGAGTCCTTTTATCACATCGCACAATCCTCTCTCGCGCAACTTTTCCATTGCCGAGGAGGCCTCGCCCACACCCGGGAGCAGCACCCTCTCGGCTGCGCGGATAGTCTCAATGTCGCTCGTAACACAATATTGTGCACCGATACGTCCGAGCGCATTGCACACCGAACGCAAGTTTCCTGTATCGTAATCAACAACCGCAATCATAATACCCCCTTGCTGCTTGGCAGTTCGTAACTGAACGGCTCGCGCTTCACAGCCATACGCAGCGCACGCGCAAATGCCTTGAAAATTCCCTCGGCAATGTGGTGATTATTCTCACCCTTTGCCTCAATGTGCAGGTTGCAGCACATCGCCGCACCCAGCGACTTGAAGAAATGCTTGAACATCTCGGTGGGAACATCGCCCACATACTCGCGGGTGAATGTCACACTCCAGTCAAAGTCAATCCTTCCGCCAAAATCAATGAGCACCATTGCACGGCTCTCGTCCATAGGCAGCACAAAGCCGTAGCGTGCAATGCCGCGCTTGTCTCCAAGCGCTTTGAGGACAGCCTCGCCAAGCACAATTGCAATATCCTCCATTGTATGATGCTCGTCGACACAAAGGTCACCCGAAGCCTTCAGAGTGAGCGACACTCCAGCGTGGTGTACAATCTGGTCGAGCATATGGTCGAGGAATTTCAACCCCGTATCTACCGACGACGCGCCTTTTCCGTCGAGGTCTATCGTAACGCCGATGCTTGTCTCGCGAGTCTCGCGGACAACCGTCACCCTACGCTCGCTGCTGCGCACGAACTCGGCTATTTTAGCCCAACTGTCCGTTACAAGCACGCAGGCATCGGCAAAGGGAGCATTCGACAGTTCCTCGATGCGTGCGGCATCGGCCGTATAAAGGATAGCCTTTGCACCCAAATTATGTGCAAGCTGCACATCGGTCAGCCTGTCGCCAATAACGTAGCAGGAAGCAAGGTCGTACTCCCCGTTCATATACCCGGTGAACATTCCCGTCCCGGGCTTTCTGTTGGGCGAGCCGTCTTGCGGATAGTGCTCGTCAATAAGCTGGGCAGCAAATGTAACGCCCTCGCCCTTGAGCGTATCAAGCATTTTGTTGTGAATGAGGTTAAAGCGGTCGAGAGGATTGGCCGGAGTGCCGAGTCCATCTTGATTGCTCGCTATCACAAGCTCAAATTCGCTGTTTGCAATATGCGATAGCGCACCTATTACACCCGGCATAAATTGCAGTTGTTCCAGCGAATCCACCTGCTCAGTCACGGGAGGTTCCCATATTATTGTGCCGTCACGGTCTATGAACAATGCTTTTTTCATATCTATAAAGCCTTTTTATCTTTTACTCATTATTTGCAGGAGAAGGTCATTCTCCTCGGGTGTTCCTATCGTTATTCTGAGACACCCCTCGCAGCCTGCCACACGCGAACGGTCGCGCACAATCACCTTTTGCTCAATGAGAGCGTTGTATATAGCCTGCGCATCGTCCACCTTCACAAGCAGGAAGTTCGCATCGGAAGGATATACGCGCTCCACGCAGCGGAATGCGGCGAGAGCCGCGGCCACTCGCCCGCGCTCCTTTATAATAGTATCCACCTCGCCCTGCACACCTCTTTCAAGAAGCCTTTGGGCAATCTCCATTCCTGCGAGGTTTATATTGTAGGGATATTTCACATTGGCAAAAATCCTCATCACGCACTCGTGGGCAAATGCAAGCCCCAATCGAAGCGCTGCAAGGCCGTATGCCTTCGAGAGTGTCTGCAACACTATAAGATTGCAGTATCTGCCGAGCAGAGCCGACATACTCTCCTGTGCCGAAAAGTCGATATAAGCCTCGTCCACCACCACTATGCCGCCGAATTTCTCCAATAACCACTGCATCTGCTCCACCGGAAAACTGTTGCCAGTGGGATTATTGGGCGAGCAAAGGAACATAAGCTTTGTATTCTTGTCGCACGCATCAATAAGCGCTTGTAACGGAAGCGAAAAATCCGGGCCAAGCTGCACCTCGCGCACCTCGACATCGTTTATTGCAGCCGACACCTTGTACATTCCGTATGTGGGAGCTATTGTCACCACATTATCCACACGCGGTTCGCAGAAGATTCGCATACACAGGTCTATAGCCTCGTCGCTGCCGTTGCCCACAAAAATATTTTCCACGGGCATTCCCTTTATGCGCGAAATTTGCGCCTTCAACTGCGCCTGACGCGGGTCGGGGTAACGGTTGTAGCCATTGGCAAAGGGATTCTCATTTGCATCGAGAAAAGCCCCAAGCTCACCCTTATACTCGTCGCGTGCAGTGGAATATGGTGCAAGCGAGCGAATATTGCCACGCACAAGCTGCATTATATCATCAATATCCTTTATCATCTGAAAAATCATTTACCCGATATATCCTCAACACTCTTCAATCTCTCAATCACCGCATTCGCGTGTGCATCGAGTCCCTCGGCACGTGCCATAGTGACAATTGTATCGCCCAGCTCCAGAAGTCCCGTGAACGTAGCCTCCTGGAATGTTATCTTGCGTACAAAGCTGTCGACATTCACTCCACTGTGCGAACGTGCCCAACCCGATGTAGGCAGTGTGTGGTTCGTACCTGACGCATAGTCTCCTGCACTCTCGGGGGTATAATTGCCGATAAAGACACTGCCCGCCGATGTTATTCGTGCCGACACGCCCCACGGGTCGTCAGTCGACAAAATAAGATGTTCGGGTGCGTATGTGTCGACAAAAGCTATTCTGTCGTCGGGATTCGAGAGTACTATAATACGGCTGTTGCCAAGCGCCTTTACGGCAATCTCCTTGCGGGGCAACAGCTCCAACTGGCGCTCAACCTCGGCGCACACAGCATCGGCAACAGCCTCGCTCGAACACACGAGCATAGCCTGCGAGTCGGCACCGTGCTCGGCCTGCGACAGAAGGTCGCTCGCCACAAACGACGGCACAGCACACTCGTCGGCAACGACAAGCACCTCCGACGGCCCTGCGGGCATATCTATCGCCACACAACGCGAAAGTTGTTCCTTGGCCTTGGTCACGTAACGGTTGCCCGGACCGAATATCTTGTCTACAGCCGGGACTGTTTCTGTTCCGTATGCCATTGCTGCTATTGCCTGAGCACCTCCCACCTTGAAGATGCGCTCAACGCCACACACCATTGCTGCGAAGAGCACTGCGGGGGCCACTTTTCCGTTCTTGTCGGTGGGAGTACAAAGAACAATATTCTTGCACCCCGCCACCTTTGCAGGTATTGCAAGCATCAGCACTGTCGAAAAGAGAGGAGCTGTACCTCCGGGGACATACAGTCCCACAGTGTTTATTGCCACTGCACGCTGCACGCACAGCACTCCGGGAGCAGTCTCCACGCGCACCGGCTCAAAGCGTTGCGCCATATGGAATTTTGTAATATTGCGGGCAGCCTTTGCAATAGCCTCGCGCAGCTCCTGCGACACTTGCGCAAATGCCTCGCGACGTTCCTCGTCACTTACCTCGAACGAAGCGAGCTCCACGCCGTCAATCTCCTTTGCAAGGGAGCGGAGAGCCTCATCGCCATCCTCCTTCACACGTTGCACAATTGCGGCAACCCTATTGGCCACAGCCTCATCATCGGCAAGACGACGCTCACAAAGCTGCGCCCACTGGCCGCGTGCGGGCTCTATATATCTTTTAATGACAGATTCCATTATAGTACAATTTTTTCGAGCGGAAGCACCAGGATACCCTCAGCACCTATCGCTTTTAGTTTTTCAATGATTGTCCAAAGCTCCGTTTCGTCCACCACAGTCTGCAATGAGCACCACTCGCTCTGCGCAAGGGGTATCACCGTGGGGCTACGCATTGCGGGAAGAATCTTCACTGCCTCGTCCAACGCTGCAACGGGAAGGTTGAGCACAAGGTATTTCTTGCCGTATCCCTTCTGCACCGACTCGAAGCGCGACATCAACTGCCGTGCGACAGCCATCTTCTCGTCGCTCAACCCGGGAGTACCTATGAGCACCGCCTCGGACTGCAACACCTGCTCCACCTCGACAAGCCCGTTGGTGATGAGCGTTCCGCCCGACGACACAATATCAAATATAGCATCGGCAAGCCCCGCCGCGGGAGCTATCTCCACCGAGCCCGTGATTGTGTGAACAGAAGCCTCGACACCTTTCTCCCCGAAGAAGCGCTTGAGCACATTGGGATACGATGTTGCAATGCGCTTGCCATTGAAATACTCCACACCCGTATACTCGTCGTTCTTGGGAATCGCAAGCGAGATGCGGCAACCGCCAAAGCCCAACTTTTGCAGCACATCGACCTCGTATCCTCGCTCCGCCACCTCGTTGTATCCTACAATGCCGAGGTCGGCAGCACCCATCGCCACAGTTTGCGGAATATCATCGTCGCGCAAAAAGAGTATCTCCACTGGAAAATCCGAAGCACGCATAAGAAACTTACGCTTTTCCTCTTTTATAGTAACGCCTGCTTCGCGCAGAAGCTCCAGGCTCTGCTCGTTCAGGCGACCTTTTGTCTGTACAGCTATTCTTAACATATTATATCTTACTTTTTTAATTTCACTATAAAAAAACAACGGAAACCCTTTGTATTTTTTGTGCAGGCTCCGTTGGTAAATATCAGACACAGATAGACAACAATCACCCCACCCCACAAAAATGGCGCAAATGAAAATGGTTGCAATGTCTCTGTAAACTATTCATATTCTCAAATTGTATATATTTACTTTTGAACGCTCGCCACAAACCACTCGTCACATTGTCCCACGTCCTGCTGTTATACTTTACAATATATAACCTATTTTTGGCAAATATATTATTTTTTCATCATACAAGCAATTTATACAAACATTTTTTCGCAAATAAAGCAGAAAAAGCATCTTTTTGAAAGAACGGCACAGAAAATAGTGTAAAAACATAGATGTTTACCCAAATGCAGATTGTCTTTTTTCGGGAAATTCCTCAACAACACGTCTGAGCGGAAGCAAAACAACGGTCGCCACCCATAGGGGCTAAAGGCAATTTTGTAATCAAAGAGTTAATACCAAGTTTTCTTGAGTTTTTATAACGAGTGTTTGCAATATTACTGAAAGCATTGCATCTCTTTTTGATAGTATTTTGAAGGCCTCCACTCAAGCGTTATGAGATAAAAAAGTTTTGCGACCAACATAACAAATCCCCGAAACAACTTTATTGCATAGGCAGTTCCGGGGAAATTGTTTATTAGCAGAAGACCTTTCGCCGATGGAAAACTTAAGGCTTACAAAATTTTTTACACAATTATCCTCAGGACTACCTTATTTTATAGGCGGTTCGGGGAATATTTCGTTTACCTAATATTATGTAATTGATTTATAATAATGATACAAGCATTTATGCAAGCAAATGTATAATTTTTCTTTATTGTATGAACCCAAATCATCCTCTCTATAATTTATTATTAGATTTCCATTTTCTTGCTTGTAGATTAATAAATTATATGCCAATAATATATCTACAACTTTTTCGCT
>JAFZIA010000001.1 GCA_017554605.1 Bacteroidaceae bacterium
CCTGTACATCGCTTGCAAGGGCGCGGTGCATGGGAATGGTCACCTGCGTTTCGCGCTTAACACCGTCTGACCCCTTGCGCCACACTCTGAGGGTAACATCATGGTCATTCGGCGACTACTTCAAGCAAGAAGCTATCGACTGGGCCTGGGAGTACCTTACCCAGGTAGTAAAGCTCGACCCCAACCGCCTCTACGTGACAGTATTCGAGGGCGCAGCAAGCGAGAACCTTGAGCGCGACAACGAGGCTGCAGCAATATGGGAAAAGCACCTCCCTGCCGAGAGAATCCTCAACGGCAATCTCAAGGACAATTTTTGGGAGATGGGCGACACAGGTCCTTGCGGTCCTTGCAGCGAGATTCACATCGACCTCAGAAGCGACGAGGAGCGTGCAGCAATCCCTGGACGCGACCTTGTAAACGGTTCACACCCCCAGGTAATTGAGATTTGGAACCTTGTGTTTATGCAGTACAACCGTATGGCCGACGGCCACCTCGAGGAGCTCCCCGCAAAGGTAATAGACACAGGTATGGGCTTCGAGCGCCTTTGTATGGCACTTCAGGGCAAGCAGTCGAACTACGACACCGACGTATTCCAGCCCATCATCAAGGCTATCGGCGAGGTATCGGGCAACACATACGGCGACAACGAACAGACCGACATTGCGATGCGCGTTATTGCCGACCACATACGTACCATATCATTCTCAATAACCGACGGTCAGCTCCCCTCCAACGCTAAGGCGGGTTACGTGATACGTCGCATTCTGCGCCGTGCAGTACGCTACGGCTACACATTCCTGGGACAGAAGCAGGCATTTATGTACAAGCTCGTTCCCACACTCATCGAGAATATGGGCGACGCTTATCCCGAGCTCAAGCAACAGCAGGAGCTCATCACAAAGGTCATCAAAGAGGAGGAGGACTCATTCCTGCGCACCCTCGCAACAGGCATACAGATGCTCGACAAAATTATGTCGCAGACAAAGGCATCGGGCAGCAGCGAGATAAGCGGCGTAGAGGCATTCACACTCTACGACACATACGGATTCCCCATCGACCTCACACAGCTCATTCTGCGCGAGAACGGCCTCACCGCAAATATGAAACAGTTCGACGAGGAGATGCAGAAGCAGAAGACACGCGCACGCAACGCGGCAGCAGTGGAGAACAGCGACTGGGTAACAGTGAGCGAGGGCGAGACCACATTCGTGGGCTACGACAGCACCGAGTGCGAGACAACAATCCTGCGCTACCGCCAGACCAAGCAGAAGAACCAGACACTCTATCAGATTGTACTCAAGGAGACACCTTTCTATGCCGAGAGCGGAGGTCAGGTGGGCGACACAGGAGCAATCATCTGTGGCGAGGAGCGCATCGAAGTTATCGACACTAAGAAGGAGAACAACCTCCCCATTCACATAACAAAGCAGTTGCCAGCCGACCCCTCGGCAACCTTCACCGCACAGATAGACACCAAGAAACGTCTCGCAAGTGCAGCCAACCACTCGTGCACCCACCTGCTCGACCAGGCATTGCGCGAGGTACTGGGCACACACGTTGAGCAGAAGGGTTCACTCGTTACACCCGAGGCTATACGTTTCGACTTCTCGCACTTCCAAAAAGTTACCGACGAGGAGATTGCAAAGGTAGAGAGAATTGTCAACGAGCGCATACGCCGCAACATACCCCTCACCGACCACCGCAACATACCCATCGAAGAGGCTAAGGCACTCGGTGCGATAGCACTCTTTGGCGAGAAGTACGGCGACCACGTACGCGTGGTGCAGTTCGACAGCTCAATCGAGTTCTGCGGAGGTACACACGTTCCCGCAACAGGCTGCATAGGAATGGTGAAAATCATCAGCGAGAGCTCAGTGGCAGCCGGTGTACGCCGTATCGAGGCAATTACAGGCGAAGCACTCGAGAACCACCTTAGCAAGGCACAGGAGCTTATGAAGGAGATACACGCCCTCTTCAACAACGTTCCCAACCTCAAGGCAACAATCGTAAAATCAATTGCCGAGAATGCCGAGCTCAAGAAAGAGATTGAGGAGTACGCACGCGAAAAAGCCGTTACAGTAAAAGAGAAACTGTTGCAGGAGATTAAGGAGAAGAACGGAATGCGCTACATAAGCACCATACTCCCCCTTCCCGCAGCTACAGTAAAGGACATTGTATTTATGCTCCGTGCCGAGCAGCCCGAGAACCTGCTCATTGTCATCGGCAGCGTACACAACGACAAGCCCCAGCTCACAATATCGGCAACAGCCGACCTTGTGGAGCAAGGCATCAATGCAGGCAAGATTGTAGGCCAGGCAGCCAAGCTTATGCAGGGCGGCGGTGGCGGCCAGGCTCACTTTGCACAGGCAGGCGGCAAGAACGCCGATGGCATAAGAGCTGCTGTAGAAAAAGTATTTGAGATTATCGAGGCATAAGAGCCTGTACATTATTCAACAGGACAAAGGGTGCAGCAATTCCGCTGCACCCTTTACTTATTCATATAAGCAGGCTGCCTATTGGAATAAAATCAAATAGTGCTCCGCGTGATAACGGAGCACTAAAATTCTTTTTATTAAATCACACTAAAAAAACCAAACATAAACAATTAAAGCACAAGAAGATAGCCCTCCGCTATTTATAAAAAATGTGCCGTAGGGGCTAAAGGCAATGACACAATAGCTGTTTTTTCGAACTCCTCAGCCACTACGTGACAGTTTGCCTTCGGCGAATTTTGGCTGCACTCGCTGTGTGTGTAAGCAAGCTTCCATTCGCTCGTTTGCACAAAATTTCCTCTTTCGCAAAGAGGAGCACTTAACTTCTTGTATTTAATTATCACTTAAAAAATAACGTAAATAATTGAATTAAAAGAATATAGCCCTCCGCTATTTATAAAAAATGTGCCGTAGGGGCTAAAAGCAATTACACAAGCACTGTTTTTTCGAACTCCTCAGCCACTTCGTGACAGTTTGCCTTCGGCGAATTTTGGCTGCACTCGCTGTGTGTGTAAGCAAGCTTCCATTCGCTCGTTTGCACAAAATTTCCTCTTTCGCAAAGAGGAGCACTAAAATTCTTTTCATTAAATTACACTAAAAAACCAAACATAAACAATTAAAGCACAAGAATATAGCCCTCCTCTGTTTATAGAGGAGGTGCCCGCAGGGCGGAGGAGTAGAAACAAAGCTATCTCTGTCACCCCGACAAAGCACAGCGGCGGAAGAATCTCAAAAAAAAAAACGCCGGACACAAGATTCTTTGCGTTGCCCAGAATTAACAGAAACAGTTTTTCGCAAAGTACCAGACAATACAAACTACAGCAACAGACAAAGCAGAATACCAAGAAGCCAATCTGTTTAAAATCTGTTTAAAATCCACCCATTACAGTAAAAAAGAAAACCAGAAACCTAAAATTTGATATTTTTTTTATTACCTTTGCACGGTTTTTACAGAACCCCTCATAAAAGCTAAAAATCCCGTTTAGAACACACTGTTTTTCAATAGATTAAACAAAAACAATATAATCCTCTGAAAAATCAAAAAATTCCAATATTTGTTTTTTATGAAAAAATTTACTTTAATGACACTCCTATGCTTTTTAGCATTAGGTATTGACGCACAAGACGCACAAGGACACGGACTCAAGGTGTCCGACGCACCCGTTAATGGCAATTGGGCCGAGAACACCACTTGGTACACTATTCAGAACAGAAAAGGCGGTTACGTTTCTACAGAGCGCTGCAACGACGAAGGCAAGCTTTTGCTCAACAACAACTACGCCCCCGCATACTATTACGAGCAAGGTGCTCTTTGGTGCATCGTAGGTAACGAAGAGACTGGTTACAAATTCTACAATAAGGCCGAAGGAACAGAAAAAGCACTCTATGCCTCACGCGAAAGAAACAGCGCAAACGCAAGTTTCCAAATGGCAACAGACGACAATACAGCCAACTTCTTTTTCGACATTGCAAAATCACAACAAGATGGCTTCCTTGTAATTAAGGACCACAACAACGAAAACAACTACTGGAACTATAGAGACAAGAATTTGGCATACTGGAACAGCACAGGCGCAACAAACGACAACGGCTCATCATTCAGCTTCGTCAACATTACGAGCATCGAGCACCCCATCAGCCTTGCAGACGTAAACCCATACAAATGCTACACCGTAACAACTACCACACGCGGTGGCTGGTCGGTTAACGAGGCTGGCGACCGTTTCTGTTCAACCAACGACAACGGCTGGGGTACCACCACCGATGCCGGCAATACCCGAAACCATTTTACTGTTCTGAGAATCCACGATAGATATTACCTTTACAGCATTTATGCACAAAAATTTGTCAACAGCGACTGCACACTAACCAAGGAGTTGGGCGACCAGATATATTTCACAGCCTCACCAGATGTAGAGAACCGCGTGAGAGTTAATTTTAGCGGTAGATACATTAACATTGGCGGCAACAATCAGATGACAGTAGACAATTGGTCCACAATGGACGATGGCAACAGGGTTCTATTCACAGCAGTTGATGACTTTGATGCCGACGCTGCTTTTGATTCAATTAGTAAGCTGGAAACATACACCATTACCTACAACTACTATTTTGAAAGAGAGTTCCTTACTACCATACAACACACCGGCTTATACAAAAACGAGCCTTATCCGGCTAGAGAATACCCCTTCCCCTTTACCTTTTCATCTTATACTGTTGAAAAAGTTACAGGAGACGATACAGTTGACGTACAGTGCGAGTTCTACAGATTCAAGTATGCACAGTCGGTAAACGAAATTGTTCAGTGGCACGCTATAGCAATGCACTCCGACATTGGCAATTTCATAAATGCAACCGACGATAATAAAATAGAATGGAACGATAGTTGGTTATGGGAATACGGCGAACCTATTATCCCCGAAGAGAAATACAATAAATATGCTTGGGCATTTATCGGAGACCCCCTTAAAGGATTTAAACTGATAAACAGAGACAATCTAAAGGCGATTGGCGTTGGCAGCAGCAACACAGACATCATATTAGTAGATGCCGACAACGAAAATGCCATAGTATGGACTATTGCCAAGAGCGAAGCAGCAGACAACTCTATGAACTTTTGCTTAACCTCAAACCAGGTTGACAACAGATTCTTTAACGGACAATCAACAGTATCAACCTGGGATAAAGCCGACGCAGGTTCAACTATGTGGGTATCGCTTATGTTTCCCGACGGATACTATAGAATAAACAACACATATACATATAACACAAAGTATTTACAAGACAAAAGCGCAATTATAAACGATAAAGAAGTGCTACTTATGGGCGAAGAAGCCGGAGCCGAATCGTTGTTCTATTACGATCGCAGCTCATTGCTCTCATATACTGCTGGACGATACGTAAACGTAGACAGCACCTACTGCGGTTTGAACGAAATAGGCGTCAAAGGTAAAGCAAAGATATGCAACCCCGGTTATGCAAATTTCTTTTATGCATACATTAAATCACCTTTGCACTTAAAAATAAAAGAACAAGATGGAGTATCTTACATCACCTATACTACCGACACCGAGAACTACGACTACAGCTATTTTGCCACTGAATACATCAACAGCCTCCCCGTTACAATAAGCGCAGCAAAATACGCATCGTTCTACGCACCCGTTGCAGTAACAATACCCGAGGGCGTTACAGCATACTACATTGCACAAGACGGTGTTGACAACGAGAATAGCGTTGTTGTTTTGACAGAAATAGAGGGTAATATTATTCCTGCAAACACAGGTGTTATTCTCAAAGGAGCAGCTAATACCTACTCATTTACCATAAACTACGAGACAACAGCAACAATAGAGGGCAACCTTTTGGCAGGTACTGTAGCAAAAGCTAATGTAGCCGACGATGCTTATATCCTTGGTATCAATAACGGAAAAATTGGTCTTTACAGAACTGGCGACTACGAGAGCAATGGTTACTTTACCAACGGCAGCCACAAGGCCTATCTGCCTTCATCGGCACTCGGAACAGCGGCTCTCAGCGCAGGCTTTACATTCGACTTCGAGGGCACAACAGCCATCGAGGAGGTTGTAACCGAGAACAACGACAACATCTACTACGACCTCAGCGGTCGCCGCGTGGAGAACCCCACACGTGGTATTTACATCGTGAACGGACACAAGGTGATGGTTAAGTAAGACAAATTACTTACTACAACATATTATCCGCGAGACTTTTAATTGAAAAAAGTCTCGCGGATTTTTTTCGAACTTCTTACTCAAGTATTTTATTCAAAATGATTTAATAGATACGAATTAAAAGTATATAGGCTCAGTAGAAATTTACTGTGGATAACAATTCTTTCAACCACCTTCCCGGTGTTATTTTTCGGCTATTCTCTCGTTGTAGTATTTTCTTCTGCTTTCTTTTTTTGCGAAAAAAAGAAACAAAAAACCTTGCACAAAAGAA
>JAFZIA010000134.1 GCA_017554605.1 Bacteroidaceae bacterium
CCTCGCACTGTTTCCTTAAAACAGCCTACCCGCAATTAAATTTCTTTTCGGCGTGCAGTTGGTCTAAGATTTACCTGTTGCAATAGATGAAAAATATTAGTCATTCAATGTGAATTTCCCACACCTTTTTTCTACTGAGCCAAAATTCGCCGAAGGCAAACTGTCACGTAGTGACTGAGGGGTTCGAAAAAAATCCGCAAGCCTTTCTGTGTAAGGAATGGCTCGCGGATAATCTATTGTAGTAAAAGTATTATTTTACTTTATGAATACCTTTTTGCCGTTAAGGATGTAAATACCACGTGTGGGGTTCTCCACGCGACGGCCACTGAGGTCGTAGTAAATGTTGTCGATAACCTCGTTTACAACGGGCTCTATTGCTGTTGTGCCGCCAAAGTCGAAGTAGTAGCTGTTGCTGAGCTGCATTCCGGGGTTCTCGGTGTCTACTTCTTCATCGTAGATGCCGAGGTTCTTCTCGCCCAATACCAAGTATGCCTTGTTGGCATTGTTTTTGAATGTACCGCCGCTGAGCGCGTCCTCGTACATTCCCACAATGCCGTCCTTCATTGAAAGAACGTAGTATTTTGCATCTTTTGCGGGGGTGATATACACGTCTTCAACAGAACCGCGCAAGAGGTTACTCTTAATGGCATCAACTTTCTCAAAGGTTTGCTCAAATGTATATGTGCCTTGCTCAGCTCTCACAATTACGCCTGTGTTTGCAGGCAGCGTGCCTGTTACCTCTTGCATCATAAGGCGGTCGCCGTCTACGGTACTTGCGGTGTACACCTCTACACCCTGGGGGATTGTTGCATTAAAATCCAAATATAGTGTAGCGTAGTTTGCTGCGGAGACTGTAAGGTCGAATGTCTCGGTAGAGGGTAGCTCAACTATATTCTTAAACTCGTTCCAATCTGCTGTCGATGCGTATGTCTCTTTTGCTCCGTAGGGTACATAAAGAGTACAAGCGTTTTTATCAACCCCATTGAATACACTGTTGTCTATTGAGAATAATTTGTCGGCAGGTATAAGTGATGTTACGCTTGTAAGGCTGCATAAGTTGAACGCACAGATTTCAATCGTTGTTACGCTGTTGCCGATTGTTACATTTTTAAGGTCATAGCAACACTCGAATGCGTTTCTTTCAATCGTTGTTACGCTGTTGGGTATTTCAATGCTTGTAAGGCCGCGGCACGTGCCGAACGCGAATTCTTTAATCGTTGTTACACTATTGGGTATTATTGTATTTTGGAAGCCCCAAAGAAGTGTATTTGACGCCGTTTCTATAATGGCGTTGCAGTTATTGCGACTGTCATATACAGGGTTGTTTTTATCTACGGTTATGCTTGTAATGCCGTCGCAATAGTAGAACGCGCCATCTCCAATTGTTGTTACGCTGTTTGGTATTGTAATGCTTGTAAGGCCTATGCACGAATTGAACGCGCCATCTCCAATTGTTGTTACGCTGTTTGGTATTGTAATGCTTGTAATGTACCAGCACGAATTGAACGCGTCATTTCCAATAGTTGTTACGCTGTAAGTTGTACCCTCGTAAGTTACATTTGCAGGGATTACTACATTGCCGCTATATTCAATGTAACTTTCTCTGTAAGTAACTTCAACTGTTCTATCTTCTTTGGATAAAATGTTGTAATAGATGCCTTCAACTTCAAAGTCGTGGGCACTCAATGTCGCGCAGCAAAGCATAAGGATTGCTGCAAGAATTGTTCTGAAATTTTTCATTGGATTATTTGTTAATGAGATGTTGTTTTTGAAAAACTTTGCAAAGATATACATTTTTTTGCAAATAGGCGCTTTTGGTAATGTTAAATTGAAGGTGTGATGTAAGGGTTTTCTGTTGTGCATCTGCTGTTGAAAAATTTTTCTTCCACTGCAATGCTGTTTTTGTTGCCTTGTTACTATTTTTGTGCTTAAAATAAATCTAACGACAATGAAAAACTATTTGTATATAACTTTCTTTCTTTTGCTCTTGCCGTCGTTGCTCTTTGCTCAGGACGATTATTACCGCAGCATAGATGGCGTAAAGGGTGGCAAGGAACTTAAAACTGCATTGCACAATCTTATTAAAAAGCATAGACAGATACCGTATGGTACAGGTACAAACTCCACGTGGGGTGCTTTTTACACTACCGATGCTGTTGCCGACGGCGACAGGCGCAGGGTGGCGGATATGTACTCGGACACTGTGCGCTATTTCGACAGGAAAGGGCGCTCCATAGATGGAATGAATATTGAGCACAGTGTGGCTAAAAGCTGGTGGGGCGGCACAGAGAATGATGCTTATTTCGATCTTCATCATCTTAATCCGGCCGATGCCGAAGCCAACGGACGTAAGAATAATTACCCGCTTGCAGAGCTATCTTCGGTCACTTGGCAGAATGGTGTCACTTTTGTGGGTAAAGCAAACATAGCAGGAGTAAGTCAGAATGCGTACGAGCCTTGCGATGAGTATAAGGGCGATTTTGCGCGGGTGTTTATGTATATGTTCACTTGTTATCAGAACCTGACGTGGAAATATACTTGGATGAATTATGCCAATAGTACCTATCCTACGCTTAAGCCTTGGGCGGTGGACCTGCTTCTCAAATGGCATTCGCAGGACCCAGTGAGTGAAAAGGAGCGCAACCGCAACAATGCTGTCTATGAGATTCAGGGCAACCGCAACCCCTTTGTCGACTATCCGCAGCTTGCGCACTATGTGTGGGGCGACTCGGTCGATTGTACATTCTCGCTTGGCAGCGGTGCTTCGCGCGATGACAATGGTGCAGGCTGTCGGTCTAATGTGTTTACCCGCTTGTGCGATGCGGGGCAGTTGGCGGTTGGCGATACTGTGATAATTGTGTGCGACGGGGTTGCGCTGGGTTCGGAGCAGCGTGCCAACAACAGAGGGGCTGCACAGGTGTGCGTAGAGGGTAATGTGCTTGTGGACCCTGCCGGCGATGTTCTGAAGATTGTACTTGCAAAGGGTGCAAAGAAGGGTACATTTGCTCTGAAGGTGCAGGGGGGCTATCTGTGTGCAGCGTCGAACAGCGGCAATTTCCTGCGTACACAGCGCACCGTAGACGCAAATGCAAGCTGGCGCCTGTCTGTCGGCAAGGACGGCTGTGTGACTATTGTCGCTTGTGGCAGCAATAGCCGCAACCTCTTGCGCTACAATGCTGCGGCTAAGGTATTTTCGTGTTACGCGAGCGGACAAAAGAGCGTTGTAGTATTTGTGAAGCGGGCAAAGGAGTAGTCACTTTATTTTCGTTTACAAAAGTTAATGAATGGTTAAATGTCGCTGTTTCTTTTGAGAAAGAGCCAAATTTGTGTAGTTTTGCAGAAAACTTTTTTGAGCAAAAAAGTTTTCTATTAACACAGACACCAAACAAACCATATATAAATGAAGATAACTGTTCACCCCGATTATCGCTATCTTGAACCGCAACTGCGTAGAATTGTATCGGGAGACTACACCGTAGAAAAGGTATTTTGCAAAAAGCGGAATATTGTAGAAAAGGTTGTTCTGGCGGGCAGGCCTTTTGTTGTAAAGACTTTCAAACGGCCGACGCTTGCCAATTGCTTTATCTACACTTTTTTTAGAAAAAGTAAAGCGCAAAGAGCTTACGAGTATGCGCTTATGCTGTTGGAGAAGGGGATAAAGACTCCTTTTCCCGTTGCATATATCGAGGTAAAGAAGAACGGTTTCTTTCACACAGGGTATTTTGTAGCCGAGTATTTCGATGCTCCCACGCTCTCTTCCATTCTTCCCGGGCAATATTCTGCCGATGAGCTTTCGAGAATAGGCTCATCGTTCATCTCTTTTACAATAAGCCTGCAGGAGAAACGTATTCTTCCGCTCGATTATAATCCGGGCAATATATTCTATTTCCCCGACAGCAAGAGCGGCGGATACAATTTTGCGTTGACCGACATTAACCGTATGCGCTTTGGCGGGGTGCTGCTTAATCGTAATATTATGCGTGGTTTTGAGCAGTTCGGTGTCTCGACCGAGCATTTGTATGATTTCCTGTTGCGATACTCAATCCAACGGGGAGTGGACCTCGATTTCTGTATGTATCAGTTCCTCTCTTTCAGGATACGCAAAAAGTTAAGGCGTTTCATAAAGGAGAGGCTCAGGCGCGGGCGTAGTTAGGTCTTGACCGAAATTACTTCTTTTATTCTAATTCCAACAATATAAACGAGGGTAACCTTTCCTGCTTTTCGGGTTACCCTCGTTTATGCTGCATTGCTGTCGCAGCCTCTCAATTGTAGTACTTGTCATTCTCGCTCTGCTCCTCGTTGAGAAGGTAGCTCTTGAGCGTGCCGAAATTCTTGTCAATCTGTACGCTCTCTTTAGTGCCGCTCATAAATTGCTGCAGGGCTTGCGGTATTTCTATCTCCTCTCCTGTTATTCCCTCTATGGTATCCTTGAATTTCGCGGGGTGGGCAGTTTCGAGGAACACTCCCGTCTCGCCCGGTTGCAACAGCTCCTTCAGGGCAAGATAGCCGCAGGCACCGTGAGGGTCGAGCAGATAGCTGTTGTCCTGCAGGCACTCTTTTACGCCTCCGGCTATTTGTGCGTCGCTGTATGTGGCACCGCTAATCTCCTTGCACACATCTTTGTGGCTGCTGCCGTACAGGTGCATAATGCGTGCGAAATTGCTTGGCGCTCCCACGTCCATTGCGTTGGCAATGGTGCTTACCGATGCTTTTGGGCTGTACTCTCCTGTCTGCAGATAGTTGTAGACAATGTCGTTGCTGTTGTTCGCTGCCACGAAACGCTTGACGGGCAGTCCCATTCTCTTTGCAAAGAGTCCCGCCGTGAGGTTGCCGAAGTTTCCGCTCGGAACAGATATTGTCAATTCCTTTTCCCTGCCCATCTTCTTCAATTGTGCATACGCCCAGAAATAGTAGAACGACTGCGGGAGGAAACGTGCCAGATTTATGGAATTTGCACTTGTGAGGAACATCTCCTCGTTGAGCTCCTCGTCCATAAAGGCTTGCTTCACAAGTGCCTGGCAGTCGTCGAAACAGCCGTCCACCTCAATGGCGGTGATGTTCTTGCCTAGTGTGGTGAACTGTTTCTCCTGTATCTCGCTCACTTTGCCCTTGGGATAAAGTACATATACGTTTATATTCTCAACACCCAGGAAGCCGTTGGCAACGGCGCTGCCCGTGTCGCCCGACGTTGCCACGAGCACATTCACGCGCTTGTTGCTGTTCTTTACAAAATACCCCAGCATACGTGCCATAAAGCGTGCGCCCACGTCCTTGAAGGCGAGTGTGGGGCCGTGGAAAAGCTCAAGCGAGTATATGTCGTCAGTCACTTTTACTGCGGGAATCTCAAAGTTCATTGTCTCGTAGACAATCCTCTTCAGCTCGTCGGCAGGAATCTCCTCGCCAAAGAATGCTGTTGCAACGTGGTACGATATTTCCTGCAGTGTCATACAGTCGATATTTTCGAAGAACTCCTGCGGGAGAGTTCTTATACATTCGGGCATATAAAGTCCCTTGTCGGGGGCGAGTCCTTTTATCACTGCCTGCTCCAATGAGGCTGCATCGGCTTTTCCGTTTGTGCTGAAGTATTTCATATTGTGTGTAGTGTTAGGGGTTGGTGTGTTCTTAGTGTAGCATAAATGCGTTAATGAATTCGTCCTCCTTGAGCAGGCCGTAGCTTCCGTCGTGTGCCGATATTTCGTCGAACGTCTCCACGCTGTCGGCCTCTATGCCTGGGTACCATATAAGGAAGGGTACGGGCTCCGAGGTGTGGGTTCGATGCTTGCAGGGGGTGGGGTGGTCGGGGAGAATGGCTATTGCCACAGGCTCGTCCCACTCTTTCACTGCTTCGTATATGGGGCCCACTGCGCGGCTGTCGAGATTCTCTATCGTGCGCATCTTGAGTGCGACATTCCCTTCGTGTCCCGCTTCGTCGCTTGCCTCAATGTGCAGATAGACAAAATCGTCGTCCTTGAGTGCGTCGAGCAGTGCGGCTGTCTTGTTCTCGTAGTTGGTGTCGTAGAGTCCTGTGGCGCCCTCCACCTGCAACGTGCGCAGTCCCGCGTAGTGGCCGATGCCTCTGATGAGGTCTACCGCCGATATTACCGAGCCGCGCTTTATCTGAGGGAATTTCTCGCTCAGCGGCTCCATCTGCGGGCGGTAGCCGCCGCCCCAGGGCCAGATGCTGTTGGCAGGGTCTTTCCCCTCGGCAATGCGCTGGCGGTTGAGCGGGTGGTCGGCAAGCAGCAGTTGCGATTTTACTATAAGCCCGTTGAGCAGGTCGGCTGTCTCCTGGGCTTCGGGGACATCGGCCTTGACAAGGTAAGGGGCGAACTTCTGTCCTGGAATATCGTGCGGAGGAGTGCAACTGATGCGTTTGTCGCCGCCTTTTATTATGAGCAGATGGCGGTATTGCACTCCTGTGTGAAAGCGCACGCGCTCGTTGCCCAGGTGCTGCTGCAGATATTTTACGAGAATGTCGGCCTCCTCGGTGCTGATGTGTCCCGATGAGTGGTTCTTGAGTATGTGGTCGTTGATGCATACGATGTTGCAGCGCAGTGCAAGCTCCCCTTTTTCAAGCTCAATGCCTATGCTTGCTGCTTCCAACGGTCCACGGCCTTCGTACACTTTTTCGAGGTTGTATCCCAGTACCGACATATTGGCAACCTCGCTTCCGGGGTGAAAACCGTCTGCTACGGTGACTAACCGTCCGCAGCGTCCCATTCTTGCGAGCTTGTCCATATATGGTGTGTAGGCTGCCTGCATAAGTGTCTTTCCACCTAACGATTCCTCTTGCCAGTCGGCCATTCCGTCTCCCAGTATTATAATGTGTTTCATAAAGGTTCTTTGTTTTTTTGTAATTGTTTTTCTTTGGACTACAACGGTTGCAGTGCGACACATTGTTGTGTGCCTTAAATTGTTGCAATGCACAAAAGATTATATTTGTGCCTTTGTTGTAAATAAAAATGTTTGCTGAGAAAAGTTTCGCGTAGAAACAAAAATACTATCCTAACCCCTAAGGGTATTGGTGGTGGAAGTACAGCGTGCAGTGCCGCACGTGTTGATACTTGCGGTGGCCGTCGTGGAGATTGCTGTATGTAGGTAGTATCTGTTCATCTTTTTGTACGCTTGTATAAGCTCGGTGGCAAATGTATCAATAAATTCCATTAAAACAATATTTATGGTGACTTTTTTTGATAGTTTTTTGCAGTATATTTGTAAAAATGACATATTGTCAAATGGTGCGGCCCTAAAAACGTGGCAGGCCTGCATTTAAAATAGCAATGCGTTATTTTGTTTACTGCTGCTTTTGGTATAACTTTGTGTAGTTCATTAGAAGATACTTAAATTAAGCTGCTGCTAAATAATTTCAAAAATTCCAAAAATAGAATGAAACCACTGAGCGAACCCGAAGCATTGAACAGAGCGGCGGCCTATTGCACTACGTGCGAGAGGTGTGTGTACGATGTGTGTGCCAAGCTCGCAGCTTGGGGTGTGGGTGATGCACAGCAGCAACGTATAATAGAGAGGCTCATAAAGGAGAATTTTATCTGCGAGGAACGCTTTTGCAGGGCTTTTGTAAACGACAAGGTGCGTTTCAACCGTTGGGGGAGGCGAAAAATATCTATAGCTCTGCGCGAGAAGAGGGTTGATGAGGCTCTTGCGAGGGAGGCTCTTGAGGCGATTAACGAAGAGGAGTATCTTTCGGCGCTTATGGCGGTGGTTGCAGCAAAGAGAAAGGAACTAAAAGGTAAGGACGATTATCTATCCAAGCAAAAGATTATGCGTTATGCGGCATCGCGTGGATTTGAGACTTCTCTCATTATGAATGCAATAAATTTCAACCCCGATGAAGTGGATTTCTGATTTTTTGGATTTTATCTTTCCCCGTCACTGTGTTGTGTGCGGTGAGATTTTATCCTCGGGTGAGAAGGATATTTGCATAAACTGCCTTGTCTCCTTGCCGCTGATTGACGAACTGAAGCGTGCCGAGGTTGAGAAGATTTTTTGGGGAATAGTGCCGGTGGAGCGTGCCACTTCTTATATGTACTATCGCAAGGGCTCGCCCTATAATCGCCTGTTGCATTATCTCAAATACAAAGAACGTCCAGGAGTAGGTGTGCGTTTGGCTGTTGCGGCTGCAAATGAGCTTGCGCCAACTGGCTTTTTCGACGGTGTAGAGCTTATTGTTCCGTTGCCTCTCTCCAAGAAAAAGATGCGTCGGCGCGGGTATAACCAGTGCGATTATATTGCCGAGGGAATTTCCCTGGTTACGGGTATACCGATTGCCAAGAGGTGTGTGCAGCGCACTGTCGCAAATGAGACGCAGACGCATAAGAACCGCGATGAGAGGTGGCGTAATGTCCAGGGGATTTTTGCGGTGAAGGAAGTTGAGGCTCTGCGGGGTAGGCACGTGTTGCTTGTGGACGATGTTCTTACGACGGGTGCTACGCTTGCAAGTTGTGCGGCTACGCTTGTGACCGTTGGTTGCAAGGTTAGTCTATTTACGTTGGCCTATTCGAGTAATGATTCCTTATAAGTTAAGAAAGCATCAGACGCGTGCGTCTGATGCTTTCTTAACTTATAAGGAATTGTTTTTTTACTCCTCGAAACCGTTGGGGTTGTTCTTCTGCCAGTTCCAGCTGTCGCGGCACATATCCTCGATGCCGAACTCTGCCTTCCAGCCAAGCTCTGCCTCGGCCTTTGCGGGGTTACAGTAGCAGGTAGCGATGTCACCCGGACGGCGGGGCTTGATTGCGTAGGGAACGGGAACGCCGTTAGCCTTCTCGAATGCCTTTACAACGTCGAGTACCGAGTAGCCGTGGCCTGTACCGATGTTGTAAATTGCGATGCCCTTGTTGGCAACGATAGCCTTTAGGGCTGCAACGTGTGCACGTGCAAGGTCGACAACGTGAATGTAGTCGCGTACGCCTGTACCGTCGTGTGTGTCATAGTCGTCACCGAATACTCCGAGCTCGGCACGCTTGCCCACTGCTGTCTGTGTGATGTAGGGCATAAGGTTGTTGGGGATACCGTTGGGGTTTTCGCCTATTGTTCCGCTCTTGTGTGCACCGATGGGGTTGAAGTAGCGGAGAAGAACGATGTTCCACTCGTTGTCGGCCTTCTGAATGTCCATAAGTACCTCCTCGAGCATAGATTTTGTCTGTCCGTAGGGGTTGGTACATTTACCTTTGGGGCACTCCTCGGTGATGGGAATGATTGCGGGGTCGCCGTAAACAGTTGCGCTCGACGAGAATATCATATTCTTGCAGCCGTTCTTGCGCATAACGTCAACAAGGACGAATGTACCGTTCATATTGTTCTCGTAGTACTCGAGGGGCTTTGCGCAGCTCTCGCCCACAGCCTTGAGTCCTGCAAAGTGGATACAAGCATCGAACTTGTGCTCGTCGAATACTTTCTGCAGGCCTTCGCGGTCGCGAATGTCAACCTTGTAGAAGGGAACCTCTTTACCGATGATTTTGGCAACACGCTTCAGTGAGATGGGAGAAGAGTTGTCGAGGTTGTCAACTACCACAGCTTCGTGGCCAGCTTCTGTTAGCTCAATCAAGGTGTGGCTTCCGATGAAGCCTGCACCGCCTGTAAGTAGGATTTTCATTTTTTGTGTAATTTATAAGTTGTTGAATATAATTTCCACTTTATTGCTCACAAAGTTAAATATTCTTTTTAATAATACAAATTCTTTGCAATTTTTTGTGAGATAGTGAGTGACTGAGTGTAAAGGCAGCTTGCGGTTGTTGCTAGTTTGTTTTATACAAGGAAAATCAGACTATCAGTTTTGTTTGTTTTTTCTGACTCTTGAGTAATGGAAAAATATACTTAGGAAAATATAATTCAAAAATGCAGAAATAATAATGGTGTAAATGTATGCCTCCTTTTCATTTCTCTGAGCATATTCAATAAAACTGGTCAATAATAGATTTCTAATTACAAAACAATTTATTAGGTGTATAAATATAACCCCTATAAAATTGAATAAATCTAAATTTTCTTTAAAGGTCCATTTTGTAGTAAGGATATAGTTTATAATTAAACTTGTCATATAACCAATTATCATAGCATTTTGATATGGTGTAATAATCAGCATACACCAATATACAATGAAGTCCATAATAGTACAGATGCCTCCTACAATGCAGAATTTTATAAAATAGGATATACGATATGAACAATTAAAATGTCTTGTGATATTATTTAATACTGACACAGTTGTTTAAGGTAATGGTTGTGAATGATTGTGTTTAGTGGCAAATATGGGATATTATTAAATATTAAACCCTTTGTAATATCCTTTATCTGCAAATGACAATAATTCTTTATCTCCTCTGCTATCTCCGTATGCGTATAAATAGTAATCGCTTCTTTTTGGAAATAACTCTAATAGGCGATTGACTTTTTCTATACCATAGCAGTTTTTGCTTTTGAATTTTCCTGTTACTTTTTTGTCCTCTATATCTATCTTGGTTGCAATAACAATGTCAATGTCACAAGCTTTTGCAAACGGTAAGATCCAATTTTCGGGACTCGCGCTAATTATTAAAACCTTGTACCCAAGTTGCTTATGTGCTTGAATACATTCTAAAGCTTCTTTTTTTAATAATTTACTCCCTTTGTCATTAAAAAAGGCTGAACAAAGATTGTTGAATTTGTCTATTTGGGTGTCTTTGAATAAACAAGAGAAGAGTTTTTCTTTTGCTTTCCAATTAGGAAATATGCCCAATTTGTATCCTATAATATATGGTAGATTTTTAATTATTGCAATAGTCAGTGAAAAATCTCCAAATACATATCTACTAAAGGAGATAAATGAATCTCCTCTTATGATTGTACCGTCAAAATCAAAAGCTGCAATCGTGCTCTTATTTTCCATTATTACGAATTTTGGTTAAATGTATAATATGATACTAAATTGTATTATCCAGCATAATATGCAAAGTTGTATAAAACGGTCTCTTATCATTATTTTTGTGGGGCTAGAACTTTTCATATCAACTACTGTCAGCTGTAGGAAACGTAATATACCCAGCATTACAAAAATAGATGTTGTATAAAGATAATTGTTAGAAATTCTTTCTATCACATTTTGGTCGACAGTGTACATTATATAACATACAATAGTGACAGATGCAATAATTGCTAATGAAAGTTGAATAAATTCTGTGTTATACCTTGATATGTTTTTTCGTAGTTTAATATTTTTCTCTTTGTAATATCTTGTATCATCAAGGCGTTTGGCTAACGCTAAAAATAGAGAAATGAGAAAGGTCATAAGCACTATCCAATTAGATAGTTTGATGTTTGAGGAGTACCCTCCTGCCAATATTCTAAGCACAAACCCCGAAGATACTATAAAAATATCAATCAAAGGGAAATGTTTTAATTTAAGGCAGTATAAGATATTTAATATGTAATATATAACGGATATAATCAGTACTGCATATAGTCTCGCGCATATAAGTGTCGTTAAAGATGTTGCTAACAATACACACATTGTTGTGTATGCTACAGGAATGCTGATAGTACCTTTTGCTATTGGTCTGTTTCTTTTCTCAGGATGCAATCTGTCCATTTCAACATCCATAATATCATTAAGACAGTATACACTGCTTGATAATATTGAGAATGCAAAGAAGGTAAGAACAGTTAACGAAAAACTTTCTTTGTTTAAAATTTGGGTACCAAAAAATATTGGTAAAAAAACAAAAAAGTTTTTCAGCCACTGATGCAGTCTTAATAATTTTAGTATTTCCATATATTTTATAAAGTTGTTAAAATTTGTTGTGAATCTATATTAATAAGCTGCTTAAAATTATTAATCGGTTATCTATATAAATTAGAATAAAATACTCTGTTTATTTAAATATTTCAATAAAAGATTTTATTAAAAATCCTATCTGTCCGTGCAGAATAATGTGCTCAAGGGCTGATATACTAATGGACGGGAGACCTATGATAAAAGCGAATATCGCAAATCCTTTTGTGTGCTTGTTTATGAATGTATCAATGCTATCAAGAATGCTACATATAAAGTTAGGTAATTTGCCTAAAGTATTTATGTATAACATTTTATCATCATATAGACGTATAATGTATGCTGACATTATAACGTAAAAAAAGGCTCTGCTGGTGTCTGCAAATACAATCAGCAGTGGGACCATAGCTAAAAACTGGAGTATTATTATATATGCCGATTCTTTTATATCAAATTCTTTATTGGGCTTGTATCCCAGTATGGGTTGTTTTATTTTGTACATCCACATATATATAATAAAACCGGATAGAGCAAGCAGACTCCACATAATAGGATAATAAACACCGCAACGAATGGTGCTCCACACCTCTGTACCCACCTCGATTGCCTTTTCCATACTCCAACCTATTGCAGCTATAGCCCCTTTCATTTCGCTGTTAACGACTCCTGCTTTTGTCCAGGAATTCCAAATATCGATGGCACACAATGTATTACCTTTATAGGTGAAAACCAATATGCTTGCTATCAGTGCGGGAGAGTAATATATTGCTTCTTTAAGGATTGTTTTAATATATGCAAGTGGTGTTTTATTTTCTTTAGAAAGGAGCGAGATAAATAATATTGGTGTTGAGATGAAGATTATCACCTCGTGAGTAAGTATGCCAATTACTAATAATAAATTTATGTATATATACTTATATATGCCTTTTTGTTGTAGTAATTTGACTATGGCATAAAATAGCAACATAATAAAAAAGTCTTTTCTAACCCAATGCCCCGATACAAATAATGATGAAAGCAGCATAACTGTGGGCAGAAGCCAAATAGAATGTTGTTTTCTGATGGTATCCCTTATTATCAGGTAGAAAAATATTATAGCAGAAACAATTGAGAAAAAGTATACAGAAAATAGAGCGTCAATGCCTGAATTATGTAGTTGGTATATAATTTCACCAATTAATCCCCTGCGAACAAATCCTCCTTGATAATTGATGAGAACTTCTGTTACATACCACGTATTGGTTGCATATCTTACTTTATCAATGAAGATATGTGAAAGTATAGTTACAATATATGGAACAAACATTAAGATGTAAAAGAGAGAGTGTCTGTTCTCTTGCTTAGTGGCATGAGTGTATTTGTGGTTCATAATTATGATTTATGGTTAATTGTTGTTGTGTTATTTGTATTAACGCTTAACCGCAAAAAGAAAAGCGCAGACTTTCGTCATACGCTGTCTTGGCTCACCACAAGCCACAATCCTATACGAGAAAGCCTGCACTGTGTGCATACTCTCAATAGGAAAGTCATTTTGCTCGTTTTTGTTCCGAGGTGGTGATTCAGACAGCATTGAGCAAATAATTAGAATGTCTAACGGAATTATTCCGTTATCGCAAAGTTATGTAATTTTTTTTATATTTAATGTAAATCCGCAGGAAAAGTTGAAATAATAATATTAGGTAGCAGTATACTGTATATGGTGATGAGTATAAAGGGGTGATAAGCAGAACCTGTAGGGTAGCATTAGAAGTTACTATAGAATCAAGTAAAACCTTACTTTGCAGTCTATATTATCAAACGCAGTATTACTTTTTTACGGCCTTTATCATCCGGTCGTTGTCGGCAAAGTCCTTGCGCAGTTCAATTTGTGTGTATCCACAGGAGGCGAGCATTCCGCAGGTCTCCTTGCCGTATGCGCGGTTTATCTCAAAGAAGAGCTTGCCGCCGGGAGCAAGCATTGCGAGTGCCTTTTGGGCTATTGCGCGGTAGAAAAGCAGCGGGTCGTTATCGGGGACAAAGAGGGCTGTGTGCGGTTCCCAATTGAGCACGTTTGCTTCCATTCCGCTTTTTTCCTCCTCTTTTATATAAGGTGGGTTGCTCACTATTATGTCGAACGATTCTTGTGTGGGCTGGTACGTGAGTATGTCTACCTGTGCAAATTGTACGTCGGCAGTGTTGAGGCTGCTGTTCTCTTTGGCAATTGAGAGGGCTTCGGGGGAGATGTCCCAGCCGCTCACCTTGCTGCCGGGTATTTTCTTTGCAAGGCATACGGCTATGCAGCCGCTGCCAGTGCCTATGTCAAGTATGCGGGGAGTGCCGGTCTCTTCGCTTGCAATCCACTCTACGAGCTCGTTTGTCTCGGGGCGGGGGATGAGTGTTGCCTGTGTCACCTTGAAACGCAGTCCGCAGAAGTGTTCGTAACCCAAAATATGCTGTATGGGGCGTTGCTGTTTCAGTTGCTCCAGCGCTGCCTGTAATTTCTCTTCTTGTTCGCTGTCGAGTGTTACGGGGTCTTTCAGGAAGTATGTGCTCTCCTTTATTCCCAAGAGCTCGGTTACGAGTATGCGCGACAGGGCGGTTACCTCACCTGTGGAGTAGCAACCGCCTATCTGTGTGCGTATGTGTGCGAGTAGATTCTTCAATTGAGTGCAGTGAAAAGGTTGTCCCACTCGTCGCACAGTGTCTGCATCGAGGGGAATACGATGCTTGCGCCTGCCTCATAAAGGACGCTCTCCTTGAGCGGGCCTGTGTTTGCTGCAACGGTAAATAGTCCGGCTGCTACGCCTGCTGTAACTCCAAGGGGTGCATTCTCCACGACTATCGCCTGGTGTGCCTCGAACCCTCCCTTTTCCAATGCCAGAAGATAGGGGTCGGGGAAGGGCTTGCCGCGTTTTACGTTGAAGCTCGTTACAATGTGTGCAGGATCGAAAAGTCCCGGGAAATTGCTCTCTATGCGGTCGAGCAGCGTGGGTGTGCCCGAGCCTGTGACTATCATTGGGGTGAGTCCGCAGGCTTTTACCTTTTTTACGAGCTCTATCGCTCCTGCCATTCGTGGGGTGGGAGGGTAGGTGGCAAAGAGGTCGCACTTTGCCTTGCACAGTGCGTCTATCTGCTCGGGTGTCGAGGGGTGTCCGAACTGTGCGATGCTTGCCGTGTTGATGGTGTCGGCGCCTGTGCGGCCCTCGTTCATATAAACGTCCTCGCGGCTGAAGTTGAATCCTGCCTCGGACATCACTTGTGACCAGGCTTCGGCGTGGTAGGGCATCGAGTCGAAGAGGACTCCGTCCATATCGAACAATACAGCACGCAACTGCAAGGCCTTGTGGCCTTGCAGTTGCTTATAGTCTTGAATTGCTTTTTCGTAATTCATCTTGGTTTAATCTTTAGAAGGGGATCCTTCGCTTTGCTCAGGATGACAGTCATCATATTAGAGTCTTGCGCGGATTGCCTTGCTCTGCTCCTCGTAGCCGGGCTTGTCGAGAAGTGCGAACATATTTCTCTTGTAATCCTCTACACCGGGTTGGTTGAAGGGGTTCACTCCAAGAACGTAACCGCTGATACCGCAGGCAATCTCGAAGAAGTAGATGAGCTGACCGATGTAGTACTCGTTGAGTGCGGGGATTGTGATGCGCATATTGGGTACACCACCGTCAACGTGGGCAAGCTGTGTGCCGAGCTCGGCCATCTTGTTCACCTCGTCGACGTGCTTGCCTGCGAGGAAGTTCAGTCCGTCGAGGTTCTCCTCGTCGCTGGGAACAAGGAGCGAGCTGTTGGGCTGCTCAATTGAAAGCACTGTCTCGAAGATGGTGCGCTCGCCGTCCTGAATCCACTGGCCCATCGAGTGGAGGTCGGTGCTGAAGTCTACCGATGCGGGGAAGATACCCTTGTGCTCCTTACCCTCGCTCTCGCCGTAGAGCTGTTTCCACCACTCCGATGTGAAGTGGAGTTTGGGCTGGTAGTTTACGAGAATCTCAATCTTCTTGCCGCTTGCGTAGAGGGCGTTGCGGGTTGCTGCGTACATTGCTGCGATGTTCTCCTCAAAGGGTACTGCGGGTGAGCAGTCCTCTTCCATTTTCTTTGCTCCGTTTACAATGGCGTCGATGTCAAATCCAGCCACGGCAATGGGAAGGAGACCTACGGGGGTGAGTACCGAGAAGCGTCCGCCTACGTTGTCGGGGATAATGAAGCTCTTGTAACCCTCCTTGTCGGCTGTTACGCGGGCTGCACCCTTCACAGCGTCGGTAATTGCAACAATAACCTTGCTTGCTGTCTCCTTGCCGCGCTGCTCCTCGCACTGTCTCTTCAAAAGACGGAAGGCAAGGGCGGTTTCGGTTGTTGTACCCGATTTTGAGATGTTGATTACACCGAACTTCTTGTCGCTCAGGTATGCTGTGAGCTCGCTCAGGTAGTCCTCGCTGATGTTGTGTCCTGCGAAGATGACGCGGGGGCCGTTGGCGGGAAGAAGGGCTGCGAAATTGTTGCTGAGTGCCTCAATCACGGCGCGTGCACCAAGGTAGCTGCCGCCGATACCTGCAACAACCACTACCTCGCAATTCTCGCGCAATGTCTGTGCAACCTCTTTCAACAGCTGTATCTGCTCGGCGTCTATTGACGAGGGGAGGTGCAACCAGCCCAAGAAGTCGTTGCCGGGGAGTGTGCCCTCCTCGAGTGCTTTCTGTGCTGCTTCAACCTGGGGCTTGAGAGCCATAATCTGCTCCTTGCTTACAAAGCCTGTTACTTTGTCGATGTTAAGTGAAATATTCTTCATTGTATTCTTTGTTTTTATTTTTAGGTTTTTCTTATTTGAATGAGTCGGTGAGCAGCTTAATCTCTATCACGGGAGAAATCTGCTCGTAAAGGATATTGTAGACTGCGTCTATGATGGGGGTGTTCACACGGTAGTGCTCGTTAATCTCCTTGATGCACTTTGCTGCGTAGTAGCCCTCGGCAATCATTTCCATCTCTACCTGTGCGCTCTTCACCGAGTATCCGCGTCCAATCATTGTTCCGAACACGCGGTTGCGGCTGAAGTTGGAGTAGCCTGTAACAAGAAGGTCGCCCAGATATACGCTGTCGTTTATGGTGCGCTCAATGGGGTGTACCACGTTTATGAAGCGGTTCATCTCAATGACGGCGTTCGACATAAGCACTGCCTGGAAGTTGTCGCCGTATTTGAGACCGTTGCATATTCCGGTTGCAATGGCGTATATGTTCTTGAGCACCGAACCGTACTCAATGCCCACAACGTCGTCGCTTACCGAGGTCTTTACAAAGCTGTTGGCTATCTTCTTGGCAAACTGCGATGCGTGGTATATGCTCGAGCAGCCTACTGTGAGATAGGAGAGGCGCTCAAGGGCAACCTCCTCGGCGTGGCAAGGACCGGCAATTACGGCAATATTCTCGTAGGGCACGTTGTACTCCTTGTGGAAATACTCCGAGATGATGAGGTTCTCGTCGGGGACGATACCTTTAATGGCGTTTACGATGAATTTGTCCGACAGGTCCTCCTTTAGCTTTTTGAGGTGGTTCTTAAGGTAGGGCGAGGGGGTGACAAAGACAAGTATGTCGCTCTCCTTTACTATCTTGTTGATGTTCGACGAGAAGTTTATCCTGTTTATGTCGAACTTTACAGACGAGAGGTAGGCGGGGTTGTGTCCCAGACGCTTGAACTCCTCGATGCGGTCGTCGCGTCTGATGTACCAGTTGATGCTCTCTACGTTGCTAAGCAATATCTTGGCAATGGCGGTAGCCCAGCTTCCGCCTCCCATTATTGCTACCTGTTTATTTGCAAGTTCCATAATGTTATGTTTTTTGGGTAAAACATTAAGATAGTTTCTCAACCCAAGCGGCTACGTCGTTAACCGATGGAACGGTATATCCCAATTTGTATTTCTTGTTTATGCCGCCAATCTCCATCTGTATCTTTTGAGGGTTGCCTCCCTTGAGGTCGGCTACCATATTGTATCCTGCTTTCTGAAGCACGGGAACCCACTCCTCGGGAATGCCTATTGCGGTGAATGCCGATGCGGGGTCTTTGGGGATACGCTTCTCGGGGCGCATCTGCGGGAAGAAGAGCACCTCCTGGATTGCTGTCTGTCCTGTCATAAGCATTGCCAGACGGTCCATACCGATGCCCATACCCGATGTGGGGGGCATACCGTACTCGAGTGCGCGTACAAAATCCTGGTCGATGAACATTGCCTCGTCGTCGCCCTTCTCGCTCAGACGCAGCTGTTCCTGGAAACGCTCTGCCTGGTCGATGGGGTCGTTAAGCTCGCTGTAGGCGTTGCACAGCTCCTTGCCGTTTACCATAAGCTCGAAACGCTCGGTGAGGTCGGGGTTCTCGCGGTGACGCTTGCAGAGGGGCGACATCTCAATGGGATAGTCGGTGATGAATGTGGGCTGTATGTAGTTGCCCTCGCAGAACTCGCCGAATATCTCGTCGATGAGCTTGCCCTTGCCCATTGTCTCGTCGACGTCCATCTTAAGCTCCTTGCATATAGCGAAAATCTCTTCCTCGCTCTTGCCGTTGAGGTCGTAGCCTGTGAACTCCTTGATAGCCTCAAGCATAGGAACGCGACGGAAAGGTGCCTTGAAGCTGATTGTGTGCTCGCCCACCTGTACCTCGGTTGTGCCGTTTACGTCGAGCGCAATCTTCTCGAGCATCTGTTCGGTGAAGCACATCATCCAGTTGTAGTCCTTGTAGGCAACGTAAATCTCCATACAGGTAAACTCGGGGTTGTGTGTGCGGTCCATACCTTCGTTGCGGAAGTTCTTTGAGAACTCGTAGACACCCTCGAAGCCGCCCACGATAAGGCGCTTGAGGTACAGCTCGTTGGCTATACGCAGGTATAGGGGAATGTCGAGTGCATTGTGGTGTGTGATGAAGGGGCGTGCGGCTGCTCCGCCAGGGATAGATTGCAAAACGGGGGTCTCAACCTCCATATAACCCTTTGAGTTGAAGAACTCGCGCATTGAGGTGTATATCTTGTTGCGTTTGATGAAGATGTCTTTTACTTCGTCGTTCACTACAAGGTCTACATAGCGCTGGCGATAGCGTAGCTCGGGGTCCTCGAATTTGTCGTAGGCAACGCCGTCTTTGTATTTTACGATGGGAAGGGGACGTATGCTCTTTGAGAGGAGTGTGAGCTCTTGTGCGTGTACGGTAATCTCGCCTGTCTGTGTGCGGAACACAAAACCCTTAATGCCTACAAAGTCGCCTATGTCCAAAAGGCGCTTGAAGAGCACGTTGTAAAGGTCCTTGTTCTCGCCGGGACAAAGCTCGTCGCGTGTGATATATACCTGTATGCGGCCTTTTGAGTCCTGAAGCTCGATGAACGATGCCTTACCCATTACTCGGCGGCTCATCAAACGGCCGGCAATACATACCTTCCGGGGCTCGTCCTCGTCATTGAATTGTTCGAGAATCTCGGTCGAGAAAGCGTTTGTGGGATACTCTGCTGCGGGGTAGGGCTCTATGCCCATATTACGCAATTCGTTAAGTGCTTCGCGGCGTACAATCTCTTGTTCGCTAAGTTCTAAAATGTTCATTGCTGTATATGTTTTTTTATTTGTTTACACAAGTTTTTCGAAGTAAGCTATTGTTTTTCTCAGTCCTTCTTCGAGCTTTATTGTGGGCTGCCAGCCGTTGAGCTCGCGGTGTGCAAGGCTGATGTCGGGCTTGCGCTGACGGGGGTCGTCCTGCGGCAGTGGCTGGAATACTATCTTCGATTTTGAATTAGTGAGTTCAATGACCTTTTCGGCAAGGTCCAGCATTGTGAATTCTCCTGGATTGCCGATGTTTACAGGTCCTGTAAAGTCGTCACGGGTCTCCATCATTCGTACCATTCCCTCTACAAGGTCGTCGACATACTGGAAACTGCGTGTCTGTTGTCCGTCGCCGTAGATGGTGATGTCCTCTCCGCGCAGTGCCTGCACGATGAAGTTCGATACTACGCGCCCGTCGTTCATACTCATTCTAGGGCCGTAGGTGTTGAAGATGCGTATGATTTTTATACGTGTGTTATTCTGACGGTGATAGTCCATAAAGAGGGTCTCGGCACAGCGCTTACCCTCGTCGTAGCACGAGCGTATGCCTATGGGGTTCACGTTGCCCCAATAGCTCTCTACCTGCGGGTGGATGTTGGGGTCGCCGTAAACCTCGCTTGTCGATGCTTGTAGAATCTTGGCGCGCACCAGCTTGGCAAGCCCCAGCATATTCATTGAGCCTATCACACAGGTCTGTATGGTTTTTACAGGGTCGTACTGATAGTGTATGGGCGAGGCAGGGCAGGCAAGATTGTATATCTCGTCAACCTCGGCTGTATAGGGCTTTGTGACGTCGTGGCGCACAAGTTCAAAGTGGTCATTGCCAATGAGATGGCGTATGTTGTCTTTGCTGCCGGTAAAGTAGTTGTCTAAGCATATAACGTCGTTGCCCTCCTTGAGCAGACGTTCGCATAGATGTGAGCCGATAAATCCAGCTCCTCCGGTTACAAGTATTCTCTTCATTGCTGATAATTTCTGTGTCTGTTGTGTGGCGTATGAATGTTTTTCTTGACAATTTTCAATGGTACACAATGCCGCAAACAAATTATTATCTGCAAAAATAATCATTTATTTTTAGAAGCTGTTTATATTGTGCCTTGTTTTTGTTGCTGTTGTGCAAAAAGATGCCTTAAAGGGAGGTTGGCTGTGGAAATATAACAAAAAAACAGGCTTCAAACTGAGCCTGTTCTTCATTTGGTGGATATTTTTGCAGTTATTTTAATCTAAAGGTTATGGGCAGCGTGTATCTGACTCTGACAACATTTTTTCCCTGTCTTCCGGGTATCCATTTGGGCATATTTTTCACAATGCGTATAGCTTCGAGGTCGAGCTCTTTGTTGCCACTACTTAACTTTATCTCTACGTCTTGTATTGAACCGTCTGTGTTTACGACAAAGTTAACGTATGCCTTGCCATTTGAGTTGTTTTTGCTGTTCTCTTTGAGGTACTTTATAAGCGCCTGCATACCTCCGGGAAACTCGGGTTTATGCTCAACAACCTGATAGATTAGCTCCTCTTTATCTGCGATGTTTGCATCCTCGTTAATCTCAACAATCTCGCCTTGGTATTCAACCGACACAATCTCGGTCTCCTTAAACTCGGCGTCCTCCTCTACAATTTCAAGAATCTCGTAAACCTGCTTAGCAGCGGGAGGGGGAGGTACTATTTGTTTTTGGAACAGTCTATATGATATCCACGTCAATCTCTGCTCCTTGCCATCGCCATAGGTGTAACGGGTTATCATTGTGTCGCACGTCTCGTTAATAGAGTAGCTATATTCAATAGCTGTCTCGGGGTTGTATTTTATTGTAAATTTATTCTCTTTGTCAGAAACGGTAATAGGGTATTCTCTCGCTTCTGAAGTTTCTGTAATTATTAATACTTGATATAAACAATTTATAGCAAATTTTACACTCTCTCCTTTGTAAATAGGATGCACAGCTGCACCTTTTTCATTCTTATCCGCAAGCATCCATCCATCTACCAACTTGTGCTTTTCTGTGGCTGTACCACAATTTATAATGCGAACTCCATCTATTCTTTTGTTAGGATTGTTATAAACAATATAATGGAATTTAGTGGGTTTGTTGCCTATGGTTCCGGGAGTCCATTTAGGTAACTGTGCTATTTTTTCTGAATAATCCGAATGTTTTTCTTTTTCTTGAATTGCACTCTCAAAAATTACGTTACACATTTTTCCATTCTCGTCAACTTCGAATTTCCACAGTAAGGGGATGTTACCTTTTCTAAGCAATTCATCAAGAGTCTCTATGCCTCCAGGAAATTGAGGGTAAACGGTATCTTGGCTTAAGGTAACAGTGGTGCAGGTCACCGTTGTCGTGTCGCTACTTCCTTGTACGTTAGTCTCTTTTGATTGTTGTGCGCAACTCGCTGTAAATGCCATAATAAGTGTGGCAACTCCCAATGTTAAAATACTTGTGATTTTCATTTTGTGTAATATTTTTGTGATTTGTATGCAAATGTATGATTTATTTTCGAATAATAATACTTGCAGCAAAATAAATAGCTGTTTGCACCCACAGTACGCAGTATTCGAACGATACATCGGCGAGTGTAGCCCCCATATTGTTTATTGCTATAAAGCCGTTTATGGCGGGGGTAGACGGGAATATATACGAAAATACTTTCCAAAAGAGCGGTATGCTGCTACCTGGCCACGATATTCCCGAGAGGAAAAGCAGCGGGACAGAGGTAAACACAAACAGAAGCATAGCGCTCTCGCGGCTGTGTACTATGCAACCTAATGTCATTGCAAGGAATATGCAGGCGAGCAGATAGGGGAGTGCAAAGAGTGCAAGCGTAGTGCCGTCGGCAAGCTGTGGCAGCCCGAATATGTGCGGAACAACGCATAGGGCGTATGTTGCTACGGGAAGGAGTATGGTAAGATAGGCTGCGCCCCGTCCCAACAATCTGTTTATGCCAAGTGAGGGGTACTGTCCGCCGTTTTTCTCGTATTCAGTGCCCATACGCATACCTATGCCCAGCAGTTGCACCTGTTGCAGTACAAGTATGAGTATTGCAGGGATTATGAAATTGGCAAATCCTGCTGTGGGGTTCGATAGTCCGATTGCTTCGTTTGGCAGTGGCGAGGTGGTGATTTTTATCTCCTCGGTGGTTGCTCTTGCAAGCTGTGTCGCTTGAATATGACTGTTGAGGCTGAGGCTCACCTCGGTGCAGGCTACCAGGATTGCTTTGTAGTAAAAGAAACTTGCCATACTGCAAAAGATGCTGACGTGTGCCTGTTCTCCATTCTTTATGGTTGAGTCAAAATTCTGGGGAATGTAGATGATGCCTTTTACCTTGTCTTTTTCCATCAATTGCCGTGCCGAGGGAATGTCGATGCAGCTATACGCAACTGCAACGTCTGGGGTCGCATCGGTGTTCCTTGTAAATGCGTGGCTCATATTGCTCTGTGAATGGTCGACAACGGCTACGGGAATTTCGCGCACCACCTGGTGGGAGTATATGTAGGAGTAGAGCAGCGGGTATCCCAACGGCACAAGCAGCAGAAACACCATAACTCCAATGTCGCTGGTGCAGCATTTAAGTTCGTGCAAGTATGCAAGGATTATTTTTCTCATTCTATGTAGCGATAGTTTTTAAGTGCGTATTTTAGTCTTTTCATAAGCGGCAATGGTAGCAGGCAGAATGTGAGCAGTGCAGCATAATGTACCCAAGAGTATGCAGTAGGGTAGCCCAGGAGCGCCTTGTTGCTGTAAATCATAAAATAGTGCCGCAGAGGAAAAAGATTAGTTGCAGCCTCTATGCTTCCGCTCATACCTTCTATTGGAAACGAGAATCCCGAAATAGAGAACGATACGACACCCCACAGCGATGCTATGCTCATTGCCCAGCGGGGCGAGGGGAGGGCACTTGCAAGAAACAGCCCCAGCGACTGCGAGGCAACAATCAGCAGCAGCGATGCCGCAATCATATCCGACAGTGGGGTGTTGAGCGGGTAGTGCAGATATTTGTACAGGAAAATATTGTAGAAGATGGCGGTGAGCGAAAAAAGCAGTGTCTGCGGCAGCAGCTTCCCTGCAACGGCAACAAGAATGTTGTTCCCTGCCGCCTGCAGCCATTTTGCTCCTGTGCGGTACTTAATCTCCTGTGTCACGCTGTATGCCGTGAGGATAAAAATTAGTAGCGACACCACTCCCGGAAAAAGCGTGTTGTTGAGATACACGGCGTAGCTGAGCCACGGGTTGCCCAGGGCGTTTGTCTCTATGACTACGGGCTGCACGAAATTCGTCGCTTGCAGCTCTGTTGCTCCTTGTGCCGTGAGGGTTGCCTCGCCCACGGCTGCATTTGCAAGCAGCGAGGTTATGTACATATCGCGGTAGGTGAGCGAGCCTGCTACAAGATAGCTGTAGTTGAGATAGTAGGAGAGGATTGGGCGCTCTCCCTCGATGAGGCGTCGTGCTGTGCCGCGGGGGATATAGTAGAGTGCGTATATATCCTCGCGGCGCATAGCCCGTGTGGCCTCTCCAATGTCGGCGCATTGCTTTACAATATCTATCTGCTGCATTGCATCGAGCCTGCGTGTGATGCGTTGGCTCAAGGGGGTGTTGTCGGCGTCGACCATTGCAACGGGCAGCCCGGTGGGTAACCCTTCGTCCATAAGGGTGGCAAACAGTATAAAGCACAATAGGGGTGCAGCCGTTGTGCAGAACAGATATATGCGGTGCGAGAAAATTATGCGCAGCTCGCGCCGTACCACTCTCCTTAACCCTCGTAGCATAGCTTCTTACTCTTTTGCGTTCATAAGGACCGACATTCCCGGGTAAAAGCCGCCTACTTTCTCCAGCGGGCGCGCCCTCACTTCAAAGGTCTTTACGTCGTATTCTCCTGTGGTACGTGTCGCGCGCCACACTGCGTATGTTCCAAGGTCCTTCATAAAATATATTTCAACGCCGACGTGCCTGTCCAGAGCGGGGATATATGCTCTTGCGGTGTCGCCTATGCTGTAGTTCCTGAGTTTGTCCTCGCGTATGTTGAAGCTTATCCACATTTCGTCGAGGTAGGCAATGTCCATTATGGGTGCTCCTGCGCCTACAAGCTCGCCGACTGAGGGGTATATTGCGCTAACTTCGCCGCTCTGTACGGCTGTAAGCACTGTCTCGCTTGCGTAGCTGTTTACCTCGTCTACAGCCCCCTCGGCCTGGCGGAGCTTCCACTGGGCTATGCTGCGCTCGTCGCTGTCGGCTCCCTGGAGTGCAAGGGAGTAGAGTGCCTTTGCTGTCTCTTCGGCTGCCGTGGCGGCGTTGAGAGCGGCTTGTGCCTCGTCGCGTTTCTGCTCGGTCACTACGCCGGCGTTGTAAAGGTTGTTTATGCGGGTAAAGGTCTTCTGTGCAATGTCTGTGGCTGCTTTTGCTCGCTGCCACTGTTCGTAGGCGGCTTGTTTCTCTTGCGGGCGCAGTCCGCTGTCAACCTGTCTGTTCAGCGCCGCGGTAGCCTGCTCTACGGCTCTTGCCTGTATGAGCTTGGCTGTGACGTCGGGCGCACGGAGCAGGGCTAAGGTGTCTCCCGCCTCAACGTGGTCGCCCTCCTTCACAAGTATGTGCAGTATGCGTCCCGGTACTTTGCTCGACACGCGGAATTCGGTGGCTTCGGCATTTCCTTGTATGATGTTACTTTCTTTGCCCAGTGTGAGCTCGCCTACAATGGCTACTATGGCTATTGCTGTTACTATTATTGCCACTGCTGTGATTATACTTCTCTCTTCTCTTTTCATACGGCTGTTCCTCTATTCTGTTCCTTACTCTGCCTGCAGATTGCCGCTTGCGCGCAGCAGTTGTGTGCGTGCGAGCATTATTCCTATCTGTGCGTCAATGAGTGTGCTCTGTGCCTGGAGCCACGCTGTCTGTGCCTGCATAAGCTCTTCGCTTGTGTACATTCCTTCGGAAAAGGCTATATTGGCGTTGCGCAGATTTTCGTTGGCGGTGTCTATGTTGCTCATTGCCATACGGTAGCGTTCGTGTGACTCGCGCAGTTGTTGCTGCGACTGCCGCAGTTGCAGTTCCATTGCCTGCTCTGCCTCGTCAAGTGTGTAGCGTGCTATTTTTTCGCCGGCTTTCGCTGCGCGTATCCTGTATTTTCCTTCGCCCCAGTTCCATAGCGGGATTTTTATAATTGCGCCTATGTTCCACATTCCGTCGAATGTGCGGCGAAAACCGTTGATGAGGTTGGGGTTGCTCACTGTGTATCCTGCCGTTAGTGCAATTTGTGGCAGATAGCCTGAGCGTGTGAGGTTGGTCTGGTAGTGCGATGCTTCGCAGGCTATCCTCAGGTTTTTCAGCTCGGGTCGGTTTGCGATGCTGTTCTCTGTCACTGGCATTTCAGAAACAAGTGTGGCTGGGTTTATGCTGTCGTCGGAAAGGGTGGGGTTGCTGTCGAGTGGTAGTCCGCATATATGGCAGAGTGCCATACGTGCAAGGCTCAGAGCGTCACTTGCTCTAAGGTGCGCCGTTTCGGCTTCGTTCAGCTTGACGTTCACCCTTAGCAGGTCGGCTGTTGTTGCCATTCCTTGCTGTTTGAGCTTATCGACGTTGCCGTAGAGCTCGCGTGTCAGTGCTACATAGCTTGTGGCGAGGCGTTCTTTGTGCGTGAGTGACACCACAAGCCAATAGGCGCGGTCGGTTGCCTCTATTGTCTCCTGTCGGGTGGCGTCGCTGTTGTTTGCGGCTACGCTCTGTGCAAGGCGGGCGAGTCTCTTGTATGCCCTTGTCCTGCCGCCTGTGTAGAGGGGTTGTGTCACGGTGAGTGCTGCAATGAATATGTTGCGTGTGTCGAGCGTGAGTGCATCGGCAATGGAGCTGCCTATAGTGTTCAGCGGCTCGGAGAGTATGTTGGAGGGTAGCTGCGGAAGGAGTATGCCGAGGCTCTCTTCTATTGTGCTGCCCAGGCTGCGCGCGGCTTCTCTCTCGTCGTTGCCGAGGAGCGAGGTCTTGTGAGGGGTGTGCAGGTATGTGGCTTCAATGTCTATGCGCGGGAGGCTTGCCGTGGCTGCTGCGCGGCGCATATCCCTCGCCACCGCCTCCTGCGTGCGTGCAATCTCTATCTTCTTGTTGTTGCGGAGTGCGAGCGTGCGGCAACTGTCGAGCGTGAGCGGGGTCTGTGCGCTAAGGGTAAGGGAGGTTGCTGCAAATAGCACCGTTGCTGTTGTCAGTCTCATCGGTATATAATAAAAATTACTCGTGCGAAATTCGCACGAGTAATTAATGCTTTTGGGGTATGTTTTGTTCTTGTTATTTGAAAGAACCGTAGGGAATTGTGCTCTCCCTACTCTTTTTACTTAAGGTCGAAGTCGTTGTAACCAATCATATTGCCGTCGACGAAAATGTGTACGCGGTATCGTCCGGCCTGCAAAAACTCCTCTATGTCCCAATAGAGTGTTACGGGAAGGTCTTCGCCTGCATACTCGATATATTTCTTTATCGAGTAGTTGAGCTCTCTGTTCTCGTATGTGAAATGCGACGTTACGTCTTTTGTGAGCACGCTACCGTCGGGTGCTAATATGCGTACGTATATGGTCTTTTCTCCTGTGGGCGCGGTGATGTTCTTGGCTATGAGGAAGTCTATCACAAGTTTCTTTGCCTTTTTTATTTTGTCGAGCTTCTTGCCGTTTTTCTTTGCGGGGTACATATTTATACCTTGCGCATCGAGCTGCGACGCCAGTTCAACCTGTTCTGTGAGGGCGGCCTTTTCCTGGTTGAGGACCGTGATTGTCTGCGATGCCTCCTTGTAGCGCTCTTTTACTTGACGGTTCTCGTTTGCGAGTTTCGTGTTCAACTGGTTGAGCGAGTCAATTTGCAGTATGTAACCGCGCATTATGGCACGTACTGTCTTGAGTTCCTTCTTCAGTCGGGTAATCTCGGCAGCATCGGTAGCTTTGGTCTGTCTGAGCTCGTCGAGCAGTTGCTGCGTGCGCATCTTCTCTTGCTCCAGTTTGTAGAGCAGAGAGTCGTTGGTTATGCGCAGCTTGAGCTCGTCGTATTGTGTGGCAAATGTGGAGTATTCGCTCTCAAGCTCTTCTTTCTCGATTGAGAAGAGTTCTTGCATTTCGCTCTTTTCCTTCTCGCTGTTGTTCCACAATATGCCCATTGTCACTGCTGCCGCGAGCAGCAGTGCAATTATGGCATACAGGGCTATTTTGCTTTTGTTCATACTCTGTTTTTATTTAGACAGTTTCTCTATGCTCTCTGTGAGCATTGCTATTTTCTCCTTTGCGTCGGACTGCTTCTTGCGCTCTATGGCAATAATCTTTTCGGGTGCCTTGCTCACAAAGTTGGGGTTGTTGAGCTTGGCCTCTACGCTCTTGAGGAATTTTTCGTGGTAGGCGAGTTCTTCGCGCATCTTTGCAATCTCGGCATCCTTGTCGATGAGTGAGCCCATAGGTACTGCATATTCGGTTGTGCCTATGCGGAACATAACTGCTGTATCGTCGGTTGTCGATACGCTGTCGATTGCCGAGAGGTTCGCCATCTTTGTGAGTACGCTCTCAAGGCCGCTCACGTGTGACTCGCCTACAATCTGCAGGGTGAGTGACTCGCGGGGCGAGAGGTTCTTTTGCTGACGTATCGAACGTATGCTGCCGACAATCTCCTTCAATGCCTCAATGCGTGCAAGGAACTGCTCGTCGTAGGGACGGTTGAGTCCTGCGACGCTCTGTACCATAAGGCTCTCGCCCTCCTTGCGCTCGATGATTGCTTGCCACAGCTCCTCGGTGATGAAGGGCATAAAGGGGTGGAGCAGACGCATAAGCTCGTCGAAGAATCCGAGTGTAGCCTCGTAGGTTGCCTTGTCGATGGGTGAGCCGTATGCGGGCTTTATCATCTCGAGATACCAAGCCGAGAACTCGTCCCAGAAGAGGGTGTAAAGGTTCATCAATGCCTCGCTGATGCGGTACTTGCTGAACTGGTCCTCGAGGAGGGCTGCCGATTTTGCAAGTACTTGTGCGAACCACTCGATTGCAATCTTTGAACTTTCGGGCTGCTCGGTCTCCTCGCTCACGTTCCAGCCCTTTACAAGGCGGAAAGCGTTCCATATCTTGTTGCAGAAGTTACGTCCCTGCTCGCACAGGCTCTCGTCGAAGAGAATGTCGTTGCCCGCAGGAGCCGAGAGCATAATGCCCATACGTACACCGTCGGCACCGTAGCGTGCTATGAGGTCGAGGGGGTCGGGGCTGTTGCCCAGTGACTTGCTCATCTTGCGGCCGAGCTTGTCGCGTACGATACCTGTGAAATATACGTTCTTGAAGGGCATCTCTCCCTGATACTCGTAGCCCGCCATAATCATACGTGCTACCCAGAAGAATATGATGTCGGGACCTGTCACAAGGTCGCTTGTGGGGTAGTAGTAGCTTATCTCTTTGTTGCCGGGGTTCTGTATGCCGTCGAAGAGTGAGATGGGCCACAACCAGGAGCTGAACCAGGTGTCGAGGGCGTCCTCGTCCTGTGTCAACTGCTCGGCGGTGATTGTCTCGTATCCGGGAATGAGGCGTGCCTTCTCAACTGCCTGCTCAATGTTCTCTGCTACCACGAACTGCTCATCTGCACCCTCGGTTGCGGGGAGGAAGTATGCGGGTATGCGGTGTCCCCACCACAGCTGGCGGCTGATGCACCAGTCTTGTATGTTCTCAAGCCAGTTCTTGTATGTGGTCTTGTATTTTGTGGGGTAGAACTTGAGGCGGTCTTCCATTACGGGAGGAAGGGCAATGTCGGCAAAATGCTGCATACTCAGGAACCACTGCATACAGAGGCGGGGCTCAACGGCTGTATCGGCGTTGCGCTCGCTGTATCCGACCTTGTTCACGTAGTCCTCTACCTTCTCCAGCAGTCCTGCTGCATCGAGGTCCTTCACAATCTGCTTGCGCACCTCCATACGGTCCATTCCCACGTACATTCCTGCCTCCTGGCTCAGTGTCGCGTCGGGGTTGAAGATGTCGATTGTCTCAAGATTGTGCTTCTTGCCGAGCATATAGTCGTTGGTGTCGTGGGCAGGGGTTACCTTCAGGCAGCCTGTACCGAACTCAATTTCCACGTAGCGGTCCTCTATTACGGGAATGCTGCGGCCTACGAGGGGTACAATGACGCGCTTGCCTTTGAGCCAACTGTTCTTGGGGTCCTTGGGGTTGATGCACATTGCTGTGTCGCCCATAATTGTCTCGGGGCGGGTTGTTGCCACCACTGCATAGCGGCGGCCGTCGGCTGTGCGGTGCAGTATCTGGTGCTTTACTGTGGGGTCGAACTCCGACTCGGGTGTGAGTGTTACGGCTGTGCTCTCTTCGCCGTCGGTGCTGCCTGCTGCCTCATCGACAAAATATCTCAGGTAGTAGAGCTTGCTCTTCTCTTCCTTGTATATGACCTCCTCGTTGCTGAGTGCTGTCTGGGCTTTGGGGTCCCAGTTGACCATTCTCAGGCCGCGGTAGATGAGTCCTTTGTCGTAAAGGTCGCAGAATACCTTGATGACGCTGTTGCTGCGTGCCTCGTCCATTGTGAAGGCTGTGCGTTCCCAGTCGCACGATGCACCGAGCTTGCGCAACTGCTTGAGGATTATGCCACCGTGCTCGTCGGTCCACTCCCAAGCGTGCTTGAGGAACTCCTCGCGTGTGAGGTCGCTCTTCTTTATTCCTTGCTCGGCGAGTTTCTTTACAACCTTGGCCTCGGTAGCAATAGAGGCGTGGTCGGTACCGGGTACCCAGCAGGCGTTCTTGCCTGTCATACGTGCGTGGCGCACCAGAATATCCTGTATGGTGTTGTTGAGCATATGGCCCATATGCAGTACTCCTGTCACGTTGGGCGGGGGAATTACTATTGTGTAGGGTTCACGCTCGTCGGGCTCGGAGTGGAAAAATCCGTTGTCCAACCAATATTTGTACCATTTTTCTTCTACTTCTGAGGGAATGTAGGTGGTTGCTAAATTCATAGTATTATAGTGATTTTGTTATTGTCCTTGATAATTTACAACCTACAAAGTTAGATATAATTATTAAAATAATTACCTTTGTGTGCTAAAATATTTGTTTACAACGGTTAAAAACATAATTATGTCTACAAGAGAGGAAAAAATGGCGGCGTTCGGCCGATTCCTGGACGTGCTCGACGAGCTGCGCGAAAAATGTCCGTGGGACCGCAAGCAGACAAACGAGTCCCTGCGTGCAAACAGTATCGAGGAGGTTTTTGAACTTTCCGATGCCCTTATTGCCGATGATACGCAGAATATATGCAAGGAGCTGGGCGATGTGCTGCTGCACGTGGCATTCTATGCAAAGATTGCGAGCGAAAAAGGGGAGTTCGACATTAAGGACGTGTGCGACCGCCTGTGCGAGAAGCTCATCTATCGTCACCCGCACGTGTTCGGCACTGCAGTGGCCGAGACGGCTGGCGAGGTCTCCAAAAACTGGGAGCAACTGAAGATGAACGAGAAGGGAGGGAACAAGACCATTCTGAGCGGTGTGCCCGTGTCGCTCCCTTCGCTCATAAAGGCTTATCGTATGCAGGAGAAGGCTGCCAATGTGGGCTTCGATTGGGACAACAGGGACGATGTGTGGGCCAAGGTGAACGAGGAACTTGCCGAGCTCAAGGTGGAACTTGACAAGGGCGACAAGGTTAAGGCCGAGAAGGAGTTCGGCGATTATCTCTTCTCGCTTGTGAATATTGCCCGTTTCTATGGCATTAACCCCGACAATGCACTGGAGCTTACTAACCGTAAATTCCGTAATAGGTTCAATTATGTGGAGGAGCATTCAATAAAGCTGGGTATGAACCTTAAGGATATGACGCTTGAGCAGATGGATATTCTTTGGAACGAGGCGAAGCGTTGCGAGGGGGAGTGATTCCCCGTTTCTTGCGCAACAGACTTTTATAATAAGAATCGGGTGACAATCCTTTTTTGTCACCCGATTCTTGTTATATGTCATTAATCTTTTTTCTGCTCTTTCTTCCTGTTCTTGCCGTTCCACATTCTCTTAAGCATCTCACGCTGGAAGCGCTCCTCGGCGTGCTGTATAAGCATAATCTTCTGTGCGGGAATAGCCTTGAGGTAGAGTGAAATATACTCCTTCTCGAGCTGTGCTATCTTTACTTTGGCATCGGCAAAATCGTTTACCATTGCAACGCATTGCTCCTCGGTGGGTGTCTCTCCTCGCTTGAGGCGTGCATTGCCGCGTGCTTCCTTGTTTATGGCCCATTTTTTCTTTTGAAGGTCGAAGTACAGGGGGAAGAATGCCTCGGCTTCCTGGGGGGTGAGCTTTGCCTGCTCGGTTATAAAGGCTTTCTGCTGCTCCTGGTACTCCTGGGGCGAGAATTTTCTACGGTTATTGTTGTGCTTGCTCTCTTGTGCGGTTGCTATTGATACAGTGCAGAGCAGTACGAGCAAAAGTGTTGCTATTCTTTTCATAGGTTATTGTGGTTTATAATTCGTTGGATGTAAGGTAGGTGTAGAATGTATAGTCGTCTATGGGGTAGTTGTCGAGCATCTCGTCTATGAATTCTATGCTGTACTCCTCGCTTTGTGCATACATCTGTTTGTTGTCGATTGTGTCTTTAATGTACAATGCTCCTCCACCGATAAATAGCAGTGCTATTGCTGCTGCATATTTCCATTGGTTGTGTATGCCGAATATAGGGTGTACCTTTGAAGGCTTGTTTCCAATCTGTTCCATCATTGTATCGTGGAACTGCTCGAAATATCCCTGGGGTACTCTGAAATTGTTTTTCTTCTTCATCGCTTTATTTCTTCTTCTCATTTATTTTGACTCCATTGCCGTGTGAAAGTTTAATCTTTCGACGATACATATTCTTCAATTTTTTTTACTGCAATGTGGTACGATGCCTTCAGCGCGCCGGTGGTGGTATCGAGTATCTCCGATATCTCTTCGTATTTCATATCTTCGAAGTAGCGCATATTGAATACAAGGCGCTGTTTCTCGGGAAGGCGGTTGATGGCCTCGTGAAAAAGGGCATCGGCGTGTGTGCCGCTGAACAGCGGGTCGCTCTCGAGCTCGTTTGCCACGCTGCCCTCGTCGCTGTCGAGCGACACTGTCTCAATCTGCTTGTGGCCTATGTATGTGAGTGTCTCGTTAGTGGCTATGCGGTACAACCACGTGAGCAGTTGCGAGTCGCCACGGAATTTGTCTATGTTGTTCCACGCCTTGATGAATGTGTTCTGCAGTATGTCGTTAGTGTCGTCGTGCGTGAGTGCCAGACGCCGTATGTGCCAATAGAGCCTCTCGCTGTACTCTCTTACAATGGTAGAGAATGCAGCCGACTGTGTAGCGGGGTTGTGCAACTTTTCTATAAAGTCGCTGTTGTTGCAGTTCTTGTCGCTTTTTGTCATTTTGGGTTCTTTTGGCTGTGTCTCTTTGTTTAGACGGTTTTTAATAGTGTGGGTTTAAGAGGCGATGGCGGAATATATTTTAATTTTTCTTAAGGGGCTTGAATAGGCTCAGCCGATACTGAAGCATTTGCCCTCGCCGGCGAGTCGGGTGTCGGGGAATATTGCGGCAGCTTCGTCGAGGAGCGGCGCCTCGTCGGTGTATCTCGACGAGAAGTGTCCTATTATCAGTCTTTTAGCCTTTGCCTCCCTTGCAAATTCGGCTGCTTGCCGGGCTGTGCTGTGGTGGGTCTGTGCGGCACGCTCTTTCATATCTTCTGCAAATGTAGCCTCGTGGTAGAGCAGGTCGCAACCCTCTATCAGAGGGATATTGTGCGGGCAGGGCAGGGTGTCGCTGCAGTAGGCGTAGCTGCGCGAGGGGTCGGCGTTGCTTGTGAGGCGGCTGTTGGGTATTGTCTCGCCCTCGGGGGTGATGTAGTCGGCTCCCTCCTTTATTGCTTTGCGCATATAGTGGGGAATCTTGTAGAACTCTATGACGTCGCCCCGCAGATGCCGTAGCTTGGGCTTCTCCTTGAACAGGAAACCGCAACAGGGGATACGGTGGTTCTGCGGCAGTGTCTCCACTGTTATTGTCTTGTCTTCGTATATTATGCAGTTCCTGTCGGGGTGTATTGTGTGGAAAACAACCTTGTAGGCAAGCTCCTTGCAAAAGAAGTCGAGTTGCGGCTGCATAATCTCTTCCAAAGGAGCGGGGGCATATATGTGCAGGGGTGTCTTGCGCCCCAGCAGCCCGAATGATGAAACCATTCCAATGAGACCGAAGCAGTGGTCGCCGTGCAGGTGCGATATGAATACGTGGTCGATGAACGAGAAGTGCAGGTGCGATTTGCGCAACTGCAACTGCGTGCCCTCGCCGCAGTCTATCATAAACTGCCTGTTGCCAATGCGCACCACCTGTGTGCTTGGGTTGTGGCGGGTGGTGGGCAGTGCCGAGCCGCAGCCGAGTATATTTATTTCGAATGGTTCCATTGTGGGTTGCTGTTTTGTTGTTGTGGGTTACTGGTTCAATCGTTGCAGTGCTGCTTTTGCATCGGCGTCTCCTTGTTCTGCCGCTTTCTTGTACCATTTAACAGCCTCTGTAAGGTTTTTTTCTACTCCTAATCCTTTTTCGTAGCGATATCCCAGATTCCACTGTGCGAGTGCGTGTCCTTGTTCAGCCGCTTTTCTGTACCATTTAACAGCCTCTTTCGGGTCTTTTTCTACTCCTAATCCGTTTGCGTAGCAATATCCCAAATTGTTTTGCGCACGCGCGTGTCCTTGTTCAGCCGCTTTCTTGTACCATTTAACAGCCTCTGTCGGTTTTTTTCCTACTCCTATTTCATATTCATAGCAAATGCCTAAATTGTGCTGCGCGTGTGCGTGTCCCTGCTCTGCTGCTTTTCTGTACCATTTAACAGCCTCTTTCGGGTCTTTTTCTACTCCTAATCCATTTTCGTAGCAATATCCCAAATTGTTTTGCGCATCGGCGTAGCCTTGTTCTGCCGCTTTTCTGTACCATTTAACGGCCTCTGTCGGGTCTTTTGCTACTCCTTTTTCATATTCATAGCAAATGCCTAAATTGTACTGCGCATTGACTTGTCCTTGCTCCGCTGCTTTCCGGTACCATTTTACAGCCTCTTTTGGGTCTTTTTCTACTCCTAATCCTCTTTCGCAGCAGTAGCCCAGATAGTTTTGCGCATCGGCGTAGCCTTGTTCTGCCGCAATGCGGTACAGCCTTACTGCTTCGGTGTAATTCTTTGCATTATATGCTTCTACTCCGTCGTTGTAACATTTTGCAACATCTACTGTAGATGGCTTGCTTGCTGCTTTCTGTTCAACGGGCTTTGCTGTGAGGGTTTCATTTATAATAACAGGGTCGGCAGATATTGTTATACTTTTTGTATATGTGCTGTAGCCCTCTTTTCCAATTTTTACCGTGTAGTTTCCTTTTTTTAGTTCGTATGCATTTATGGGAGTAGTACCAATGCGCCTGCCGTCGACGGTTACAGTAGCACCAGCAGGGGTTGTGGTTACATACAGTTTACCGGGGAGGTTGGCAATTGAATCGCGCCTTGTCTTTTCTATTATAGCCAATCTCTCTTGTTCGGCACGCTCGTCGTTGCAGTTATTTATTCCCACTCCCGCAAATACAACACACAGTATTGCAGCTACAATACCCACGGGAATTTTCCAGTTGAAAGGCTTTTTGGGTTCATTGTCCGCGGTTGCAGCACCGTTGTTGTTCATTGGCGCAATGGGACGAGAGACACCGCTGCCCTTTTCCTCAACCGAACGCGACACTGTACCGCTGTTCACAGTCCTTGCTGCGGAGCGGGAAACTTCTGCGCTATCATTGTCCATCGGCGCAATGAGACGGGAAGCGCCATTGTTGCCGTTCTTCTCATCTGCTGAACGCGACACAGTACCGCTGTTCACGGTCCTTGCTGCGGAGCGGGATACTTCTGCGCTATCATTGTTCATCGGCGCAACGAGACGGGAAGCGCCATTGTTGCCGTTCTTCTCATCTGCTGAACGCGACACAGTACCGCTGTTCAGCGTATTTGAAGAGAAAGGCGCACTATTGCCGGTTGCAGGCTGCGCATCGAGCAATGCAAGGAACTCGTCTACGCTCTGCGGGCGCGCCTCCTTCATAAAGGACATTGACTTTATAACAGCTTCGGCAACAGCACCGCTTACATTTTTTGCAGCAAGGTCACCCTGCAAACTGCGGCTATCCACCAACTGCAGCGCTGGGGGAGGCATCTCGCCCGTAAGCAGCGTAAAGAGCGTTGCACCAAGCGAATATACGTCGATTGCGGGAGAGAACTCATCCGCTCCACCAGGATTATACTGCTCCATAGGTGCGTATCCGTGACTTATTCCAATGGGAGTGGTAGTGGTTGCCTTACCATTTTCGTCGTAACGCTTGGAGAGTCCAAAATCTATGAGCACGGCCTCGCCCCTGCTGTTCACGAGTATATTGTCGGGCTTAATGTCGAGGTGCATCATTTTGCTAGAATGCATATATTTGAGTGCCGATGCTACTTGACGGATATAATATAGCGCGTCATCTTCGTTCAGCGCGCCACGATTATCCACAAGCGAGCCAAGAGAGCCTGCGCTGTGATACTCCATCACATAATATGCGGTGTTGTTCTCCTCAAAGACACCTATCACACGCACAATGTTCGGGTGGTCGAATGCGGCAATATTGCGTGCCTCCTTCACGAACTTCTCGCGGAAGCGTTCTATCATTTCGCGGCTGCCGCTTGTGCCGAGTGATACACGGCGGGTGGCATTGTCGCGCTCGCAATGGTCCTTTATGAAGAATTCCTTTATAACTACATTGCGGTAGAGGTCTGTTTGTTGGGCAAGGTAGGTTATTCCAAAGCCGCCCTGTCCAAGGGTGCGGATTATGCGGTACTCTCCGTTCTTGAGTATGGTATTTTCTTTCAGTTTCATAGTATTTCTTATTTTTTGTTCAGTCGTTGCAGTGCTGCTTTTGCATCGGCGTGTCCTTGCTCCGCTGCTTTCCGGTACCATTTGACAGCCTCTGCCAGGTCTTTTGCTACTCCTATTTCGTAGCATAGGCCTAAATTGTACTGCGCATTGACTTGTCCTTGCTCCGCTGCTTTCCGGTACCATTTGACAGCCTCTGTCGGGTCTTTTTCTACTCCTGATCCTGTTCCGTAGCAATATCCCAAATTGCATTGTGCCC
>JAFZIA010000135.1 GCA_017554605.1 Bacteroidaceae bacterium
GGCACGAGCAAAGGGAACTTGCGACAATTTCTTTTGTGCAAGGTTTTTTGTTTCTTTTTTTCGCAAAAAAAGAAAGCAGAAGAAAATACTACAACGAGAGAATAGCCGAAAAATAACACCGGGAAGGTGGTTGAAAGAATTATTATCCACAGTAAATTTCTACTGAGCCGAGTTACCCGCTGAAACATTAAAACACAGCCGGCGCATCATTTATGACACGCCGGCTGTTATTGCACAGGCCCTTATAGGCCATACTTCAATCATCAAAAGCTATCAGATACCCATCGCCTGCTTCATCTGCTCAATTACTGCATCGGCAGTAGCTGTTGCAGCAAGAATATCCTCGCGGCTGTTCATTGTGGCCTTAGCCTCCATATAGAACTTAATCTTGGGTTCTGTTCCCGAAGGACGTACCGATACCTTGTGGCCGCTCTCGGTGAAATACTGGAGCACGTTCGAGGGCTCGGGCATATCAATGTCTGTCACATTGCCGTCAACGTCGGTCTGCTTCATAGCCTTGAAGTCCTTGTAGCAGACAACCTTCTCGCCCGCCATCTCCTTGAGAGGATTGGCGCGGAAGTTCTCCATCATCTGACGAATCTCGTCGGCACCGCTCTTGCCGGGCTTAACCACGTTCACTGTAATCTCCTTAGAGAAGCCATACTCTACATAGATGTCGAGCAGAAGCTCATAGAGAGTCTTGCCGTTCTCCTTGGCCCAGGCAGCAACCTCGGCAATGAGGCTACAAGCCGATACAGCGTCCTTGTCGCGGCAGAAGTCCTCGGCCAGGAAACCGAAGCTCTCCTCGCCACCGCCGATATATTTTGCAATACCCTCGTTGTCGCGGATAACCTTTGCAATCCATTTGAAGCCAGTGTAGCAGTCGTACATCTTGAGGTTGTTCTTCTCGGCAATGTTCTTGATTACCTCGGTTGTAACGATTGTCTTTACAACGAACTCCTTGCCGGTCATCTTGCCGAGCTTGGTGTACTGTGTAATGATATAGTAGAGGAACATCATACAGGTCTGGTTACCGTTGATAATCATCCACTCGCCATTGCTGTTCTTGCAAGAGATGGCCAGACGGTCGGCATCGGGGTCCGAAGCCATTACGAGGTCGGCGTCAATCTCCTTAGCAAGGTTGATGGCCATTGTCATTGCCTCGGGATTCTCGGGGTTGGGCGACACTACAGTGGGGAAGTTACCGTCCTTAACCATCTGCTCCTCTACGCAGTGGATATTCTCGAATCCCCAACGGCGAAGCGACGAGGGAATGAGCACACGGCCACAACCGTGAATGGGAGTATAGACAATCTTGAGGTCCTTGTGGCGTGCAATAACCTCGGGGTCAATGATGAGAGTCTTTACCTCGTCGAGGAAGATGTTGTCAACCTCCTCACCGATAATCTCGATAAGTTCGGGGTTACCCTGGAACTTTATATCCTCTACCTTCACGCTCTCCACGTGCTTGATGGTGTTCACATCGTGGGGTGCGAGCATCTGTGCACCGTCGTCCCAATATGCCTTGTAACCGTTGTATTCCTTGGGGTTGTGGCTGGCAGTGATGTTCACACCGCTCTGGCAACCCAAGTGACGGATAGCGAAAGAAATCTCGGGTGTGGGACGGAGATCCTCGAAGAGATATACCTTGATTCCGTTAGCCGAGAAGATATTTGCCGAAATCTCGGCAAAAAGGCGGCTGTTATTACGGCAGTCGTGGCCCACTACTACCGAAATCTGCTCAAGGTCCTTGAAGCACTCGTTGAGGTAGTTGGCCAATCCCTGGGTAGCCTTACCTACGGTGTATATGTTCATACGGTTGCTGCCTGCGCCCATAGTTCCGCGCAGACCGCCTGTACCGAACTCAAGGTCCTTGTAGAAAGAGTCGATAAGAGGAGTCTTGTCCTCGTTGTCGAGCATTGCCTGTACCTCTTTGCGTGTCTCCTCGTCGTATGCGGGTGAGAGCCACTCGGCAGCCTTTGCCGTTACCATTTTAATCAATTCCTGGTCCATAATGTTATATTTTTAGTCAGTTAGTCAATAAGCTGTTTTGTCAACCTGGCACAAGAGCCCCGCATTATAAATGCACAGAATATCTCTTATGCCGAACAATTGCGTAAAGATATGCAATTATTTCATATACTGCCTATTTTTTATTAAAAAATTCTAAACAGTTGCCAAACAGCTTGCAAACAAGCTGCGTTCCACCTGTCTGCAGCCCTTTTTACTTTGCCTTTGGCATAAGATACTTGTCACCAGTCTGCTCAACAATAGCACGGCGGTACTCCTCGGGGTAACCGGGACGTGTCAGACGAGTTCCGTTGCCGGTCTTTCCGCGCAGGAACTTTTTGCCATCGGTCTGCTTTACTGCAAAGTCGTTGTACTTCACAATCATTCTCTCGCCAAGCTCCTTCCACTCAGAGAGTGCAAGCTCGGCCGAAGCGCAAGTATAGTCGGTCAACATCTTCACTGCGAATTTGGGCGATGTAGCATAGACTGCAAGAGCCTCTTTCTCCACTGCAAGGCTATTCTCATATATCTCGTCCTCGAGTGTGAACTGTGTCTCACGCACATAGTCTATCACCATTGAGTATTTGGGATATACCATATTGGCCACCCAGTTGAACACCCAGAAAGAAGAGTTCCAAGAGAACTGCAAAGGGTCGGCATTGCACTCCTTGTAGCACTCGGGAACCTCGGTTGCACAGCAATATACGGGGGTGAACACTACCATATTTGCATCGTCGGTACCGAACCACATTACACCGCCTACAGCATCGGGCATAAAGCTGCGCAACTGTGCTACGAATGTAAATGCTGTCTGGAAAGTTGAGATAGGACGCTCGTTGAAATACTCTTTTCCGTCAACCTCGAAGCTGAGGGGCGAAAGGCGGTAAGGCATATTGAAAGGACCTGCACCGAGGTCTGTTGTAACATCAAAGGGTGTACCTTCGTAGTGGTCGCGCATACCCATCTGCATATCCTTGAGGCTTATAGGAGCCTTGGGCTTCATATAAAGGGGCATAGGCTCGGCTGTAGCATCGCCCGATGCCCAAGCAAGATACTTGTTCATATCCTCGCTACCGAACATATTGAAGAAGCTCCACACACGTGCGTCGCAATAGCGCAATCCGCCAAAGTCGGCTGGGCAATATGCTGCCGCAAAATCAAAATCCTCGTCCTTGCCGTTGAAGTAGCCCATCTTGCGTGCAAATTTTATCACGTCCTTTGAGTAGAGCACATTCTCCTTGTCCTTCATATTGAACTTGCGGATACGCGCCTGGTTGGCGTGAGCCGAAATGCAGTCGTCGGGAATACGTATTGCCACCCACACAGCACCTTTCTCCTTGCCGCCCTTGCCTACAATCTCAAATATCCACGCCTCGTTCTTGTCAGCAATAGAAAAACTCTCGCCGCTGCTGTAGTATCCGTACTCCTCTACCAGCGATGTTATTACCTGTATTGCCTCGCGTGCACTCTTTGAACGCTGCAGGGCAATGTAGATAAGGCTTCCGTAGTCAAGGATTCCGGTTGTATCGACAAGCTCCTCCCTTCCGCCGAATGTTGTCTCGGCAATTGCCACCTGATGCTCGTTGATGTTTCCGAGCACATTGTATGTGCGGCGCGCCTCGGGAATGACACCCAGATACTCGCCCGAGTCCCAATTGTATATTTCGCGCATTGTACCCTCGGGGTGCACCGCTGCGGGGAAATGGGCCACAAAGCCGCTCATTCCGTAGCTGTCGGCACTGTAAGAGATGAACACCGAACCGTCGGCCGATGCTTTCTTGCCGACGATGAAGTTTGTACACGCCTGCGACGAGTGGATAGCTGCCACTGCGAACAGGATAAGAATAAGAATCTTTTTCATAGTCTTTAATATATTAATAAGTTATTGTTCTTTCTATTGTAGTGGTATTTCCCGCATTGTCGGTTACGGTAAGGAGCAGTTGGTGCTTGCCGCGCCTCACTTTTTCGCGACGCATATTGCAGGTGAGCCTTCCGCTCTTGCTGCTGTACTCAAAAAGTATGAATTTGCCGTCGAGCAGCCCCTTGAAGCTCTTTATCCCGCGCCCTTTGTCGCCAACAGAGAATACTATCTGCCCGTTGCGCGCCCAATTCTTCGGAGCAACGGGCTTGACCGAAGGAGGCACAGTATCCACGGCAACCTCGTATGTTGCCAGGAGCGGGACATTGGCCGTCACGCGTCCGTCCTTATATTCTCCGCCAACAGCCACGTGTCCCTTCTCCATCAGCCTGCAGATGTAGAGTTTCGAGGAGTCGAGCCCCAAGGTATCATTTACCTGCAAGCTGATGCGCGCCTCCTTGCGCAGCGGCACAACCGTACTGCCGAAACTGTAGCAGCGCGATATTCCGTATCGCGACGGCTGCTCCTGTACCGCGAGCGCCGTATTCTCAAAAAGTTGCCCCGAGGGAACATCGAGCCTCATTCCTTCGTAGGCAATGGTATTGTTTATGAACCAATAGAGATAATGAGCTGCAGTGTCGCAAGGCTGCTGGATTGTATCGCATTTTCCCTCGACAACAAAATTGCATTGTGTAATATTCCCGTGAAAGTCGGCAATGCGATATTTCACATTGTACAGGCGCTCTTGGTCAATATCCACCCACCCTCTGTTTTTATCGGCAGAGAGTATTGGCAAAGGGTTATTCTCCAAAATATAAGAGCGCCAGAACCACTCGCCTTTTTCAAAATATCGAGGATAATCGACGCTGGCGTTAATGAAACGAGTGTCGGCTATCGGATATTCGTCCATACGACTGCAAAAACGCAACGAGTCGTCAACAAACAACTCAACCGAATATACGCCGTATTTATTGGAGGTATTATTCATTATATCGTCGCATTTAAGAGAAAAGCCCACCCAGCCCCACGCTTGCAGCGTATCGCGCAAAGCCGACTGAACGACCTTGCGCACAACGGTGGAACAACCGCCCTCGACAATGCCCTGCCCCTGACGCGGAGTGAGAGCCACAGCCTGCACACGCGGCGCTTTTGTATCGGTTAGTTTATCGAGGTAAAATCGCATAGGACTGACAAGCAGACTGCCATCGTTGGCGCGTACCTCGAAATGCAGGTGCGGGCCGAATGAATATCCGCTATTACCGGCAAATGCAATAGTATCGCCACGCATCACTCTATATTCGCCCTCATCGAAGCTGACGTCTACCGCAAAATACTCGCCGCTGTACTGTTGCTGGCGCACACGCTCGGCAACGGGAGCAATGAAACTGTCCAAATGACCATACACGGTAATGTATCCGTTGTTGTGAGTAACATATATAGCACGCCCGTAACCACCGGCTGTGACCGTAGCACGCGAGATGTATCCGTCGGCAGGAGCCAGGATTGGACGTCCCACTGCTCCCTGAGTCTTGAAGTCGATTCCCGCGTGAAAATGGTTCGAACGCAGCTCGCCGAAATTTCCGCTGAGCAGCAACTCGAAACTGAACGGTGACGACAAGGCGATACTGTCGCTCTGCGCACGCACAAGCGACGGTACAGCAGAGAGCAGGGATATTAAAAAGAGTATTTTTCTCATTTATTGGATTTTCTTAGAATTTTCCTATATAACCGTTTGAACGCATCGGGGAGCATTGTATACTTTCTCAAAAAACAGACAGAGACCACCAACGAGAGGAGCGCACACATTGCACCCAACACCCAATAGCCCCAGCCCGAGACACCCCAGACAACACAGTATGCCATTGCAAGGAAGAACGGCAACTGCATAAAGAAATACCGCGCGACATTGCCCGATAGTTTGAAAGAGTGCCTGAATTTGAGCACAGAATATACAAGCAGAAAATCGAGCGTATGCGCCAAAGCTATACCCGCACCTACACCTATAAAACCCATTGTAACATATCCCCCCACCACAAGCGCAACAAGGAGAACATTATATATACTCTCGAAAAAGACAAACAGGAGAGTATCGCTCTTGGCAAGTGTCAGGAAGGAGACAGGATAGGTCATTGCACGCATAAACATTCCAACCAATGCAATCTGCGCCATAGACACAGCAGGCATAAACTCCCCGTCGTAGAAGAGCGGCACCAGCAGGGGCATCGCAACCATAAACGCTACAAGCAGCGGCGACTGCACAAGAAGCTGTACCTCGACCTGCTCATTAATCATACGGTTACGCAGCGCAATATTCTCCACTGCACCCGAGAGGCGCGGATAATACTCCGAGTCGAGCGCTGCAAAAAGCACTCCCGGGAGCATAGTAATCATCACGACAGCAGTGTTGAAGAGCCCCGCGCTCTCGCCGTCGCCTAAATTGGACAACAGCGCACATATAAGCCACATTGCAGAGGAGTTGAGGATAGAGGCAAATATAAAACCAGCCCCTAGCTTTACTATGTCAATTCCCTCGTGCAGGACAGCAAAGGAGAATGGAGCTACCCTGTAGGCATACAGAGGCAACGAGAAATAGAGCAGGACACACATCTGCAAGAAAGCCGTTGCAAATATGGCCGGGAACACACCGCCTATCCCGACAAAGGAATAGAGGGGTACAGCCACCAGCAACGACACCACAGATGTTGCCACACTGTATATTGCCACCTTGTTCAGTTGCCTTGTACCGCGCAGTATTGCAATCTCGCCATTGGAGACAGCCATAAAGAACACAACAGGCGAGAGGGCCAGGAAACGCCCCGAGTAATAGACGCTGCTATCCTCGAAAATCCAGTCGCTGATGTAAGGGGTAACAACAAGCATAAGCAGCATTCCCAAAAGTCCCGTAAAAAGCGCCACGCTCCTCACCACCTTTACACAGCGCTCCACCACTGCCGCGTCGGCATTCTCGTATGCATCGGACAAAGCCCTTATGGCGCTGAACGAAAGGCTCAGTCCCGTAGCATCGCTGAACATCTGTATCGTGCGGTTCGACAAGGCAATCACCGACTGTCCGGCAACGCCCAGCAGCTTGCTCGCAATTTTTGTACGCAGCATATTGAGGAGAATGGACAGCCCCTGGGCACCGCCAAAGATGCCCAGATATTTGAGCACACGTCCGTAGCCGTCGTGCTCCCCGCCCTTGTTCCTATCCTTTTCTTCCGTCAAATGCATATACTGCCGCTAAATTCTTGCGAAGATACAAAAAAACGGCAAATTTCCCGACATTTTGTCAAATTATTAGAAACTGTTTAAATTTTAATCTTCGTTAATCTTCGTACTAATGAGCAAAACTACAACGAATGCCACCGATAGTCGCAAGACAGCGGACATAAATTTCAAACAGCTTCTTAATTAATTTTGCATCTGCCATAAATTTAGACAATATAATATGGATAAGTTAATTATTATTTGCTATCTTCGCAACTGATTATAAAAAACAGCACTGCACATAAATAAAGAGCAATGAAACTAAGTATCATAGTACCGGTGTATAAAGTGAGACGCTATCTGCAGAATTGCATTGAGAGCATCTTGCAGCAGATGTACACCGACTACGAGCTGATACTTGTCGACGACGGTTCGCCCGACAGTTGCGGTGCAATCTGCGACCGCTACGCGCAGGAGTGCGACAAGGTAAAGGTAATACACAAGAAGAACGGCGGACTATCGTCGGCGCGCAACGCAGGACTCGCTGTAGCGCAGGGCGAATACATCACATTTGTCGACGGCGACGACACAATAGCATCGGGCACATACTACTACAATATGCAGATACTGCTGTCCAACCCCGACATTGACATTTTGGAATATCCCGTAGTGATGCATTACGAGTCGCCCGACAGCACAGTAATCTCGTTCGAGCCACAAAAAATATCCGACGACAGGCTGTTCCCCGACTGGATAAAGCGCAAGGGCTACGAGCACTGCTTTGCCTGGAACAAGATATACCGTTCGGACCTCTTCTTCTTCATACGCTACCCCGAGGGCGAAGTCTTTGAGGACATACTCACAACACCGATGCTCATTGAGAGCAGCCGCACCATCTACTACTCCGACGCCGGCTTCTACTACTATTACGACCGCGACAACAGCATTTCGCGCACATACTCGTTCATCACACTGCACGACAGATACAAGAACCTTGTGACACTCTACAACAAGATAAAGAAAGAGTACAAGATGGAAGCCGAGAGCCGCGATATACTCTTCAAGGCACTCGACTGCCTTACCGACCTGCTGCGTTGCAGCGACGGCACAAAGGAGCAATACAAGGCAGCGTGCAATATGCTGAAGGACGAGAAGCTCTCCATTGCAGAGCTGTACAAGATGGAAATCCCATTGAAGCAGAAGATTAAATTCACCACATTTGCCATTTTAGGTTCAACTATCCATTGCAAACTGAACGCACTGTTGCACAAGAAACTTTGCTAAGGAGAGAGCTATGATATTCATATCCTTCATTATACCCCACTACAATCTCCCCGCACCACTCGTAGAGCGTTGCATAAGAAGCATCATCGGCCAAAAGATGACAGTAGAGAGCTACGAGATAATCGTGGTGGACGACGGCTCGCAGCAGCCGCCCTTGTGGATTGAAGAAAAATTCCCCGAGACACACGTCAAGCTGATACAAGCCCCGCACGGAGGACCGGGAGCGGCACGCAACAGAGGCATAGAGGAGGCACAGGGCAGATACCTGCAGTTTGTAGACGCCGACGACTGTCTGCTGCACGACACCCTCGCCCCCTGCATAGAGCTGTTGCACAACGAACAGCCGCAGATACTGCGCATAAGATACACCGTAACACACAACAACAGCCCAGCCACCGTAAAGCCCGGACCGCTGAAGACCGGCAACACCATAAGCGGAGCGCAATATATGATACAGGAACACCTCTCGGGCAGCCCCTGCACATACATTTTCGAGCGCGACCTTGCAACAAGGCACAACGTACGCTTCGAGCCGGGAGTTTATCACGAAGACGAAGAGTTCAACACCAAGCTGCACTACTATGCCAAGAGCCTCATCGACAGCAACGCCACAGTGTACAACTACTGCGTGCGCCCCGACTCCATTACCTCGAATAACAACAGGCAGTTCGAGGATAAACGCATAAACGACCTCCTTGCACTACTCGAGAGACTGACAGCCTTCGGCAACGAGCACAGGGAAACAAGCAACAGCATACAGCGCCGCGGCTTGGCCCATAAAATGACTATGCTTACCGTCGACACAATACTCAACCTAATGTACGACGGTCGCAGCGCACGCGAGATACACCATATATGCACCACCCGACTGCAACCGTTGGGACTATACCCCCTCCCCTACGCCCCCTACGTGTTCAAATACAAGATTTTCCGCTTATTTGCCAACCACACTGCAGGACTAAAGATACTGCGGCTGATAATACCCCGCCACAAACCTCCAAAAAAATGAAGATACTGTTAATAGGCGAATACAGCAACGTACACTGGACACTTGCCGAGGGACTGCGCTCACTCGGGCACAAAGTATGTGTTGTGAGCAACGGCGATTTTTGGAAAAACTACCAGCGCGACATATCACTCGTGCGCAGCGAGGGAAAGTTGGGCGGCTTACTGTATCTTCTAAAGACCTGGTCCACACTGCCGCTGCTGCACGGCTACGACATTGTACAGATTATAAACCCAATGTTCCTTGAACTAAAAGCCGAGCGCATACTGCCGATATACAAATATCTGCGCAGGAACAACAAAAAGATGTTCCTCGGCGCATACGGCATCGACGCCTACTGGGTGGAATGTGCGGCCGCAATGCCCCCCGCGTTCCGATATTCCGACTTCAACATAGGCAACACCCCTATTACAAACAGTTACATAGATGAACAGAAAGCCGACTGGCAAGGAACGCCCAAAGCCACGCTCAACCGCATAATAGCCGACGACTGCCACGGAATAATAGCAGGAATGTACGAGTACCACACAGCCTACGCGGGAAAGCACATCGACAAACTCACATACATACCTTTTCCAATAGCAACAGAAACAGCAGAGCCGCAAATATACGACGGCAATAGAAAAGTGCGTTTTTTCATCGGCATACAAAAGAGCCGCAGCATATACAAAGGTACCGACATAATGCTGCGGGCCCTTGAACGCCTGCACTCCCGCTACCCCGACAAGTGCGAGATTCTGCGTGCCGAGAATGTACCGTACAGGCAATATTCCAAGATGGTGGACGACTGCGACATCCTCCTCGACCAGATTTACGGTTACTCCCCAGGAATGAATGCCCTCCTTGCAATGACAAAAGGCAAGATTGTTGTTGGAGGAGCCGAGGAGGAGTGTTACGATATTTTGGGCGAAAAGGAGTTGCGCCCTATGATAAACGTACTCCCCGACGAGGAGGACATTTACAACAAATTGCAGGATATTCTTTTGCACAAAGAGCGTATAGCGCAAATGCAGCTCGACAGCATAGAGTACATCAAGCGCCACCACACTCCGCAGAAAGTCGCACAGCAGTATATGGATTTTTGGAGCAAAAACGGATTGAGCAACAAATAAATTCCGACTGAGGATAAAATGGCTCAGTAGAAAAAAGGTGCGGATAATAACTCTTTCAGCTACCTTCTCGGTGTTGTTCTACGGATATTTTTTAATTGCAATGTCTTCTTTTACTTTCTTTTTTTTGAAAAAAAGAAACAAAATATGTTTGAATAAATGTAGACTTTAAATATTGTCCACATTAAATAAATTTCTACTGAGGACAAAAATATCGGCAAACAACGGTTCAGTAGAAATTTACTGTGGATAACAATTCTTTCAACCACCTTCCCGGTGTTATTTTACGGCTATTCTCTCGTTGTAGTATTTTCTTCTGCTTTCTTTTTTTGCGAAAAAAAGAAACAAAAAACCTTGCACAAAA
>JAFZIA010000136.1 GCA_017554605.1 Bacteroidaceae bacterium
AATAATAAAACATTCCACTTTTGCATTGCGCCAAAATAGGCTGCACTCGCCGAAAAACTGCAAGTAAACTTGCGTTTTGCTCGTTGGCACTATTTTTGACCTATAAAAAACTTAACGATATAAATTTAAACAGCTTCTTAACGATATAAATTCAAACAGCTTCTACGTAGTCAATATTTTGAGCAGATATAAGCCGGCATTTTACCGCCTGCAATCAAATATCCGCACAACAACGGCGCTAATATAGCAATTTTAACAAAAGTACACAATTATCGGCAAAATAACAATAAGAATTTTGCAAAAAAGAATGCCCGACACTTCTGCGGGCACTCATAAGAAGATATTCTACAATAGTTGTCAGTCAATAAATTTCACTTTATTCCAATCACGAGGCTTTGCTGCAGGCGACTCATTGGGATAGCCAAATCCGACGCAAAGACAAAGCTCGTAACCTTCGCTAAAGCCAAGCATCGAGAGAATGTCGTCCTTGCGGGGGCTGTCCATAATAAAACGCACAGGGCTGCCCAAGCATATCGAACCCACTCCCAGCGATGTGGCCGAGAGCATCATATTCTCGGCGAGCAATCCGCAGTCGTATGCCGAAAAATCGTACGACTTATCGCGGGCGATAAAGGTCATTACAGGAGCGTTGCGGAAGCAAGAACCTACATTCATATCACGTCCCTCGGACATCAGCTCCTTAATCTTGTCAAGCGTAGCCTTGTTATCGACCACACGCACCTCCCACGACTGTTTGTTCTGTCCGTTGGGAGCGTTTATGCCGCACTCGAGAATGAGATTCATAGTGTCGCGGGCAACAGCCTGCTGCTTATACTGGCGTATGCTGCGGCGTGCCATAATATTCTCAATTACAGGGTTTTCTGCATTGGACTTACTCTCGACTGGTTCGCTATTGCTTGCGCACGACGCAACTGCAACAATTGACAATCCGCATAAAATTCTACGGAGCACTGTGGCAAATGTGATCTTTGCATTTCTGAAAACACTTTTCATAATTTTATCTATTTTAGTTCGTACATTTTCTTAGCTTGCTAAGATAATAAGCATAACTACAGTTGTGCAAATATAATCAACTTTTTTTACTTGCAAACGGCAAAATAGTGTTGTCTATTAGGGTATATAAAAAAACATTTACATTGCGCTCGTTGACGATGTTATTTTGCTCTATAAAAAACTTGGCAATATAAGTTTAAACAGCCTCTTAATGCCACGCAAAATTTGGTAAAAAAAAGAATAATCACTATCTTCGCAAAAATTATACTATAATATTATATATAAAAATAGATGATAGAACGTCATATAATCCTTGATGACATTGACCCTGCATCGTTCTACGGAGCAAACAACGTGCATCTTCAGATGCTAAAAAAACTGCACCCCAAGCTCCGCATAGTTGCACGCGACAATATAATTAAAGCAATGGGCGACGAGGAGGAACTCGAACGCTTCAATAAAGTAATTGAGCTGCTGTGCGAGCATAGCCGCAAATACAACAGCATAAACGAAGAGGCGATAATAGACGCTGTAAACGGAAAAAGAAGCGACAGAGGAACCGATAGCAATGTAATTGTATACAACATACACGGTCGCCCCATTTACCCAAGAAGCGAGAACCAGTGCCGTCTGGTACAGGAATTCACAAAGAACGATATGATATTTGCGGTAGGTCCGGCGGGTTCGGGAAAAACCTACACAGCCATTGCACTTGCAGTAAGAGCACTAAAGAACCGCGAGGTGCGCAAAATCATACTCAGCCGCCCCGCCGTGGAGGCAGGCGAGAAGCTCGGATTTCTGCCGGGAGATATGCGCGACAAGATAGACCCCTATCTGCAACCGCTCTACGATGCCCTGGAGGATATGATTCCTATGGCAAAGCTCAAGGAGTATATGGACACTAATGTGATACAGATTGCGCCGCTCGCCTTTATGCGAGGCAGGACTCTCAACGACGCGATAGTGATATTGGACGAGGCGCAGAATACCACACCCCAACAGATAAAGATGTTCCTCACCCGAATGGGCAACAATACCAAGATGATAATAACGGGCGACCTCACACAGATAGACCTCCCCCACCGCCAGTCGTCGGGACTCATACAGGCACTGCAGGTGCTGAAGGACGTGAACGGGATAGGATTCATCACGCTCGGCAAGAAGGACATTGTGCGCCACAAGCTCGTGACACGCATAGTGGAGGCATACGACGCATTCGACAAGGAGAACAAAGATGAATAAAAATCAAACAGAGTAAACAAACAATCATAAACATATAAAATTATGGCAAAAGCATTGACAAACACCGAATTCAATTTCAAGGGACAGACAAACGTGTATCACGGAAAAGTGCGCGACGTTTACAGCATCGGCAACGACAAGTTGGTGATGGTGGCAACCGACCGCATCTCGGCATTCGACGTGATTCTTCCCAAGGGTATCCCCTTCAAAGGACAGATGCTCAATCAGATTGCAGCAAAATTCCTCGACGCTACGGCAGACATCGTACCCAACTGGAAGCTCGCTACCCCCGACCCTATGGTAACCGTAGGCGTAATGTGCGAGGGCTTCCCCGTCGAGATGATTGTACGCGGCTACCTCTGCGGCTCTGCCTGGAGAGCGTACAAGAGCGGAGTACGTGAAATTTGCGGCGTGAAGCTCCCCGATGGTATGAGAGAGAACGAGCGTTTCCCCGAGCCCATCATCACCCCCACCACAAAGGCAGAGATTGGCGAGCACGACGCGGACATCTCGAAAGAGGAGATACTTGCACAGGGCCTTGCTACCCACGAGGAGTATGAGCTGCTGGAGAAGTACACACTTGCACTCTTCAAGCGCGGAACAGAGATTGCAGCAGAGCGCGGCCTCATATTGGTAGATACAAAGTACGAGTTCGGAAAGCACAACGGTACAATCTACCTTATGGACGAGATACACACTCCCGACTCATCGCGCTACTTCTACGCCGAGGGCTATCAGGAGAAATTCGAGAAAGGCGAGCCCCAGAAGCAGTTGTCGAAGGAGTTCGTGCGCGAGTGGCTTATGGAGAACGGCTTCCAGGGCAAGGAGGGACAGCAGGTACCCGAAATGACCGACGAGATTGTAGAGGGCATAAGCAACCGCTACATTGAGCTCTACGAGAATATCACCGGCGAGACATTCGTGAAGAACGAGTGCGAGGACATCTACTCACGCATCGAGAACAACATTGCAGAATACCTGAAGTGATTTACAGTTCACTATGAGGAAAAAATTCGGAATAATAGGCTATCCGTTGGGACAATCGGCATCACCTGCCTTCTTCAACAGCAAATTCGCGAACGAAGGAATTGATGCCGAGTATATCCCTTTTGAGATAGCCGACATAAACGAGCTGCCCCGAATAATAGCCGAGAACCCCGAGCTGTGCGGCTTCAACGTGACAATACCCTACAAGGTACAGGTGATGCAGTACCTCGGCTCTATAAGCGACGAGGCAAAGGCAATAGATGCAGTGAATGTGGTTAAGGTGACACACGGTGCCGACGGCACGGCACACCTCACAGGACACAACAGCGACGTGATAGGCTTCACACGCTCGCTTGCACCGCTGCTGGAGGAGCACCACAAGAAGGCGCTTATCCTGGGAACGGGAGGAGCATCAAAGGCCATCGCCTGTTCGCTGCGTTCGCTGGGGATAGAATATCTTTTTGTATCGCGCAAAGAGAGCGAGAATGCCATTGCCTACGCGCAGCTCACCGACGATATAATGTCGCAGCACACACTTATAGTAAATTGCACCCCTCTGGGAATGGTGGGACACGCCATTGACCAATGCCCCGACATTCCATACGGCAAACTCACCGCGAAGCATCTGCTATACGACATTGTGTACAATCCGCAGGATACACTCTTCCTGCAGAAAGGGGCACAGGCGGGCGCAGCTACAAAGAGCGGATACGAAATGTGGTATCTTCAGGCACTTGCCTCTTGGGAAATATGGAACAGTTGAATTTACAGAGAAACTAAAAACAACCTTATTTATTAACTAAAACTAACCTTTATGAGAAAAATTTCCATTTTCTTATCATTGCTGTTTGCTTTCATCACAACAGCAATGGCGGAAGGCATCACCAAGCTTTCCGATTTCAACCCCAACAAATGCTACACGGTATCCACTACCGAGCGTGGCGGTTGGTCGGTAAAGGCAGACGGTAGCCAATTCTGCTCTACAAGCGATGCAGGCCTTGGCACAAATGTCGATGCCGCCAACACCCAAAACCAGTTTGCAGTGTTGACACTGGACAACGAGAACTACTATCTGTTCAGTATTCACGCAAACAAGTTCATCAAGCGCGACCGTACATTGGTAAAGGGCGCGGGCGATGCCCTTGAGTTTGCCGATGCAGGCGACGGCGAGCGCGTGAGAGTAAACTTCAAAGGTATAGCAGACAGCTATATCAACCTGGGTGGCAGCAACCAGATGACAATCGACAGTTGGAGCACAATGGACGCCGGCAACAAGGTGAAATTCGTGGAGGCCGGCGATTTCGACCCCACCGCAGCCATCGATATGTTGCAGAACCCCGACATTGAGGTTGTACAGTATTTCAACACAACCACGGTAGCCGACGGACAGTTTGCACAGGGCACACCCTGGTACACACTGCAGATTGCAGCCAACGGCTTTGTAATTGCCGACAACGGAACAGCCGACCACATCGAGCTCAGCGACTACATCTCGGACGCTTCGGTCGATGCACAGTTGTGGGCTTTCGTAGGTGACAACACCAACGGCTACAAGCTCTACAACAAGCAGGCAGGCGCAACAAAGGTCCTTGCGGCACCCACAGCGATGCTCGGCAACACCGGTGCTTCGTCATACCCTATCCTTGTAGATGCAAATGCGCTTCCCCAGGGTTACACCGATATGTGGCAGTTCACCACATCGACCGACCTTGGCTCGGGCGATACATATTTCTATATGTACGAGAAGGGCTACAGCTCGAATAAGGTAAACAACCGCGACAACAAGCTCGCCTTCTGGAACGGCGGCGCCGATGCCGGCTCTACACTCAATATCCGTCTGGGACAGGCCGAGTACTCGGTAACAGCCCTTACAGGAGAGTGGACCGAGACCAACGCTGCAGGTACTTGGGCATCGGGCTGGAAGTCGACAGCAGTTCCCCACGTTTGCTTGAGCGAGACACAGAACCGCAAGAACATCGCAGGCTACAACGACAACGGCGACATTCAGCTCTTCACCTGCCTTGCAAATGCAACAGTCAACGGCGTTTACATTGCAACATACTCGCTCACAACCGAGGACGAGGATTATGTAATAGCAGGCTATAGCTTCGACTTTGTAAGTTCGGGTACAGCCGACGTTACAGTAACACCCAACGGCGGCAGCGCTGTCACAGCAAACTCAAGCGAGGCTGCAACAGTATCGGTTGAGAATGCCGACGAGAACACCGCACTCACATTCGACGTTACATCGGGCAGCAATATGTTTGCAAACACCTCTAACTTCATTGTCAAGGTTGTACGCAAAGCCCCCGTTGTTGAGCCTTCGCAGGAAATCTTCGTGACAAAGAAGGGCGGTATCCCCTACCGTATCCCCGCAATTGCAATGGCAAGAAACGGCCATCTCATTGCAGTAGCCGACTACCGTCACAGCGGTTCGGACATTGGTATGGTGTACAACGGACGTATCGACCTCCACGCACGCATAAGCGAGGATAACGGCGCAAACTGGGGCGATAAATTCGCCATTGTCGAGGGACAAGGCGCTGCTTCGCCCGACTTTATGCACGTAGGCTTCGGCGACCCCTGTATCGTTGCCGACAGAGAGAGCGACCGCGTTCTCGTATTGAGCTGCGCAGGTAACGTCTCATTCCCCTCGGGTACACGCAACAACCACCAGAACATCGCACGCTTCTACAGCGAGGACAACGGTGCAACCTGGAGCGAGCCCGTTGATATTGCCGACCCCATCTATGCAATGTGGGACAACAGCAACCACGGTCCTGTGATGGCAATGTTCATCGGTTCGGGCAAGATACACCAGAGCCGCTACGTCAAGGTAAACAACTACTATCGTCTCTACTGCGCCGTACTGCTGAAGAACAAGAATGCAACATATACCAACTTCGTACTCTACAGCGACGACTTTGGCGGTAGCTGGGACGTTCTTGGCGGTGTAAACACTGCACCTATCCCCGACGGTGCCGACGAGCCCAAGGTTGAGGAGCTTCCCAACGGCAACATCATCGTGAGCTCACGCTGCTCGGGTGGCCGTCACTTCAACATCTTCACATTCACCGACGCCGAGAAGGCTCAGGGTTCTTGGGGAACACGCGCAACATCAAACGCAAACAACAACGGTGTTGTAGCACTCGGCAACTCTTGCAACGGTGAGATTATGATTATGCCTGCAACACGCAACGAGGATGGCGAGAAGGTGTGGATAGCACTGCAGTCTCTCCCCTTCGGCAGCGGACGTACCAATGTAGGTATCTACTACAAGGAGCTTGCATCGGAGCTCGACTACAACACTCCCGCAAACTTTGCAAAAGACTGGGACGGCCGTCACCAGGCGTCGTTCATCGGTTCGGCATACTCGACAATGTGCTTCCAGAGCGATTCTACAATAGGATTCCTCTATGAGGAGAGCACATACGGCGCCGACTATACAATCGTTTACAAGAACTACAGCCTTGAGCAGATAACCGACGGTGCATACAGCATAAACAACGACAACACCACCCTCCCCGAGCCCGACGAAGAGGAGAGCGAGGAGACAAAGGCACTCATTGAAGATGTAAAAGCTATCCTTCTGTACAGCGGCGTAGGTACTCCCGCCGGCAATGCACGCGCAGCACTCGAGGCAGCATTGGCAGCAGCCGAGGCAAGCCCCACCGCAGCAGCAGGCAGCACACTCTCCATTGCACTCGACGCATACTACGGAGCAACAGAGATTGTTCTTCCCGAGGCAGGCAAGGTGTACACCTTCACAGCAGTTTGGGGCAGCAACGAGTACTACATCTACAACAACAACGGTCAGCTTGCCGTTACAGCTTGCACTGGCGACGAGCTCCCCGAGAATGCCCAGTTCGTATGTGAATACAACGAGGCTGACGAGTACAAGTTCCAGTTCAAGACCATTGACGGAGCATACTATCTGGCTTATCCCACAATAGGCGGAAAGAACTGGCTGGACGGCGAGAGCCTCACAGGCCTCGAGGCAACCTCGGGCAAGGTCACAAAGTTCAACGTAAACAAGATTCTTGTGGGCGGCAGCGTATCGGCAACAAACGAAGAGCTGTTCGGCCTTGTAAGAATGGACGGTTACAGAGGCTACGACAACGGCAAGAACACCGACGCACGCGGTCCCATCGTCGTTAAGCACTCTGCACAGACATTCGACGGAGCAAACGACGCCTTCTACAACGAGAACTTTACTTCGGCATTCCGCATTGAGGAGGTTGGCGAGGCAACAGGTATCATCGAGGTTATCGGTAATGCAAACGGCAACGCAGCAATCTACGACCTCAGCGGACGTAAAGTTGAGAATGCAACAAAGGGCATCTACATTCTCAACGGCAAGAAACTGCTTGTAAAGTGATAAGATAGGCCAAAATATCTATTGGTATTCCCAATCGGGGTGCACTTTTATATGTGCGCCCTTTTTTTTTGTCCTAAAAATGGGCAAATGCCCGCTTAAATCCGCAATCATTTTCGGGAATTGATAAAAAAAGAGTAAATTTGGGAAGATTATCACTACGCAACAAATGAAAGCCAAGATAACAAGCATATTATCAGCAATACTCCTGCTGCTTGCAACAGCCTGCGGCAGCGGAGAGGCACAGTTGGCCGAGGCCGAAAGACTCCTTGTGCACCAACCCGACAGCGCGCTCCTCATACTGTCGGGACACAATGCTACGAGCCCGCAGAGCATAATACTAACTGCGCTTGCAGCCGACCTTACCGGCACTCTTCTGCCCGGCGACAGCACACTCGCCGCAGCAGCGCATCACTATGCAACGGGCAACAATAAAAATATGCAGTTCCTTGCGCTCTACTGCACGGGGCGCTCATTCCAGCTCCGCGGCCACGATGCAAAAGCGATGCTCAAATACACGCAGGCAGAACACCTTATAGGGAGCATAGAGAATCCTGCATACGCAGCACTGCTCTACACAAGCCTTGCGCAACTATACTCCAATGCCTTCAACTACAGGCGTGCGCTGGACTACTACAACAGCGCGCAGCTCCACTTCAGGGCAGCGGGAACAAAAAGGCTCGAACACAACACGCTTGTAAGGAAAGCGCAGACACTGATAGAACTCAAGCGATACGGCGAGGCCGAGAACCTCTTGCTCGACGAGCTTGCCTGGGGACACGAGAACCGCGACAAGGATATTACACAAAGCAGTGTGGAAAATCTCCTGCAACTGTACCACCGCACGGGCTATCACACAAAAGCCGACTGGCTGCTCACAAGCGAATATTTTGCATCGTGCGACAGCACAGCAACGATAGACCGCACATTGGCCTATCTGCAAGCAGCCAACAACAACATAAAGAGCTCCAACCGCTATATGCGCAGGGCGTGGGAACAGTCAAAATCGATAAACGACACGCTCACCAACCTAATGCAGATGTTCGACATTTGCAAGATGAGGGGAGACTACGGCAATGCCCTGTCGATACTGGAGAACGTACATTACATTCACGATACAATAATGCGCAGTGCCCTTATGCAGCCTGTCCTGTCGGCACAGCGCGACTACTACCGCTCACAAGCCGAGCTTGGCGACTACCGCCTGGCTGCCACAAGGAGAATGGCTGTTGTGATTGTCGTAACGGTGCTGCTTATGCTGTGTATAGTGATACTCGTGCTGCGAGGCCGCATACAGGCAAAGAACATCGAGATTGGGCGCTACGCCGACATTGCCGACGAGACAAGCAGGCTGCTGCACGCCAAGAGCCGCGCCTACGACGATGTGACGACGCAGCTACGCAGCCGCGACGAACAGATGCAGCAGATGGACAGGCAGATTGGCACACTGTTCAAGAAACAGTTCGAACTTCTCGACGAGCTCAGCGGGACATTCTACGAGACACGCGAAATTAAAAAGGATAAGGAAGCCATTTACCGCCAGGTGCGAGAAAATATAGATGCGTTTATGAAGAACAAGCGCTCGGTGCAGCAGCTCGAAGAGATTGTAGACAGCTACCGCGGCGGTGCAATGCAGAAGCTGCGCTCGCAACTACCGCAGTTGGGCGAGCAGGAATTGCGCTTTATGGTGTTTGTGTATGCGGGTTTCTCGTCAAAGGCAATAAGCATTTTCACACAAGAGAGCGTGGGGAATGTCTACACTAAAAAGTCGCGCATAAAGAGCATAATATCGCGCAGCGATGCTCCCGACAAGGATTTTCTAATTGAGGCTATGAATCTGTAAATAAACCAGCTTTCCGCGGCTCAGTAGAAAAAAGGTGTGGGAAATTCACATTGAATGACTAATATTTTTCATCTATTGCAACAGGTAAATCTTAGACCAACTGCACGCCGAAAAGAAATTTTGGTTGCGGGTAGGCGGTTTTAAGGAAATAGTGTGAGAGAAAGCTTGTGCAAGCGAATGGGTGAATGCTTGCATTCACACGCAATGAGCGCAGCCAAGCTTGCACGAAGTGAACGTCCAACCGCAGGGCGTTGACAATGCTTGCTCTTCGCAACCCACGCGGTACGA
>JAFZIA010000137.1 GCA_017554605.1 Bacteroidaceae bacterium
CGCACTCAAGCTACGTGGTTTGTATGAAAAAGTAATGGCTCAGTAAAAAAAATAAAACAGAATAAAAGATATGAAGACAATTTGTTTCTATTTCGAGATTCATCAGCTAAGACAGTTGAAACGCTATCGTTTCTTCGATATTGGTAGCGACCACTACTACTATGATGATTATGCAAATGCAAGCGCAGTTGCCGAGCTCGCCGAGAATTCATACATTCCCGCGCTTACCACAATGCTCGATATGATTAAAGAGAACAACGGTGAGTTTAAGGTGGCACTTTCGGCTTCGGGTGTAGGACTTGAGATGCTCGAGCTTTATGCTCCCCAGGTAATTGAGCTCCTCAAGGAACTGGCTAAGACTGGTTGCTGCGAGTTCCTTTGCGAGCCCTATTCACACGGCCTCTCATCAATTGTATCGCCCACAGCCTTCAAAGAGGAGGTTGAGCGTATGCAGCGCAAGGTAAACGAGCTCTTCGGACAGAACCCCACAGTGTTGCGTAACTCGGGTCTCATCTACTCCGACGAGATTGGTGAAATGGCAGCGTCAATGGGCTTCAAGGCGATGCTTGCCGAGGGTGCAAAGCACATTCTTGCTTGGAAGAGCCCCCATTTTGTATACAACTGCGCAAATGCATCGGGCCTAAAGCTCTTGCTCCGCGACTATAAGTTGTCGGACGATATTTCTCTCCGCTTCTCTAACACAAGCTGGAGCGAGTATCCTCTCTTTGCCGAGACATACGTTGATTGGATTGCAACACTTCCCCAGGAAGAGGAGGTTATCAATATCTTTATGAACCTCTCGGCATTCGGTATGGCACAGCCTTTGTCGTCGAATATCCTCGACTTCTTCAAGGCTATCCCCGCAGCAGCAAAGGAGCGTGGTATCTCTTTCTCTACTCCTTCGGAAATTGCAAAGAAGTACAAGTCGGTTGGTGCACTCGAGGTTCCCTATCCCACATCGTGGATGGACGAGGAGCGCGATACAACATCTTGGCTCGGAAACACCTTGCAGCGTGAGGCTTTCGAGAAGCTCTATAGCGTTGCAGAGCGCGTAGCCCTCTCGGACGACAAGAAACTCAAACAAGACTGGGATTATCTGCAAGCAGCAGAGAACTTCCGTTATATGACAACAAAGCAGAACGGTATAATCACCGAGCGTTGCATATACGATTCTCCCTACGATGCATTTACCAACTATATGAATATCCTTGGAGACTTTATGGCACGTGTACGTGCTCAGTATCCCGAAGAGATTGATAACGAGGAGTTGGGCGCATTGAAGCAGGTGATAGAGAACCAGGAGGTTGAGATTATCAAGCTCGAGGCCGAACTTGAGGCTCTCAAGGCTAAAGCAGCAAAGAAGACCACAAGAAAGAAGAAAGAGGCTACAGAGGAATAATTCCTTTTGAGGCTTTATTATACAAGAATGAGGTCAGTCCCGCGGGACTGACCTCATTCTTGTAATTTGCATTGTCGATGCTCCGTCGGTTTATTACCCGAGAAAATCTGAATTTAATCAGCTCTTTATTTGCCTTCCTCGGCTTTTTTGGGTTGGGGAATAATTAGGTTCAGTATCACTCCAACAATAGCCGACAATCCTATGCCGCTCATAGTGATGCCACCGAAACTCATTTCCGCTCCACCAATGCCAAGGGTGAGGATAAGCGATGCTATAACAAGGTTACGTGTGTCGCCCAGGTCAACTCTGTTCTTTACCAAACTGTTGATGCCAACCGATGCTATTGTTCCAAAGAGCAACAGCATAATACCTCCCAGCACAGCCTCGGGGATAGTCTTTAGGAGAGCACTCACCTTGCCCAATACCGAGAACAGGATACCGAACAGCGCTGCAATGCGAAGAACCATAGGGTCGGCAATCTTGGTGAGCGATATTGCGCCTGTAACCTCGGAGTATGTCGTTACGGGAGGACCTCCGATGAACGATGCTACCACACAAGCCAATCCGTCGCCAAGCATAGTGCGGTGCAGTCCCGGGTCTTTGACAAAGTCCTTGCCTGTAACCTCGTTTATGGCATACATATCGCCAATGTGTTCAATAACGGGAGCAATGGCAACTGGAATCATAAATATTACAGCCTCCCAGCATAGCTCGGGACGTACAAAGGCGGGCAAGGCAAACCACGATGCCTCCACGATGGGCTGGAAATCGACAATGCCGAACAGTGTAGCAGCAATATAACCCACCACTATGCCGGCAAAGATTGGGATAAGACGCAACAGTCCTTTGCCAAAAAGAGAGACTATCACTGTTGTGAGCAGTGCAATGATGGCAAGAGGCCAATTGCTCTTTGCCATATTTACACCCGTACCCGCCAACGATAGACCGATGAGCATAATAACAGGGCCTACAACGATAGGAGGAAAGAGGCGTGCGATGAATCCCACTCCGCGCAGACGAACCAGCAGGCTCATTATACCATATACGGCACCCACTGCAACCAGTCCGCACAGTGTGCCTGGAAAGCCAAACAGCTCTGTCGCCTTTATTATGGGCGCAATGAAAGCAAAGCTGCTACCTAAAAAAATGGGTACTTTCCCTTTGGTTACAGCGTGGAATACCAATGTTCCTATTCCTGCTGTGAAAAGTGCCACCGATGGGTCGAGCCCCACAAGAAGCGGCACAAGGACCGTTGCACCGAATGCCACAAACAGGAACTGGGCGCCTACAACCGTCTTTTGGAAAAGACCAAGATTATTCTGTTTCATATTGTATTGATAATTGTTTAGGAATGTTGCAAAAATAGGGTTTTTTATGAAAATGATGAAATTTCTGAAAAACAAATGTTATATTTGCCGATACAAGAACCTTAAACGATAAACCCAAAAACTCATTATTATGGCGTTGCATATAATAGACCACCCGTTGGTGCAGCATAAACTGAGCATTATGCGCAAGAAAGAGACTTCGACAATGAAGTTCCGCGATTTGTTGAAAGAGATAGCAATGTTTATGGGATACGAGATTACCCGTGACTTCCCATTGACATACGAGGAGATTGAGACTCCCCTGACAAAGATGAATGCCCCCAAGATTTCGGGCAAGAAGGTTGTCATTGCGCCTATCCTCAGGGCGGGTCTCGGAATGGTTGAGGGACTCACCACGCTCATTCCCTCGGCACGCGTGGGACACATTGGAATGTACCGCGACGAAGAGACTTGTCAGCCTGTGTTCTATTATTACAAGATGCCGGTGAACAAGGACCGCCTGGTTATTGTTACCGACCCTATGCTTGCAACGGGCGGCAGTGCCTGCGATGCAATATCGCGGCTCAAGGACGACGGCTACAAGTCGATAAGGCTTATGTGTCTGGTGGCTTCGCCGCAGGGAGTGAAGGCCGTTACAGAAAAGCACCCCGATGTTGACATATACATTGCTGCGCTCGACGAGGGACTCAACGAAAAGAACTACATTGTGCCGGGACTGGGCGATGCGGGCGACAGGATATTCGGAACAAGATAATGTGCCTTGTATTCTGGCAACGGTATTATAATGCCGTATGTAAACACAAAAAGTGGACGCGCGATTGGCGCGTCCACTTTTTGTGTTTATGACAAGGGTTACTTTACAAGTACCTTCTTGTTGTTGATGATATATATGCCACGGGTGGGGTTTGTTACACGACGTCCGTTGAGGTCGTATATTAAGCCGTCGCCACTGTTCTCTGTAATATTCTCTATGCCTGTTTCGTCCTCAATAATATCAATGCGGAAAAGGTTGCTGTAATTGCCGCTGAAGCCCTCGCTGTTTGACCACGCATCGAATGTACCTGCTGCCATAATGATTATAGAGCCGTCTGTTGTGCCGTCGTTTCTCTTGCTCACAATATAATATGTGTCGCTTATGTTGCTGCCAGCATTGATGCTCCAGTCGCAGTATGTGGCATTGTATTGTGCAAGAGTTCCGCTATTGTTGTTGTAACCGTAGTTCTTTCCTGCACGCCAAATTAGATACAATCCTTTCTCCTTGTTGTAAAAGCTGTACTTTCCGCTTGCCTCTTTTGTGCACAGGAATTGGGCAGTTGCACCAATCTCTGTAGCGGGGGTGGTGCTGAGGTTAAGAATGTTGCTCTCGTCTATGTAGAGTGCATACTCCTTGCCATTTTGCTGCACATTGGTAAGTGTGAGGCTCTTGCCGTCCCATTTGTCGGCGGGAGCAGCACCAGCCAAAAGAGCGTAGATGTTGTCAATCTCCTCAACGGTTGGGTTCTCGCTGAGTTCTGCAAGAGCATCGGCCACGGCAGCCTTAATGGCGTCCGATGCCTCCTGGGCAATGGCTGTGAAGTATGTCTGCAAGTATGCTCTGCGGTCAACCTCTCTCTTTACGCTGTATGCACCGTTGGTTATATACTCAAGTGTGTATGCAACGTATATGTTGTCGAATCCGTCAAAATTGTGCTGTCCTGCGCCTGTAGGGAAGCTTGTCGATACGGGGTTGTTACGCTTGCCGAATCCAGTGAGTGTCTCCTCGTAGATGAAACCTATCTTGTCGTCGGCCTGAAGGTCCATCGAACTGTATGCCGATGCGGTGTTGCTTACCTGGAAGAAACCGTTCCAGTCGGTTGCAAAGTTGACAACGCTGTTCAGGTCGGTAACGTCGGTAAGCTCCTTGTAGTAGATACCTACGTTGGTACGTCCGCTGCCTGTGGGGAGCGATTGCAGTGCAATGTACATCTCCTTGCCGTCGTTGTTGCGCACTGCGGGAACAATCAGTATCTCGCCATTGGTGGAGTTGCCGCCGGGTGTGAGGCCCGAGCCGTTGAATGTGCTCTTTACCGATGAGCTCCATTCACCAGTGCCTTCGAGTGTGTTGCTGTAGGTGTATATGTTGTATATACGTCCGCCACCTACGCGGCTCGAAAGGATTACTCTGCCGTCGGGCATCTCCTCGCACTTGGGCTCGTCGCCGCCAGGAGCGGGTAGTGCCGATGCGCCGCCCAATGCCTGCCAGGTGCGGCCAAAGTCGTCGGAGTAGACAACGCGGTTGCCGTTGGGGCGTGCACACATTGCAGCGTAGATACGGTAGTACTTGTCCTTCTTTATCAGGCGACTCTGGAAAATCTTTCCACCTCCCACAAAGGCTGCCTGCATAGGATAGCCCGCATCGAAGAGGCTGTAAATATCCTCGGTCACATTAATGGGCTCTCCCCACGTCTCGCCGTTGTCCTTACTGTGGATTGTTGCAATGAGGTTGGGGTTGCTGCGTGTGGTGTTTCCGTTGCCGTACACAGTACAGCCTGCAACTGCAATCACAAGAACCTCGTCGCTTGTGCGGTCGGCAACAACTGCGGGGTCGCCGAATGCGGTGTCAAAGTAGTTCTCTGTTGCCGATGTTCGTCCTGTACCCACTGCGACGTCAATCATCTCGCTCCAGGTCTCTCCGTTGTTGTCGCTTGTGCGGCATACAATGTCCACCTGTCCGTATCCGGGGTCTGTTCCGCACACAAGACGTGCTGCGGTTGTAATCAGGCGACCGTTAGATGCAGTGGTAATGCCAGGGATACGGTAGGGAGGGATTACACCGTCGCCCTTGCTGGTGTTGTAGAGGTCCTGTTTTTCGGGCTGTGCCGCAGCCTTTGCTGTTAGGGTTATGGTATTGTCGCTGACGCTTATGTTAGCATTCTCGAGAATGTTGCCCACTATGCCAGCCGCGAGGTTCTCCTTTGTGATTTTATTTGTCGACAGGAAGAATCCGCCGTTGAAGGCATTCTCGCTCACGCCGTCGTGTGTGTAGGTAACGTATGCGTTTGCGTCGCCTTCGACAATAACGTTGTATATGTACATACCCTCGACGTCAACGGGCTCAAATCGCCACATATTGTCGTCGGCTGTACCGCCGTCGGTCCAGGTGGTAATAAAGTCCACTCCGCCCACCTTGAAGTTGGCGCCACCGTTGGTACAGTTTATGGCCTCGGTAAAGTAGTAGTAGCGGTATTCGCCCACGTCCATTGTCTCGCCCACTGTGAGCTCGGTGAATGTTCCTGCCACGGCACTGCCCCAGTTTGTTCCAGCAATCATAGGGTTGCCGTCGCCGTTCTTGATGCCAATCTTGTTGCTCTCATTTACCGTGATGTGCCATACTCCGTTATTGGTATATACAAGCTCGTTCGACTGGAGGGTGAAGCGCATACTGTTGCCGTTGAGAAGTGCGTTGTTGTACAGGTGCTCGGCGCGCGATGTAGCCTTGCTCACCAGGTGATAGTAGCCTGTTGTAACGTCTTTTGCTTGGGGAATCTCAACCTCCTGTCCGTTGAGGAACATTTCGAGGTCATCGACAATGCCAGCACACTCCTCGCCTGCAACTGATGCTGTGAAGCGGTTAAGGAGAGTGTTGAGTGCTGTCAGCTTCTCGCTGTTGTTCTTGTACTCTTCGCGCAGAATCTGTATTTTCTCATATTGGTGGATACCCTCGATGAGGCGCTCGAAGCGCACACTCGAACGGTTGCCAGGGTAGTAGCAGTATGTGTCGCCTGCACCGAACTTGCGGAAACGGCTGTCGGTCAATGGGTGTTCGTCCCAGTTTATCCACGCCCAATGCAGGTAGCCATCGAGGTTCATCTTTGCTGCGTATATGGGCAGGTACGCTGCCTCGGCAGGGAATGAATTGGAGTAGATGTTGGGCTCGCTGTTGGCGCAGCTTGTGTAGAATGTGGTGATGCGGTTCTTTGCCTTGCGGTCGGCAAGCTGGGCTGCTGTAAACAGATGCTCCTGACCGAGCTGCACGCATTTGTCCTGGAGCTTGTCGCAAAGTGACGAGTGGTAGTTGCCGGCAAGAGCCACTCCGAAGCCCAGTCCGTTGGCAATGTTGTATGCGTTGAGCATATCGCTCTCGGCACGCTCGTCCATTGCAATGTTGGTCTTCTCGAACCAGCCTTTCTCCTGCAAGTGAGCCTTGAAGGCAGTGAGGAAGCTTGTCCACAACTCGCGGTACTGCGCTGTGCCTGTGGTTGTTGTGAGGAATTTATAGCTCTCCGATGCCTCGTCGTAGTAACGGAAGCTCATATCCCAGGGTACCATACTGAAGCAGTTGATTTGCTTGTCGATGCCATACTCGGCACACAGGTTCACATATTTGTCAAATACGGTGTAGTCATATTCCCAGCTGCCGTCGCTCTTCTTTATTGTCTGTACCATAGGGTCGAAGAGGTCGTGTGTCTGTTCGCCCCAGGGCTCGTAGAACAGTATTGCCGATACGGTGCGCTGTCCTGCGCGTCCCAGTGCTTGCAAATAGGGACGTAGTGCCTCGATGTGCTCGTCGCTCCAGCGCTCTACCTGATAGTAACGGCTTACAGCGTAAGGCTGCTGCCAAAAGTCGAGGTGGAACTTCTGCTCGGCAACTGTGGGCAGTGAGTGTGAATCCACAACAATACTGAGTGCAAGGCTCTTCACAACCTCGCCCTCCTCGTTGAGAATTTCGAGTGCAGTTGTGTATTCGCCAGCCTCGATGTCGCGGGGAACCTCAATTGTACACCACACGGGGCGTGTCTCCTTTGCGGGGACAGCGTGGGGTTTGTCCTGGTCTATGACATCGGCAACGAGCCACTGTGTAAGGGTCATAGGGTGATTGCCACAGGCTACATAATCGTCGGTTATCACGTAGTTTACAAAGCGTGCGTCGCCACCGTTAATGCCTGTTGTTGCGCCGCCTTTCTTCCATTCGGTCATACGTACCGACATTGTGCCTTGGTCGCTCTTGCTGTAAAGCACAGCCTGAATGTTGGCACGCTCGCCCTTCCAGGCATATATTGTTGCTTCGTCCTTCTGTTGCAACTGGGGTACCTGGTGCAATGAGTAGTGTACGTCGCGCGATGCCCACGATGCGTTGAGGCCGTCGGCAATGGCGTTCCACTGTGCCGCGTCGGCGGTTGTTCCCACGCGGGGCTCGGCGTAGTCGTCTATGGGGTATCCGCCCTCAACATAGTCGTCGGCAACACCGTTTATCTTAAGTGTGACGTCTATTATTGCACCGCCGTCGCTGATGTAATTAGCGTATGAGCCTGTGGGGTCGATGCTGTTCCACTGTATCGCGTAGCGCATACGGTAGGTCGAGCCCTCCTCCAGCCCCTGGGGCACAATGAATGAGCCGGGAGCAAGCACGTTGCCGCTCGACTGGTAGATACCGGCGCTGTTCCAGCCTGTGTCGCCGTTGCTGCTGTGTGAGTAGAGCGACCAGCACATAAGCTCGTTGCCTTCGCCCTTGATGTAAGGACCGCTGCCCTCGAGGTTCACGTCGAACTGCTTATTGTTGTTCCAGTCGACATAGACGTAGCCGTGCATCCAACTGCCGTTGATGTCGATGAGGGGAGTCACTGTCTCGCCGCTCTTTACCTCGAATACGGTGCTTGTCTTGTCGAAGTAGGCTGCGCAACCAGGTGCCGACGCTATGTTGTCGAGCTGCTGTTGCGGCGACTGTATACCAACAATGCCCACTGTCTTTGGGTAGTGTGTGCCGTGTGTAACATTTTCATTGGCACCGTGGACTACATAGTAGTCGGACTGCTGTGCATTTGCACCAACGCAAAGGAAGGTGAGCAATAATGCCAGGATTGAAAAAGCCTTAAGTTTCATAAAATGGATTTTAATAATAAAAATATAGTTTGTCTTATTTTCTGAGTGTGATTGGCCCGTTGTAAAACTCAATCTACAAATATATTATTATTATTATTATTA
>JAFZIA010000138.1 GCA_017554605.1 Bacteroidaceae bacterium
AAATTTCTAAAAAAAGTTATTATTATATTGGAAGCCGTTATTTCGTTGTTTTTTATGTTCAAAACTGCCCGTTTTCTTCTTTTTCTCGGTTACGTAGCCCGCTACGCGCCCTCGAAAAATAATAAAACATTCCACTTTTGACCTATAAAAAACTTAACGATATAAATTTAAACAGCTTCTAAAGATAGATTATAGATAAATTCAGAGTCTAATGTGTAAGAGAGTGTCACCCGTTGATGCTCTCTTACTTGTTTGTGGCTGCGCCCTCCAAAATGCATAGGCCTATAATGTGTGTGGATATGACGCTGAAAAGCAATTTGACAACGACAGTTTTGATAATATTGGTAAATTCTGAAAAAAAAAATAACTTTAAGTTTGTTTTAAATTAAAAAATATATATTTGCAAAATAATGTAAACGTATGTTTATCCGATTCAGAAGCCCGTAAAGACAATTGAACGGGTTATTGTAAAAATAATGATTGGAAATTATAAATAAAGAAATAGATACTATGGCAAAGTGTAAAAAATGTTTTTTCCCGAATAGAGCCGATGCGACGGTTTGTGTAAAATGCGGTACTCCTCTTTTCGAAGAGGTCAATGTCGATACGGAAATTGTAGGAGCGGCCGCACAGCTTAACAGTACAGTACTCGAAGGTGCAAATGAGGTTCCTTGCCGAAAGACTGTCTTTGAATCGGCTGGTGTATCGGGAACAGTTATATTGAACGACGCGGCAGATGCTGCGGTTTCGGATGTCTCTGTCTCTACTGCTCCTCCAGTGGTAGCGGGCGTTGCAGTAGAGACAACCCCTCCTGTGGCTCCCGAGGTAGTGGCAGCCGCTCCGACAACCGAGGGGTCGCACTGTTGCCCCGAGTGTGGCTATTACGTCCGTAAAGATGCGCTGGTATGCCCAAAATGCGGTAAAGAGCTTACGGCATCTTTGTCGTATGCGTCTACAGCCTCACCTGTGGCGCAGGATGTAGAGCCCGCAATGTCTGCTACAAAGTTCAATGCCACAGGTACAGTTGGGGTATTTCCTCTCGAAGTACAGTCAACCGCCAACCCTACAGGGACAATCCTGCCCGGCGGATTGATGCGCAAGGAACCCTCGTTCACATTGACAGCACTCGGCGGCTATGGCATCGAAGGCGACAAGCTTAACTTTGTGGGTGAGGAGGTTGTGCTGAACCGTCAGAACCTCGATGCCCAGAATATGACAATAACCTCAAAGCAGCAGGCAAGGATAATGTGCATCGAGGGTCACTGGTATGTCATTGACGAGAGCGCATTCAAGACCACCTTTGTGCAGGTCGCAAGAGAGACAGAGCTCCGCGACGGGGATATAATTCTTTTTGGCGACAAGAAATTCAAGTTCAGCAAAGACTGATACACCCTCCGAAGAGACTGCTACGATATTACAATGTTTTATAATTAAATATAGTTGCTTATGGACGCTCCTATTCCTCTTAGATGCTGTTGGCAAAAAGGAGACATTATCGACAATAAATATACGGTAGAGAAAAAGCTGGGCGAAGGCTCGTTCGGCAAGGTGTATTCTGTTGTCGATAAAGAGAATAAATGCTATGCCCTAAAATTACTGAAATTGTGGGAAGTGCCGGGCGAAATAAGAGGCGGATTGTCGGCACGCTTCAAGATGGAGTTCGAGACAGGACGCATAGAGAGCAAATACCTTGTGCACTCTGTTACATACGGCCAGGTGAGCGGCAACCCGTATCTGGTTATGGAATATTGTCCGGGTGGCGACCTTACACGTCTCAACACCAAGCATAACCTCCCTAAGGTGGCCCTACACGTGCTGCAGGGACTCAAGGCACTGCACAGTTGCGGAAAGGTACATCGCGACCTCAAGCCCGAGAACGTGCTTCTGAACAGCAAAGGGAACTACGTCCTCACCGACTTTGGAATATCGGGCGACCGCAACAAGCGTATGACCGAGATGAATATCTTCGGCAAGCCCAAGGAGATGTTCGGAACGTATGCTTATATGCCGCCCGAACAGTTGGACCGCCACAAGGACGCAACGGTGCTGCCAACTACCGATATATTCTCGTTTGGAGTAATGATGTACCAGCTCATCACAGGGCAGTTGCCCTACGGCAGGCTCGAGGTGCAGGCCGATGTAGTTCCTTATACGAAAAAGGCAAAGGACGGGCTGTGGAACAGGGAGCTCCTCAAGGAGAAGCAGGGAAACACCGACTGGCTGCCGCTCATCGAGGGCTGCCTGATGTCCGATTTCAAGAAACGCCTGCAGACGGTGGACGAAGTGATAGAGAAAATACCCGGCTCAACCGCATTGCAGCAAGAGAGCGATGCCGACACTGCTCCCGATTTCCAGACACGGGTGGTGAACGGTCTTCTGCTGCGCATAATGCAGGGCGAGGAATACGGCAAGTCCTATATGTTGGACAATATGCTGGTGGGCAACTGCTCAATGTTGAATGTCGGCCGCAAGGACGATATTATACACAATTCAATAGAGGTAAAGGAGGAACTGACGTCGTATGTGTCGCGCAAGCACTGTACGCTCGAACGCGACGGAATGGTAGGACGATGGTATATCCGCGACGGACAATGGGAGCAGGGCAGCACAGGCGGCTGGAGGCGCTCTACCAACGGAACGTATGTCAACTCTACAGAGGTGACAACAGAGGGAATGATGTTCGCCCCGGGCGACATAATATCAATAGGAGACGTAAAATTGAGAGTAGAAGCATATTAAATCTATAAACTATGGCACAGGAAACAAAATACAAGAGAACATTGTCGGGATCTGTAGGCGCAGGAATGGGAGCATTGTTCAATCCCTCGGGACGCAGATACTATATCCTTGAGCACAAGGTGAACAGCCAGTACCACAGAGCCGGTGAATCGCAGGAGATTATAGTAGATGACATTGAGATTGGCCGCGACCCTAAATGTCAGGTGCGTTTTGACGAGAGTTTCGCGACAGTGTCGCGCAGGCACGCAGCCATCGTCAAGGACGGTGACGGCTGGAGGCTCATAAAACTCTCCAAGACCAACAAGGTGCTTGTTAACGGCATTCCTGTAGAGAACAAGCTGCTGAACAACGGCGACGAGATACAGTTGGCGTTGAACGGTCCAAGAATAGGTTTCATTCTTCCCTCCGGAAACAAGTCGACTGTGGGCTCGATAGCCCTTACACGCCGACTGAGCCTCTTCCGCGAGCAGGCGCTGCGTCCCTACAAGACAATGCTCACTGCGCTTACAGTGGTGCTTCTCCTGTGTATCGTCACTTGCGGATACATAATATACTCGCAAGGACAGCTCATCGACCATCTCGACGTGAAAATGGTGACGATGAATGCCGATTTTGAAAGGTCGTCGAGAGCGGCCGAGCAGCGCCGTATACAGGACAGCATAAATTATGCGAATATAATCGAGAGCAACAGGGCCGAGTTTGCCGAAGAGATAAGACGCCAGCAGGATATTACCAGAGCAGCAATAGACCGCATAAAGAGAGGCGCCGACTTGTCGGTACTCCTGCAGGAGAGCTCGGTATTCGATGACGTTTACCTCATAATGGCCGAGAAGGTGGTGATGGTTGTCGACGATGAAGAGTATGAGATTGACAATGCACGCTGGCAGGCAACAGGATTCCTGTTGAAGGACGGACGTTTCGTTACGGCGCGCCACTGTGTCGAGGGCTGGCTGTACGGAGCATACAATGGCGACGATGCCCTGAGCCGTGCCACACGTGCTGCTGCAACATACGATAATGTGCGAATGAAGGCATACCTGAGGGCTGTCTCCACCAACAAAAAGAACCAGTTCCGCTTTACAAGCGACGATTTTGTAGTCGATGGCAGCAAGGACAGAATTGTGAATATTGGTAACGACGACAGCGGCAACTCGCTCTACTGGCGCTTCCCGTTCCCCGTCTCTTCGGAGTGGCCCGAGGAAATGTGGAGTACCGACTGGGCATACACCACAAAGACCGGAGGTGCACGCGGTAAATTGCAGTTCGATGCCAATTTGAGCCGTTCGCTCCTGCCGATGCAGCAACTGCTGGTATTGGGCTTCCCCAAGGGAATAGGAGTGGGCGACAGCGGCAATATGGTCGACCCCATAAGCTACGAGCTCAGGACATCGCGCCAGGGACTTGCCAACAACGGCTGTATCCTGCACTCACGAGGTACCGACCACGGAAATTCGGGCGGTCCCATCTTTGCGGTAAACAATAGAGGCGAGCTTACGGTTGTAGGTATCGTGTCCCGTGGAGACAGCTACAGCCAGGAGTATAATTGGGCTGTGCCTATCTGTCACATTTATAAGTAAAAATTGAAGGAATGAAGTATCTAGCAACACTTGTAGCGCTCCTTTTGCCTTTCCAGCTATTTGCACAGTTCTATATGTCGGGCAACCAGCAGTTGGTTGTCGATGCAGTCAAGGAGGCGATGTTCATCTCGCGCCAAAGCTACAGCCTTGTCGAAAAGAGCGACAATGCTGCTGTTGCGGCCGACGATGCGCAAGAGCTCGGTGTGCAATATACATTGGGCGTAAAGTTGCTGGGCGGCATCTGCTTGAACGATGTTGCCGTGCGTCCCTGGCTGTACGACGGCAATTTTGCAAAGTACAGCGACGCTTCCCGGCCTGTTCTCCGCCCTGGTGCATACGTCGAGGTTGCCGACACTGCAAAAAGAGGAGGGCTGCAGTACGAGAGCGCCACGTGTGTCGATGTGATTAAGGATATGCTCTATTGGTTCCCTACAAACAGTTTCGGGGCACAAGGACTGAGGCCCGACACTACTCTCGGCGACAAGGAGGGCTGGCTCGTATGGCTCTCGGCAAAGAAGGTTGCACAAAAAGAGAGTTTCGGCGCCCCGCAGTTTGTAGCATATAAGAAGAACTTCACAATAAATAACGTGAACAACAGTTTTATAATAGACGCGCCCAATGCTGCAAAGGACCTGCTCGGTGCAATATATGTAGTACCCGCGGTAACGGAGATTGGTACAATAGAGTTCAGGCTGTGCGGAATAGTGTATCCCGAAAAAGAGGGCTGGCGGTTGTATTCGCCTTTCTTCCGCTTCGGGGCAGTAAGCGACCATTTTGTCCTTCCCGAGTGCCTGCTGTCGGGTGCTGAGGGCAGTGCCGCGGGTAGCGCCGGCGAAGAGGATAAAAAGAAAAGCAATTGAGACTGTTTCCTTTATATGTGATTCAGGAGCAGTGGTATATATCCCCCGAGTTGTGTATAAAGGAGATTGTAAAAGATAAAAGCAGGCTGGGGTATTCCGGGCTGGCTGCATAAATAAAGGAAAATCAATAAAAATTACTTCAGATGAGTAGTATGAAGATAGTATTAGCGGCAAAGACCAATGTCGGTATGGTGCGTACTAACAACGAGGATAATTTTCAGGTAATTTCTGATATATCTTCGGGTCAGCAAAAGTGGAGGAACAACGAGGTGTTCTCTATGGGACAATTGGGAACATTGCTCGTGGTTGCCGATGGAATGGGTGGTATGAATGCTGGTGAGGTAGCCTCGGCACTGGCCATCGATACAGTAAAGGAATACTTCACTCACGAGAAAATAACTCCCGATGTAATAAAAAACAGATTCTCTATCGAGAAATTTATGAATGCTGTAATTGTTGCAGCCGATGATAGAATAAAGCAAGAGGCAAAGAAACGCCCCGAAACATCGGGAATGGGAACTACCATTGTCATAGGCTGGATTCTTGAGGGCCGTTTGTATGTATCGTGGTGCGGCGACAGCAGGGCATACATATTCAACCCCAGTGTGGGTCTGCACCAGATAAGCAAGGACCACTCATACGTCCAGAGCCTTGTGGATAAAGGCGAAATATCAAAGGAAGATGCCTTTGACTTTCCCGACAGCAATATCATAACCCGTTCGCTCTCCGATTTTTCGGGAAAGGCAAAGCCCGAGGCGATGCTCAAGCCCTACGAACTGTGCAACAGCGACATCATATTGCTCTGTACCGACGGATTGAACGGAATGATACGCGATACGGAGATTCAAAGGGTCATTGCGAACAATCAGCAGGATATGTCGCAATGTGTCGATGAACTCATCAGGGCTGCCTGCGAGGCAGCAGGAGCCGACAATGTGACTGTATGTCTCTGCAAGGTGATTGAAGGCGGCAAGGACGCTGTTCCCGATTTTTCTTCTACAAGTGACAAGGGCTATATTACGGAACTGGCGATAGGCCGTGACCGTGAGCCGGGTGACGACGACGTTACCAGAAGCGTAAAAGTGCACTACAGCCCAAGGAACATCTACAAGACACTGTTCTATGTTGCGTTGGGTGTCATTGTGCTTCTTCTTGGCTTGGTTGCGTACCTCTCTTTCCGGCTCAATAACTCAAAGGACGGTAAAGATGCCATTGAGCAGGTGCAGCAGCTCAATGAGGCTATGGATTACGGCAGTCGCGCGCCGGAAAATGTCAACGGCGATGTACAGGAAACGGTGGTACCCGAATCGGGCACTCCCTCTTTGGTAACTCCTGCTGCCCCCGACAATAATGCAGTTTCTTCAAATGGCAGGAAGCCTGCAGTATCTGGAGCACCCGAAAATTCATCTACAGCAAATAAACAGGCTCCAAAAGATGCGGTTAGCTTAGGGAAAGCTACTGCAGGACTGGCAGGTCTGGCCGGCGGACTTAGAACCGAAACGGCAACAGATTCCGACTCGGCAAGGCAACAAAGAGGCATAGCTGCCGAGAATGAAGGCATTTTAGGGAAGAAAAATGACAATGCTGAGAGTGGAGTGGCTGTAGACGGGACAGACAGCACCGTTACTCAGGGACTTGCAACAGATACTGCCGCAACAAAAAAGAAAAACGGCAACGATGCAAAAGAAAATAAAGTAGAAGAAGCAGAGGCAGCCGAGGACGCCCCGGGCAAAGGCAATGAGTAACCCGACCCTTCTCCCGCAAGAGTATTGAATAGACACAAACTTAAAATTTACAGTATGAGCAAGACTAAAATAGAGATTGGACGTAACCCTCAGTGCGATATATGTGTGGACTCATCAATATGCACTGTCAGCGGCAGTCATTCTACAATCGAATACAAGGACGGAATATTCTATTATAGCGACCACAGTACAAACGGAACCGTAGTGAACGGCAAGAAGGTGAAAGATGAGACCGTAGAAATAAAATATGGCGATTCGATTGCACTTGCCGGAACATACGAGCTCGATTGGGCTCAGATAAGAACATTCTTCCCAATCTCGCGCGAGACAAAAATAATAGGTGTAACAGCCCCTAAATCGCGCAAGACGGAATTTTATACTCCTGGCCAGGAGTCTCGCGAGACGCCTTCCGGCCAATCGGGAAGCAGGGAAACTGTCAATTTCAAGCCTCAAAGGACAAAGGGAGAGACAGCCGACGCTCCGGTTTCGGCTCCTGTGCAGAGTCCCGGGGCAGTCGTCGGAAAATGGAACTGGGGAGCATTCCTGTGCACCTGGTTGTGGGCAGCTTGCCACCGCAAGTTCTGGCCGCTCCTGGTGCTGCTTGTGTCGGCAGTGCCGTACATTGGACAGGCAGCCCAGATAATGCTTGCGTTCTACCTGGGACTCAACGGTTCGCGCATAGCCTGGGAGTGCGGAAAATATTCAACGGTAGAGTCCTACTGCAAGGCGCAGAAGGCGTGGACTGTGGCAGGTGTCATTATCCTGCTCGTTTCGTTGGTATTCAATGCTGCCGCTCTTTATACTATTCTTTCGTATTATAAATGATAATCAGATACAACTATGGAATTGCACAAAGGATATTTGTTTCACGACCGCTATCTGTTGATACAGAAATTGGGTAGCGGCGCATCGGCCAACGTATGGTGCGCACAGGATACCAAGGCCAACAACCTTATGGTAGCCCTTAAGATTTTCACCAACAGCTCCGACCTTGATACATACGGAATACAGAATTTCGAGCGCGAGTTTACCTCGGTGTACAATATGAAGCACTCCAACCTGCTTCCGCCTACAGGATACGACATCTATGCGGGCTGTCCCTATCTGGTGATGCAGTATTGCGAGAACGGCTCGTGCAGTTCAATGGTAGGCCGCTGCAGCGAGGAGGAGGTGATAAGGTTCCTGCACGATGTTGCATCGGGACTGGAGTATCTCCACGCCCACAATATGATACACCAGGATATAAAGCCCGACAATATCCTGCTCGACGACAATTGCAATTTCCTTGTGACCGACTTCGGTATCAGCGTGGTCGACGACAATGGAATGGGCAGCCACGAGGAAATGACAGGCGGTACACGTGCATATATGGGTCCCGAGCGCTTCAAGGGCGATACGGTGAGCGCAAGCGATATATGGTCCTTGGGTGCAACAGCGTATGAGCTGATTGCAGGCGACCCCCCGTACGGCGACCACGGAGGATTGCTGCAGACAAACGGCGAGGCACTTCCCGAACTTCCCTCCACACTCCAGCCCGAGGTGAGGAACATCATACTCTCGTGTCTCGACGAGAATCCCGAGCGCCGAATCACTGCCGCCGAGATCAGACAAAAGATAGAGATGTACAACGAGACCGGTTCGTGGTACAAACAGAACAACAGGAACTTCCTTATGATGGGAGCTGCAGCGCTGCTCTCTATCCTTGTGTGCGTAGGAATTTATCTGTGGGACAGCAACAGGGTAAAGGTACACTATTACAAGGATTACAGTGAACAGTGGGGAGTACCCCAGGGAATAGGCCGTGTGGGCAGCGCCGACGTTGCGAAGCGCCTCTCAACCTATTGCTTCGAGTATAAGAACAGGAGACTCGTTCGCTTGTCGTTGGTCAATTCGCGCGGAAAGGTTGTCCAGCACAGCGACACCGAGCATATGAACAGCCGTTTCTCCGATGTACGTTATTCATACACCGATGACGGCAAGATAAACTATGCGATTGTCTACAACCCCGAGGGCCGTTGCCTCTTCAAGATGGACTACGACGAGCACTCTGTCACATTCAAGCACAACGATGAGGTTGGAACCGAGAAGAACCTCGATGCAAACAGGACACAGTTGCACAAGGTCTCAAATATCTTTGACAACAAGAGTCCCATTACCCGTTATCTGCTCAAGTACGACGATGAGGGCCGTTTGCAGGAGCGTTACTTTGTAGGCTTCCAGAATGTAAAGGTGAGCGACGGCGACGGTATTTACGGACAGCGCTATGTGTACGACGAGAAAGGCCGTGTGATTGAGGAACAGTTCCTTGGCCAGGACTACACCGTATGCGGAAACAATATAGGACTCGCCATCAAGCAATACACCTACGACGAGAACGACAACTGGGTCAAGGTAACCTACCTCGACGCATCGCGTGCTCCGTCGCACGACGGACAGAACTGCTCGGTGGTAGACATCGAGTACGACGAGTATGACAACCGTATATGCGAGACATACCTGAATGCCGACGGAACAGCAGCTATGCGTACCGACTTCGGTGCTTCGGGCTTCAGATATACAGTAGCCGACGGTTTGCTTATGGAACAGTGCCTGATAGACTCCGACGGAAACGCTAAGGTAGGAAACTGCGGCGTAGCCATCTATGCTTTCGAATACGACGAGAATGGCTTCCAGAACAAGATTTCTTACTTCGATGCAAACCGCAATCCGGTCCGTTATATCAGTGACGGCTCTTCATATTCCCAGATACGCTCTGTCAACAACAATGTAGGCCAGTGGCTCGAATATACATCGTACGATGAGCACGGCGACAAGCTCACCAACGAGTACGGCTTCTTCAAAGGAGTCAGGGAATACGACAGCATCGGAAACTGTATCTCGTCCTCTTATTTCGACGAAGAAGGTGCGCCTGCACTTTACCTCTCGGTGTACCACAAGGTCGATTATACATACGACAGCTTCGGCAACCTTATTATGCAGCAGTATTACGACACCAACGGCAAGCCGGTCCTCGACGAGATGGGTGTAGCCGTATATAAGTCGGAATTCAACCGTCAGGGAGCACTTACCAAGTTCGAGTACTACGGCACAAACAACGAGCGTGTCTACAATAAAGAAGGCTTCTCTTACTTGACAATTGATTACGACGATATTGGCAACCGCCGCAAGATGAGCTATTTCAATAAGGACGGCAAGCCTGTTATGTCGTCCGATGGCTACGCGTCGACAAAATATGAGTACGATGCAAAGACCAGCCTGCTCGTTTCACGCCAGTATTACGACGAGAAGAATGTACTCGTTAAAGAAACCAAGTACACCTACGACAACCGCGGAAACATTGTCAAGCAGTACGAAGTGGACAAGAACGGCAAGCTGCTCTCCAACACAGCCGTTGAGGTGTACGAATACAACAACCTCAATCAGGAAACAAGTCTTGCCTACTACGACTTGAACAACAAGAAGATTAACCGTCCCGGTTACAAGTACCATAAGATAACTTGGGTCTATGACAAGTACGGTAATGCCGTAGAGCAATCTTACTGGACCGCCGACAACAAAGCGGCTGTTGACGAGAACGGCACCAACAAGCGTATACGTAAGTTCGACCAGATGAACCGCATAGTGTACGAGAAGAACCTTGGAAAGGACGGCAAGCCTGTCAATAGCAAGAATGCCAATGTCGAAGGTGTTATTGAGTACGATAATTTCGGAAACATATGTATGATGAAGCATCTCGACGGTTACGGCAAACCTTCGTTGTCGGCCGACGGATTCCACATAATGAGGAGGGAATTCAATAACCGCAACAAAGAGGTCAGGAAATACTATCTGGGTGTAAAGGAAGAGCCCATAGAACCCAAAGAGGACGGCTACTATAAGGTTGAGACAATGTACGACTCGCGTGGCAACGACAGCATTGCTTATTTCTACAACAAGAAGGACAAGTGCTTCAAGATACACGAGGTGAAATACAACTCAAAGGATAGGGTGATAGAGTTCCTTGTGTACGACGGAGACAAGCGTCCCGATGATATGTATGTTTACCACCGTTATACAATAACGTACGACGATACAGATGTGATTCCTCAGGTAATCAAGTACTACACTAAGGACGGAAAGCTCTTGGCATCGCAAAAGTACAACAAGAGCGCTCAGGATTGGGGCGAACTGGAATTTGCAAATACAGGCAGCTCGGGTTCATCGTCATCTTCGTCATCATCGAGCAGTTCAAGTTCGGACAACTCCTCTTCGGATTGGCGACAGGTGATAAGGGATACAGCAAGCGAGTGTCCTGCAAAGCTCGACGACAATATAACCCTGCTCTCGTTGAGCGTGTCGGGCAACACCGTTACGATGGTGCTCAAGCTGGTGGAAATATCGAAATACAACCTTTCGTCCAGCGATGTTGAGAGCCTCAAGGACGTTATAAAGAACGAGACTGCAAAGACAATGCGCGAGATATTGAGCTTGCCTAAGAACGTGAAGATGGCTATCGTGCTTGTTGACAAGGCCGAGCGTGAAATATGTAAAATTTAATTAGTTTATAAACATAAAAAACACAAACTATGAGAACAATTTCTTTATTTTTAGGATTGCTGTTGGCTCTTAATGTGACAGCAGCTACTAACGAGGTCGAAAAGTTCAAGTCGTCAATAATGACATTCCTGGCCGAGGAGGGTTATATGCCCAAGTATGACGATGACGCCCGAATCGTTTTCAAGAAAGAGGGTGTGGAATATTGGATAGATGTCAAGGAGAACTCTCCCATATTCATACAGTTCCACCGCGACGGACTGGGTTGCGCCGATGCTGACCGCGCAAGAGTGATGGAGTCTTGCAACTATGCCAACCTCAAGGCACTCTGTGCAAAGGTATATGCCAGCGAAAAGACCGTCTCTTTTGCCGTTGAGATGTTCTGCCACTCTCCCGAGGAGTTCCGTTATATATTCTATGCCTGCATCAAGCAGCTCGACAAAGTATATGATTATGTAAAGGACTACTATAACAGAGAGGACGACAGCAGTTCTTCTTCGTCATCATCATCTTCTTCGTCGTCTTCGTACTCGTCGAGCAATGTGATGAGCAAGTTCTTCCCCGTGTACGGCTTTACACTCGGTTCTGTTACCACAAGGGATTTCAAGAACCGTGGCTACGAGGTAGAGACTCTCGATTCGGGTTCAAAGAACTGCGACATTTACGGACTTACACACTGGGATCATAACAATGACGATATATATGAGGTCATATATATGATAAAGTCGGACAAGATGCCCGAGTCTTGGCAGAACAATGTGGGCCTTTACTGGAGTCTCAGCTACAACCAGATTGTATCTCTTTTCACAGGAATGGGCTTTACAATGGACGTAGAGGAGGCACCTGTTGTCAAGACATATCAGAACAGAAAGGTACTCTCGGCAAAGGTTCTGTTTACTTCGCCCGACGGAAGATATTCATTTGACCTTACCTTCAACTATGGTAACTCGAATGGCGAGGGTGTAACACGCGATTCACGCAACTCACTCTACAGTATCCGCATCAAGGCTCTGTAATTTCCCCTTTTGCCATATAAACGATGAAGGTCGCCGTTACGGCGACCTTCATCGTTTATATATAATGCTTGTATTAACGTATGAACATATTGTACTCCTTCTCGTAGCCTATCGTGGTGCTGCGGTCGTGTCCGGGATAAACGACAGTATCGTCGGGTAGGGTGAAGAGCCTCTCCTTGATGTTGGCTATCAGTGCAGCGTGGTCCGAGTCGGGAAAATCGGTACGTCCTATGCTGCTGCGGAACAGCGCATCGCCCGAGAAGAGCCACCCTTTCTCCTTCACGTAATATGCAAGGCTGCCGGGTGAGTGTCCCGGAACAGCTATGGCCTTTATTGTGCAGCCGTTGCCGAAGGTTACCTCGTCGTTGTGCCCCAGCACGCGTGCGAGCGCAGGAATCTTCTTGTCGTATATTATGCCGAAGCGTGCCACACGCTCTGCAATATTCTCGGCCCAATGCCAATCGCCGTCGCTGGCCTCGGCACTTATCCCGAATTTGTCCATAATGAACGGGTTGCCGAATATGTGGTCGAAGTGCAGGTGAGTGTTCAGATAGTGCTTGAGGGTGAGCCCGTTCTTCTCGATAAAGTTCGATAGTTTTCTCTCTTCCACTTCCCCGAAGCAGCCGCAGTCGATGAGTACGGCCTCCTTCGTCTCGTCCCACAGCAGGTAGCTGTTCACTTCTATTGGACTGAATGTGAATGTCTTGATATTCATAATGTCTGTTGTTAGATGGGAACGTACACAACCTTCTTGTCCTTGAAGAACTCCTCGGTAAAGATGGTGCCAATCTCGGTAACCTCGGTAAAGTTCTTGTACGGCTGTATCTCGGCCTGAATGTCTCCGCCCTTGAGGCATATTACACCGTTGGGCAGTACGTTCAACTGCTCCTTGGAGATATTCTTGCGGCATATCTTTATGAGCTCTGGAAGCTGCATCACGGCGCGGCTCACCACAAAATTGTACTTCTCCTTTATATCCTGCACGCGGCTGTGTGTGCCTCTCACATTTGTGAGCCCTATGGCCGATGCTATCTCCGTCGCCACGCGCACCTTCTTGCCTATGCTGTCTACAAGGTGGAACTCAACCTCGGGGAACATTATCGCAAGGGGTATGCCGGGAAAGCCGCCTCCGCAGCCAAAGTCCATCACTTTTGTACCGGGGCGCAGGGTTATTACCTTTGCTATTGCCAGCGAGTGCAGCACGTGGTGCAGGTACAGGTTCTCGATGTCCTTGCGCGATATTACATTAATCTTGTTGTTCCAATCGTAGTACAGGTCGTAGAGCGCGGCGAACTGCTCTTTCTGCTTCTCGCTAAGGTTGGGGAAATATCTGTTTATCGTTTCCATTGTTTCTGTATGTTTCTTTATGCTTTTTATTTCATTATATCCTTTATTTCGTCCAGTCCCAGTGCCAGGGTGGTGCTGCCCAATGCGTAGGGCGCAATCTCGTATCTGTCGTAGTGGAAGTATATGCTGTCGTCGGTTATATGGAAATTCTCTGTCGCCCACATATCAATGTCTGTCAGGTAACCCTTCTCTTGTATCTCCTCCAGGGTGGTTACTCCCAGTTGTCGTGCAAGGGTTGCAGTGAGGCGCTCGCACAGCACGATGTCTGCGTCCTCGGCAATTATGTCGTATTTTCCTATGCAGTTGCCAGTCACTTCATCGAAATTGGTGTAGGATGTACTCTCCATTCCGTGTGCTCCTCCAAGGTAAATTATGGTGCTTGTCTCGCAGCAAATGGTTCCTTTCCTGCCTTCTATCACCTTACCCTCTATCTGATATGAATGATAGAAGCGTGGCGACGATGGGTTTATTCCCTTTTCGTCAAGATAATCGGAGCGCAAGGCATAGTATTCGGCTTTGCACCGCTCTACAAAATTCTCTATGTTCTGCTCTATGCTGTTGCCGGGCTCACACTCCACAGAGGCACAGCAGATGTAGTGGTTAATCTTTCTTGCCCTCTCGCTGCTCTCCTTGAGTACCGGTAAGGATATTCTTATTGTCATTACAGGCGAGCCGCTGCCTATGGTGTCCAAGGCAAACGTATCGCAATATTCATATATCCCGAATGTGTCTTTTGCGGCGCTCTGCTCCACATTGCTGCTTGTGGTGCTGTTGCCGTTGTTCCCGTTGCAGGCAACGAGTATTGCTGCTGCGCAGAATATTATTGATGATAATCGGCTTTTCATTCGTGTGCTCCTTTTGGGGTTTTTATTGTTGGGCGAAGATAAGCAAAATAATGCAGAAAAAACCGATACTGTCGGTTTTTTCTGCAATTCTATAGTACCCATTGACAGCTTGTTGCTGTATATGTACCTGTTTCTCTGTTACTCGACGTAGAGCACCAATCCTTTCAGATACTCGCCCTCGGGGTGGTAGATGTTCACGGGGTGGTCGGCAGGCTGTGTCAACTGGTGCAGAATGCGCACTTTGCGTTTGGCGATGGCAGCAGCGGTGAACACTGCCGTGCGGAAGTTTTCCTTGCTCACCACCTGCGAGCAGGAGAATGTGAAGAGTATTCCGCCGGGCTGTATCTTCTCTATCGCCTTTGCGTTAAGACGGCGGTAGCCTATGAGTGCGTTGCGCAGGCTGTCGCGGTGCTTGGCAAATGCAGGAGGATCCAGAATTATGAGGTCGTAGTTGTTGCCCATTCGCTCAAGGTAGTCGAATGCGTCCTCGGCGTATGCTGCGTGGCGTGTGTCGTCGGGGAAGTTTATTGCCACATTGGCGTTTGTGAGGTCAATGGCCTTTGCCGAGCTGTCCACAGAGTGTACAAGCTCCGCTCCTCCGCGCAGTGCGTATATAGAGAAGCCTCCTGTGTAGCAGAACATATTCAGCAGCTTGCGGCCCTTGGCATACTTCTCGAGCAGCGAGCGGTTCTCGCGCTGGTCTACAAAGAATCCGGTCTTTTGTCCGCGCAGCCAGTCGATGTGGAATTTCAGACCGTACTCTGTCGATACGTTGCTTGCGTTGCCGCCGTACAGATAGCCGTTGTCCTTGTCGATGTCGGCCTTGTAGGGCAGTGTGGTATCCGACTTGTAGTAGATGTTCTTGAGTCCCTCGCCCAATGTCTCCTTGACGGCTTTTGCTATTATGTGGCGGTTGACGTGCATTCCCACGCTGTGTGCCTGCATTACAGCCGTGTCGCCGTATATGTCAATCACAAGTCCGGGAAGGTTGTCGCCCTCGCCGTGTACAAGGCGGTAGGTGTCGTTGGTGGGTGTGCCTGCTATGCCTATGCTTGTGCGCAGGTGGTAGGCCGTTGCAATGCGCTTGTACCAGAATTCGTCGGTTATTGGTTCGTCGTCGAACGTGAGCACGCGGACAGCGATGCTGCCCACCTGTATGTGGCCGCGCGCTATGAATTTGCGCTCCGCTGTGTACACGGTTACAATGTCGCCCTCATCGGGTGTGCCCTCGATGTGATGTATTGCTCCCGAGAATATCCACGGGTGAAAGCGCTGGAGCGACTCCTCTTTGCCTCTCTTGAGTATTACCGATTTTTCACTCATTGGTCTCTAAATTTTTCAGATGGTGATATATTTTAAGGCAGGCCCACGCGTCGGTGGCTGCGTAAAGTTTCTGTTTGTCGGTCAGCACGTCGGCGTCCCAGTTGGTGAGCTGCTGGCTCTTTGATATGCGCTCCCCGAACACTATGGCATACATTTTCTGTAGTCCCTTCTCCTCAATCCCGAAGCGTGTGACATACTTCTGCAGGTCGAGGAAGCTTGCGGGGGTGAATCTCTTTCTCTTGTTCAATGCCTGATAGTCGTCGTGCAACGACAGTCCCACTTTCGTTATACCGCTGTTCTCGAGCAGTTCCACAAGGGGCTTTGCCATTCCTATGCGGTTGAGGCGGAAAAGGAAGCAGGTGTCGAGTGTGCTTATCTGCAGCAGCGATACGTTGTAGTGCACTCCCTTCTTGAATGAGGGGCGTGTCTCGGTGTCTATGCCCACGATGCTCTCCTTCGACAGGGCAAAGGCGGCCTTCTCGGCGTCGGCCGGTGTGTCTATCGTGATTATTCGTCCGCCGAAGAGGGTGGTGGGCATCTGTGCAACTTCGCTTTTCTCGATGTTTGCTCTAAAATTCTTCATTCTGATAAAGCTCCTCCTCCTCTTCGTCGTCGTTATTGCAGTTGTATTCAAGCTCGTGCAGTGCCCTCAGGGTGTTCACGAGTGTCTGTCCCCAGTAGCTCTTGAAGTGGTTGCCGCACTCCACGATGGCGTCGTGCATTGTCTCGTTTATTCCCAATTGGAACAGGCACACAAAGTTCTTTATGTCCTGGTATATGTCGGCAAGGTCCTCCGAAATGAACTTTGTGACAGGAGTGTCGCTGTACTTCATCTCGGCCACAAAGACGTCGAGGTAGGCGTCCTTCTCGGCAAAAAGTTCCGACAGGGTTATTCTCAGGACCTCGTAGCTGTCCTCGGTTACAAAATCCTCCAGCTCATCTTCGCTCACTCTCTCCTCCCACGGAAGCATCTGTGCCTTGATGTAGAGCAGTGGAAGAATCTTGAGCATAGTTCCGACAAATTCCTTGCGTCTTATTTCGTTAGCGCGTTCAAGGTACGCACAAAATTCTGCTGCAACGGTTACAAACTCAACCGTGTTGCGCGAAAAAACTATGTCCTCTCTGTTATTCATCGTGATAATATTGCGTTATGTGCAAATTTGCCGCGAAGTTACAAAAAAATAGCGTAGCAAGGCTGCTTTATTATTTATTTTTTTGCTATCTTCGCAGTTGCTAATTAAAATGCGTTCCCTGTGCTTGATGCCATTGGTACGGTTTTTATCTCTTTTTCTGATATTTGCGTGCGTGCCGCCCGGTGGGAGCGTATGAATTTGATAATAAATATTATGGCAAAAAAAACTACAATAAAGAAAGACGAAAATAAGAAAGGGGCAGGTAAAGCGGGCTTCTTTACCCGTGTGGCCGAATTTTTCAAGAACAATACCACCACATTCGTGTCGGGTATGCTGCTTATGGCATTCACCGTTTTTCTGTCAATCTCGTATATATCGTTCTTTATGTCGGGTGGTGCCGACCAGGACGTGATAGACCCTGTGAGCACTGTTGTCAAGGAGGTTGAGAACAGCGGCGGCCTGCGCGGTGCGGTAATGGCGAGCTATCTGGTCAACGACTGCTTCGGCTGGTCGTCGGTCCTTCTGTTGCCGTTGCTTGCGGTGCTTGCATTGCGCCTGATGAATTTCTATCGCCCCAATCTCATTAAATGGTTCATCTGCGCGGCATTCGGAATAGTGTGGGGCTCGCTCTTCTTTGCGTCTACCCTCAACGGTCTTCTCGACAGTTTTATGTCGCCCGGCGGTGCGCACGGACAGTATCTGGTAGAGTGGCTCAAGCAGCAGATTGGAGTAGGAGGCATAGTGCTTCTGCTTCTTACATCGTTGCTGCTCTTTATGGTATATCTCACACGTGAGACAATAGAGGTGCTGCGTAGAATCTTCAAGTTCGACTATCTGCCCAAATGGAAAATGAGAGTTCCCTCTTTTGGGGGTGAGGCTGCCGACGAGGCTGGCGCAGTTGCCGATAAGGAGAACGGTGCCAAGATTGCTGCCGACGATGCAGCCGGTGACGACGAGGAGGAAGAAGAGGAGGAAGAAGAGGAGTCGGCAGGAACAGCTTCGCCCGAAATAGTCCTTGCAATTGATGCAGCCGATGATGAAGAGGAGGAAGAAGACGGAGACGACGAAGATGAAGAGGACGACGATGCTGCCGGTGATGAGGAAGATGAAGAAGACGACGACAGTGAGGAAGAGGAAGGTGATGCAGCAGATGCCGACGAGGAACTTGCGCGCCGTTTCGACGCAGTGGCGGGTGCGGTAAAGCCCGAGGAGGTGCGTCTCGACGTTGAAGAGGCTGCGGCCGACGATACGGGAGGCAATATGCACCGCCCCATAAACCCGCGCGACGAACTGAGCTACTACAAGCCGCCTACAGTCGACCTGCTCGACAAATATGACAACAATGCTGCCCAGTCCATAGATATGGAGGAGCAGAATGTGAAAAAAGACGAGATTGTGCGCGTATTGCGTAATTTCGATATTGAGATAAGCTCCATAAAAGCGACAGTGGGTCCCACAATCACCCTCTACGAGATTACCCCTGCTCCGGGTGTGCGCATTTCAAAGATACGCAACCTCGAGGACGACATTGCAATGTCACTCTCGGCGCTCTGCATCCGTATCATAGCACCTATCCCCGGCAAGGGTACGATAGGTATCGAGGTCCCCAATGCCAACAAGCAGATAGTGCCGATGGCGTCGCTGCTCAACAGCCGCAAGTTCAAGGAGACGGATATGGCGCTTCCGCTCGCTCTTGGAAAGACAATCTCCAACGAGGTGTTTATGGTGGATATGGCAAAGATGCCCCACTTGCTTGTTGCCGGAGCAACGGGTATGGGTAAGTCGGTAGGTCTAAACGCTATAATAACATCTTTGCTATACAAGATGCACCCCGCCTATCTGAAATTTGTGATGGTCGACCCCAAGATGGTGGAACTCAGCCTCTACAGCGTCATTGAGAAGCACTTCCTCGCAAAGCTCGACGGCGAGGACGAGCCTATAATAACCGACGTTACCAAAGTGGTGCGTACGCTGAAGTCGCTCTGTACCGAGATGGACAACCGCTACCGCCTGTTGCAGGCGGCAATGGTGCGCTCTGTCAAGGAGTATAACGAGAAATTCCTCAACAAGGAGCTGTTGCCTACAAAAGGCCACCGCTTTATGCCCTACATCGTGGTTATCATAGACGAGTACGGCGACCTTATGATGACTGCCGGAAAAGAGGTGGAGCTGCCCATTGCGCGTATTGCACAAAAGGCGCGTGCCGTCGGTATACATATGATAATCGCTACACAGCGACCCACGACAAATATCATCACAGGTACAATCAAGGCCAACTTCCCCGCACGTATGGCATTCCGCGTAATATCGCCCATCGACTCGCGCACCATACTCGAACGCACCGGAGCCAATCAGTTGCAGGGTAGGGGCGATATGCTCTTCCTTGCCGGCAACGACCCCGTGCGTGTGCAGTGTGCCCTTGTGGAGACCAAAGAGGTGGAGAGGGTGTGTGCGCACATTGCGAAGCAGCAGGGATACGCCTCGGCATATATATTGCCCGAGCCCGACGAAGTGAGCGGCGAGGGAGGCGTGGCGTCGGCTATGCGCGGAGGCGGCGATGCACAGTCGGTAGGCAAGCTCGACGAGCTCTACGTTGAGGCTGCACGCACGGTGGTGATGCACCAGCAGGGCTCAACGTCGTTGCTGCAGCGCAAGTTCAATATCGGCTTCAACCGTGCGGGACGCATAATGGACCAGTTGTGCCAGACAGGCATTGTGGGCGAGCAGGACGGAAGCAAGCCCCGTCAGGTGCTGTGCAGCGACGAGGCCGACCTTGAATTCCGCCTAAAGACAATACTTCAGAAGGACTGAAAAAACTGGAATTATGAACAATAGTATAAATAGGATATATTCACTGCTGCTTGTGCTGCTGTTGCTGCCCGCGGCACTTGTTGCCGGAGGCGACAATGGCAATGCTGTCGCCCTGCTCGACAAGGCTGTTGAGGCTCTCAGGGCCGATGCGGGTGTGACGATGGAATTTTCTTATACTGCTTACGACGGTAACGGCGATGTTCTTTTTACCGATAAAGGTACTTTTTGTCTCGATAGAAGGGACGCTGCGCACGCAGTCGAGCGCTACACGCTGCTGATGCAGCAGTTGCGCGTGTGGAACAACGGCAAGTGCCAGTGGAATTATATGGCACAGACAAACGAGATTTATATAACATCGGCCGACAGCGAGGAGGCACAGAACCTCTCGCCGCTTTACCTTATGCAACTGTATAAGAGCGGACAGTACAAATGCTCAATTGAGGCAGGCTCACAGGGTAGTGTGGTGGTGCTGAGCTCCATTAACGATGCTTCGGAATTCAGCGAGATAAAGGTCTTCCTCTCGGCAAAGACGATGCGTCTTGTCAAGTTGCAGATGCTCTCTTCCGACGGCAACAGCGCCGTGATTGTTGTTGATGATTATAAGCACGGCTGCACGTTCAACGACGCTATATTCGAGTGTCCCCTGAACGAATACCCCGATGCCGAGGTTGTGGATATGCTCTGATTTTGCAGACAAACAATAATTAAGAATATAAAAGACAAAGATTATGGAAAGAACAAAATGCTTAGTGATTGGTTCGGGTCCGGCAGGTTACACTGCAGCGATATACGCGTCACGTGCCAACCTCTCGCCCATACTCATCGAGGGTATGCAGCCCGGCGGACAGCTCACAACAACAACTGTCATTGAGAATTTCCCCGGCTTCCCCAACGGAATAACAGGCCCCGAGCTTATGGAGAATATGCGCCAGCAGGCAGTGAATGTAGGTGCCGATGTGCGTTCGGGCAGCGTAACAGAGGTCGATTTCGAGGAAACACCCTACAAAGTCACTCTCGACGACGGCTCTCAGATTGAGGCCGAGACTGTGATTATTGCAACAGGTGCTGCAGCAAAGTACCTCGGTCTCTCCGACGAGATAAAGTACCAGGGAATGGGCGTTAGTGCCTGTGCTACCTGTGACGGCTTTTTCTACCGCAAGAAGACTGTTGCGGTTGTCGGTGGTGGCGACACTGCTTGCGAAGAGGCCAACTACCTTGCATCGCTCGCTGCAAAAGTATATCTCATTGTTCGCAAACCCTATCTGCGTGCTTCAAAGGCAATGCAGGACCGTACGCTCAACAATCCCAAGATTGAGGTTCTCTTTGAGCACAATACCGAGGGACTCTTTGGCGAGAACGGCGTAGAGGGCGCACATCTTGTATCGCGCAAAGGCGAGCCCGACGAGAAGCACTACGATATTGCAATAGACGGTTTCTTCCTCGCAATAGGTCACAAACCCAACAGCGACATCTTCAAGAAGTACCTCAAGACCGACGAGACAGGCTACTTTGTACCCGCCGACGAGAGCGGAGTAAAGACCATCGTTCCTGGAGTGTTCGTGGCAGGCGACGTTGCCGACCCCCACTACCGCCAGGCTATAAACGCTGCGGCAAGCGGCTGTCGTGCGGCTCTTGAGGCCGAGCGCTATCTGTCGCACAGGTAAGTTGCTGAGAATATAATAAGGAGGCTTTGGCAAAAAGGCTCTTCTTGTTCAATCCCATTAAGACGGGGGCGACCCAAAGGCAGAACGGGTCGCCCTCGTCTTGCTTCTAAAATATCAAAAAAAGTCCTAACTTTATTTGGCAAAAATATGTGGAAATAGAATTAAATTCCTATATTTGCCTAATTCAAGTTCTGTGCGCAGTTTGGAAAAATGCCATTTTGTCGGCAATTCCTCGTGCAGATGATTTACTTGTATTGCATTTAATATTTTTTGAGATAAATTTTTTATTAACTAACCTAAATTTTGTGATTATGAAAAAATCTTACATCGCAGGATTGGCGCTTGCATTTGCCCTTTCGGCAGCTCCCGCCACAGCTCAGACCGATGAGATCTACGATTTCTCAGGTTTTGACACAAAACAGATGCTCGATTTGTTCTACCAGGTACACCAGGAAGGACGTTACTATCCTACCTTGGAAGAGTTTGAGACAATCGGTATCCAGGCATCGGACATTTCATTTGTCCGTTCACACGTTCGTCGCGCCGAGATTATGGACCGCGCCGACCGTCTTGTTCCACAGACTTACGAGACACGTAACCTCTGGACCAACATTCCTATGGACGTGGGTTCGGGCGGTTCTGCCGGTTATCCCAGCGACAAATTTGCAGCCGACGTATTCTCAATGTGGCAGTATGTAAACCTCTTCGGTTCTTGGAACCACAGTTTCTTCCAGGCTCCCGGTGCTTGGGTAGATGCTGCTCACCGCAACGGTTCTGATATCTTCAGCGGTATCGCTTTCTTCGAGAGCTGGACAGGCGACGGTGACAAGACATACAGCGCAATGATTACTCAAAAGGATGCTCAGGGCAACTTTATCTATGTTAAGCCCCTTATCCACTGTCTTATGTACTTTGGTGCCGATGGTATCAACTACAACTGGGAGGATAATAGCTACACCGATGAAGACATCGTGAACTTCCACAAACAGCTCTGGAAGTATGCTGCTGAGTGTGGTTATGACAACTACCACAGTGGTATCTACACTTCAATGAGTGGTTTCAGCGCAGCAGGTGCTGATGCTCTCTTCGGTACAAAGGCTACAGGTAAGACACACGACACTATGCTTAACTACGCAGGTGGTGACTTCTCTTACCAGATTGGTTCAACAGTAAGCGCAGCCGAGGCTGCTATGGGTACAGCCGATGGTCTTTACACTGGTGTATGGATTGTAGGTATGGACCGCCGTTGGACAGCACTCGACGAGAACGCACAGGCACACAAGTGCGGTGTTTGTCTTTGGGGTGAGCACGGCCAGAGCCGCTTTATGAGCTACAACTCGGGTAGCGATGCTTACGACACTCAGGGCAACTATCAGAGACTTCTTGAGCGTGCTTTCTCAGGAGGTTATCGTAACCCCGCCGAGCGTCCCGCTGTAAGCAATACCGGTAACAACTGGGAGAAGGACGGCGACAAGCTTCCTCTTTCTACATTCGCAGGTATGGCAACTTGGATTCCCGAGCGTTCGGCTATCCAGGGCAAGCTCCCCTTCGCTACACACTTCACACTCGGTAACGGCGACCGCTACTACTATAAGGGTAAGAAGTCACACGCAAGCAGTTGGTACAATATGGGTGCACAGGACCTCGTTCCCACATACCGTTGGTTGCGCTACAAGTCTAACACAACTGAGGTTAGCAACGCTGTCGAGGTTAACTACACACACCTCGATGCTTACACAGGCGGTTCTTGTATAGAGCTTACAGGTGCTGCTACAGCCGAGGGTACAGATATCGTACTTTACAAGACTTCACTCGAGGCTGGCAAGGGTGCTTATGCAAATGTGGCAGTAAAGACCGTAAAGGACGTTAAGGCTACAAACCTCTACCTCATCATCAAGGAGAAGGGTAGCGATGTTTGGAACGAGTATGCTATCGGTGAGGTTGCAGGCAAGAACTGGGAAGAGAAGCACATTGCTCTTGCCGACATTGCCGAGGGTGACGTTATCGAGCGCATCGGTATCCGCGTAAAGGGCGAGAACGACGATTATCAGCTCTACGTTGGTAAGATTGAGATTAACGACGAGAATACTGTAGCTCCCGCTGCTGTCAAGGACGTTGTTGCCGAGGTTAAGAAAGAGACCAAGGGTTCTATGACCGTTAAGCTCCACTGGGGTGTTGAGGCTACTGCTGTTACACGTGCTAACTGGGATCTCGTTTACAACGACGAGGCTAACATCGACCACTTCGAGATTCTCTACAAGGTAGGTGAGGAAGGCAAGGTTGCACTTGTTGGTACAACTTCACAGTGGGCAACTGTTATCCCCAATATCCGTTTCGAGAGCGTTAACGATGCTCCTTATGTAGGTGTTCGCGCCGTTTCTACCGACCTCAAGTCATACTCTCCCATCGAATGGGTTGCTGTTGCACGTGCTCCTCAGAGCGAACTTCCCGATGAGGTTGTTGAGGATACCTACGGTGTAACTGCAATGGATCCCGCTTGCGAGGGTGCAGGTATTGCACGCCAGCAGCGTTATGTAGAGTGGATTAAGACAACAGGTGCTACCCAGGATTTGGATTACTCGGCTGACGGTCCTGTTGCCGACGGTTCACAGTATGCCGATGTACGCGACCAAGTTATCGTTGTTGAGCAGGGACAGGAGATTACAATGACTATCAAGTGCGCCGACTTCAGCGACGGTCTCAAGTGGTGCTTCGCAGGTGGTTGGTTAGACCTCAACGGTAGCGGCGACTTCGACGATCCCAAGCCTATGCCCGGTACACTCGGTTCAGACGGCGAGGAGACATCTGCAACAGGTGAGCGTCTCTTTAAGGCTGGTACTATCCGTGCTGCAACTCCCGAGTTCCAGACTACAGGTCTTACATTCACATTCAAGGTTCCCGAGGATGCAGCTCCTGGTGAGAGCCGCCTCCGTATCGTGTTCTCTGACGCTTGGTTCGCAGGTATGTTCCTCCCCACTGGTCTCCACGCTAAGGGATTCTCTATGGACTTCGGTGCCAAGATCGAGGGTAACAACCCCGCTCGTCCTTCTTCGGACACACGCGACAAGGGTGCTGCCGACGAGCCCGAGAACCTCGATGGTACAACAGGTGTTGAGGACGTAGCTGCTGCTGTTTCTGAGTCAGTTGCAGGTGTAGGCGTTATCAACCTTGCTAACGTAGAGAAGGCTTGGGTTTACACAGCCGATGGTAAGCTCGTTAAGTTTGCTAAGGGCAACCCCTCGCAGGTTGAGGTTGCTGCAGGTGTTTACCTCGTTAAGATGCAGAACGGCAACGTAATCCGTTCGGCTAAGGTGGTAGTTAAGTAATTTACTTCACACTTTATATATACAGAAAGGCGGCTTTAGGGCCGCCTTTTTGTATGATAATCCTTTGCCGGTAATCTTTTTGTTTACCGCGGTTGCTGCCTGTATCGTAAGCATCCGACCAAGTACATATAGATAGCAATTAGCCGCTACTAGCAGGTAGTACCCGTTAGTGGCGGCTAATTGTTGGTAGTAGCAGCTATTACCTGCTATTAGCGGGTAGTGCCTTCCAGTTACAAGGTAGTAGT
>JAFZIA010000023.1 GCA_017554605.1 Bacteroidaceae bacterium
CGTTGTTTTTTATGTTCAAAACTGCCCGTTTTCTTCTTTCTCTCGGTTACGTAGCCCGCTACGCGCCCTCGAAAAATAATAAAACATTCCACTTTTGACCTATAAAAAACTTAACGATATAAATTTAAACAGCTTCTAAGAAACTGCTTAACGATATAAAATTAAAACAGCTTCTAAACGGCACAAAAAACAATGAGACTATTTGCAAGCATAATTGCCGCCCTGTTCATTTGCAGCAACAGCAGCGTAGCACAAACAGTGTACACACGGCAGGACAGCATAAGGATTGAAGAGATACTGCAGACAGCAGCATCGGAAAAGCAGGGAACAGGCATCTGCCGCATTGCCCGAATGTTCGTCGGAGTACCCTACACCGCCTCTACGCTCGACTCCACCGACTGCGAACGGCTGATAATAAACACCCGTCAGATGGACTGCACCACATTTGTGGAGACGACTGTGGCGCTGGTGCTCACTGCGCGCACAAAAGGAGATTTCCCCGATTTTTGCAACAATCTGCAACGTGTGCGCTACCGCAATGCGCAGTGCAGCTACACCGAACGGCTGCACTACATAAGCCAATGGATAGACGATAATGAACAGAAAGGCATTGTACTGGAAATTGCAACGGCAGCACACACTGCAACACAAAAATTGAACCTCAATTTTATGAGCACTCACCCGCAGAGCTACCGTCAATTAAAAGAAAACCCGTCGGCAGCAGCAGCGGTTGCAGCCTACGAAGAGCCCTACCGCAATATCGATGTAAAATATATCCCCAAGCATCTGCTGAACGGCACAAGGGAACAGTTGGGAATAGAAGACGGTGATATACTGGCTATTGTAACAGCCATCGAGGGGCTCGACGTTACACACGTGGGCTTTGCCGAGTGGATAGAGGGCACACTGCATCTGATACACGCATCGAGCGGCAAAGGTAAGGTTATTGCCGACCCTGTCTCACTGTACCAATATATGAAGAACAAGAAAAACAATTTGGGTATAAGAGTAATAAGAATATTATAAGGTGTACAAACGAAAAAAGAACCCCGCGGGGTTCTTTTTTCGTTTGTAATTACCTACGCAGGAGGATTACTGCAACTGACCGTTGTTTGCAGCATTAATCATAGCCTCACTTGCATACATATAAACCTCTACACGGCGGTTCTGCTGACGACCCTCGGCTGTAGAGTTATCGGCAACAGGAGCTGTAGAACCGTAACCCTCTACGCTCTTTATCTGCGATGCAGAAACACCAAGAGACATAAGGTAAGAAGCAACTGCGTTTGCACGGTTCACCGAGAGGGGGTTGTTGATAGCGTCGCTACCGGTAGAATCGGTGTGACCGAAGATTGCAACGTCTGTATCGGAGTATGTCTTGAGAACCTGTGCAAAAGCAGCAAGGTCCTTACGTGCAGCAGCGTTAAGGTCGTACTTGTTGGTTGCAAAAAGAACACCCGAGTCGAAAGTCACCTTTACAGCCTTAAGATTGTTGGCATCGGTAATAGTCTCTACGCTTGCATTCTCAATAGCAGCAGCGGCAGCAGCAGCCTTATCCATCTTGCGACCAATGAGAGCACCTGCACCTGCACCTACAGCAGTACCTACAGCAGCACCCACGGCCTTGTTACCTGCAAAATGTCCTATAAGCAGACCCAACGCAGCACCGCCACCGGCACCGATAAGTCCACCCTTGGCAGTATTGTTCAAACTGCCACAACCACTCAGAACCATAAGTGCGCAAAGAGCCACACATACCGACTTGAAGAAATTCATTTTCATAATTACAATATTTAAAGTTAATAAAAATTCCCAACAAACCATTCGGACCGCCATACAGCAGCATACCGACAAAGTTATAAAAAAAAACATATAATAACACCCAATTGAAAAAAATAGTAAGGAATATCAATAAATTTTTGTACTTTTGCATCTTGAGTGCATCAATATGGTGCTAAATATCCAAAAACACCACAAAATGCACTATATTTGGCAAACATTACAAATGTATAATTAAAACAACAGAAGATATATGGCAGAATTAAAAGACCTCACAAAACGCAGCGAAAGCTATTCGCAGTGGTACAACGACCTTGTACTGAAAGCCGACCTTGCCGAGCAGTCGCCCGTGCGCGGTTGTATGGTAATCAAACCCTACGGTTATGCAATTTGGGAAAAGATACAGCGCACTCTCGATGATATGTTCAAAGAGACAGGCCACGTGAACGCATACTTTCCCCTCCTTATCCCGAAATCGTTCCTCAGCCGCGAGGCCGAGCACGTAGAGGGCTTCGCAAAGGAGTGCGCAGTGGTGACACACTACCGCCTGAAGAATGCAGCCGACGGCAGCGGCGTTGTTGTAGACCCCGCAGCCAAGCTCGAAGAGGAGATGATTATCCGCCCCACATCGGAGACCATCATCTGGAGCACATACAAGAACTGGATACAGTCGTACCGCGACCTTCCCATTATGGTAAACCAGTGGGCCAACGTAATGCGTTGGGAGATGCGCACCCGTCTGTTCCTGCGTACAGCAGAGTTCTTGTGGCAAGAGGGACACACCGCCCACGCCACAAAGGAAGAGGCCGAGAAGGAGGCCGTTACAATGCTCCACGTATATAACGACTTTGCCAACAACTATATGGCACTGCCCGTGGTGATGGGAGTAAAATCGGCAAACGAGCGCTTTGCCGGTGCACTCGACACATATACCATCGAGGGACTTATGCAGGACGGCAAGGCCTTGCAGTGCGGAACATCGCACTTCCTCGGTCAGAACTTTGCAAAGGCATTCAACGTGCAGTTCGTCGACAAGCAGAACAAGCTCGACTACGTTTGGGCTACATCGTGGGGAGTATCTACCCGTCTTATGGGTGCACTCATTATGACACACTCCGACGACAATGGCCTTGTGCTTCCTCCTGCCCTTGCCCCCATACAGGTAGTTATTGTACCCATCTACAAGAACCAGGAGCAGCTCGATGTAATTGACGAACGTGTATCGCAGATTACCGCCGAGCTCCGCAAGATGGGCATCAGCGTCAAGTACGACAATGCCGACAACCGCCGCCCCGGCTTCAAGTTTGCCGACTATGAGCTCAAGGGTGTACCCGTGCGCCTTGTTCTTGGTGCACGCGACATTGAGAACGGCACTATCGAGGTTATGCGCCGCGACACATTGCAAAAGGAGACCCGCAGCATAGAGGGCATCACCGCATACGTCAAGGAGCTGCTCGACGACATACAGAAGAACCTTCACAAGAAGGCATTGGATATGCGCGAGGCAAACACCCGCACAGTAGACAGCTACGAGGAGTTCAAAGTAGAGATTGAGAAGGGCGGATTTATCCTTGCACACTGGGACGGTACACCCGAGACCGAGGAGCAGATAAAGAACGACACAAAGGCTACGATACGTTGTATTCCCTTGGGTTGGGACGAGACTCCCGGTACCTGTATGGTAACAGGCAAGCCCTCGGCACGCCGCGTACTCTTTGCGCGAGCATATTAACAAAGTATCCCGATACAACAAGAACAAGGAGTGTGATTTCCAACAGGCATCACACTCCTTGTTTTCTTATATTAAGGCTATACAACCTCTACAATATCTACAAATACCACAGCATAACCTACATCAACCGCCACAAAAGCCACTTAGGCATCGCCACCCTTGTGCATTTCATCTTCGCGCTCACGACGCAAACGCTCCCTGCGGCGCAACAAGAACCACAGAGCCGCCAACAAAGCATACGAAACTCCAACAATACTCCACTTCTCGACACTGCTCATCTCGTTGTTGCGAGGAAAAAAGTAGATATACATACCTGTTGTATATATAAAGAGCAATGCTATAATCAAATTAGGCTTTCTGCTAATCATAATCTATAATGTATCTTGATTTTGCCGGCAAAGGTAGATATTTTTTATTTAAGAAGTTTAATTTTGCACAAAAGATAGTATTATTTAACCAATATTGAACCATTATAAAAAAAATGCGTATATTCGCACATATAATTAACTGAACCAACTAAACAACAAGAGAACAATATGGCAAAGTTCAAACGCATTCTCCTTAAATTGAGCGGCGAGAGCCTTATGGGAGAGCAAGGTTACGGAATTGATGTTAAGCGTCTTAACGAGTATGCAGCACAGATCAAGGAGGTGCAGCAGATGGGAGTGGAAATAGGCATTGTAATTGGTGGAGGAAACATTTTCCGCGGATTGACAGGTGCCGGCAAAGGATTCGACCGCGTGAAGGGCGACCAGATGGGTATGATGGCAACCGTCATCAACAGTCTCGCGCTGAGCTCGGCTCTCGAGGCTATCGGTGCTCCCACCAAGGTACTCACAGCAATACGTATGGAACCCGTCGGCGAGTTCTACACAAAATGGAAGGCAATAGAGGCTATGCAGGAGGGCAAGGTTGTCATTATGGCAGCAGGAACAGGAAGCCCCTACTTCACTACCGACACAGGCTCGTCGCTCCGTGGCATTGAAATTGAAGCAGATGTTATGCTCAAGGGCACACGCGTAGACGGCATTTACACTGCCGACCCCGAGAAAGACCCCACTGCAACAAAGTTCAACGATATTTCGTATGACGAGGTAATAAGTCGCGGACTCAAAGTGATGGACATCACAGCAACAGCAATGTGCCGCGAGAACAACCTTCCCATCTATGTATTCAATATGGACATTGTAGGTAACCTTAAAAAAGTGATGGCAGGCGAGGAAATTGGTACATTCGTACACCCTTGATACTCCACTCACAACAGATAAACGAATAAGGCATTGCACACGCAGTGCCTTATTTTATTTTAAAGTAATATTAGAAGCTGTTTAAATGGCTCAGTAGAAATTTACTGTGGATAACAATTCTTTCAACCACCTTCCCGGTGTTATTTTTCGGCTATTCTCTCGTTGTAGTATTTTCTTCTGCTTTCTTTTTTTGCGAAAAAAAGAAACAAAAAACCTTGCACAAAAG
>JAFZIA010000139.1 GCA_017554605.1 Bacteroidaceae bacterium
TTGAAGAAGGGTATATGAACTGTTATATGGCCGCATAAAACCCTTTCTCGGACAAATCGGAGATTTTCTACCAAAAAAGAGAAAAAAGAAACAAAAACGAGATAAAACTAAGGCCGGATCAAAAATACTTTTGACCCGGCCTCTTTATTTGTACAGCAAGTTTTTCACTTGGCTAAATTATATTAAGACAGTTCCTTACAATAAACAACTTCCAACGCACCTTACACCCCACGCATTGATAGGGATATTCTGCGTCGCTTCAAATCAACCTCGACGACACGCACCATCACCTGCTGTCCAAGCTTCACCACGTCGCTGGGCGAAGAGACGAACCTGTCGGCAAGCTGCGATATATGCACAAGTCCGTCCTGGTGTACTCCAATGTTCACAAACGCTCCAAAGGCTGTAATGTTCGACACGAGCCCAGGAAGAACCATTCCCTCGCGTAAGTCCTCAATCTCGTGCACATTGGGGTCGAATGAGAATGCCTTTGCCTGCTCGCGGGGGTCGAGTCCACGCTTGTTGAGCGCGTCCATAATATCGGTGAGTGTGGGCATACCCACCTTGTCGGTCACATACCTTGCAAGCTGAATGCCCTTGCGCACCTCAGCATCGGTAATGAACCGCTCCAACGGCACTCCAGCGTCCTTGGCCATACGCGCCACAATGTCGTACGACTCGGGGTGCACGGCGGTACTGTCGAGAAGCTCGTCGCCACCAACCACACGCAAGAATCCTGCCGCCTGCTCAAAAGCCTTGTTGCCCAGACGCGGCACCTTGAGCAACTGCCTGCGTGTGCGGAAGAGACCATTCTCGGCGCGGTAACGCACGATATTCTCAGCAAGCGAAGGGCCTAATCCCGAAATATGTGTAAGAATTTGCTTGGTGGCAGTATTCACATTCACGCCCACAAGGTTCACACAGCTCTCTACCACAGTGTCGAGACGCTCCTTTAGCTTCGTCTGGTCGACACTATGCTGATACTGCCCCACTCCGATTGAACGCGGCTCAATCTTCACAAGCTCCGAAAGGGGGTCAATCAATCGTCGGCCTATAGAGACAGCACCGCGCACCGTAACGTCCTCGTCGGGGAACTCCTCGCGCGCCACTGCCGACGCAGAGTAGACCGACGCGCCGTCCTCGTTTACCGAGAATATATCGGGCGAGAGCCCTAATTGTCTTACAAAATCCTCGCTCTCGCGGCCCGCAGTACCGTTTCCGATGGCAAAAGCCTCTATGCGATAGTCCTTTACAAGCTTGCTTATCTTGCAGGCAGCCTCCTCGCGGTTGTTCTGCGGAGCGTGCGGATAGATGACAGTGTGATGCAGCAATGCACCCTGCTCGTTGAGCACTACAACCTTGCAGCCTGTGCGGAAGCCCGGGTCTATTGCAAGCACGCGCTTTTGTCCCAACGGCGAAGAGAGCAGCAACTGGCGGAGATTCTCGGCAAACACAGCAATGGCCTCATCATCGGCACGTTGCTTGGAGAATCCCATCGTCTCATTCTCTATCGAGGGTGACAAGAGACGCTTGAATCCATCGGCAACAGCAGCCTGGACATATTGCGCTGTGGTAGACCCCCTGCGGACAAAGCGGCGCGAAAGCTGGTCCACAGCATCGTCGTTGTCCACCGCAATGGAGAGCCTGAGGAAACCCTCCTCCTCGCCGCGCATCATTGCCAGCAGACGGTGCGACGTAACACGTGCAACGGGCTCGCTCCACTCATAGTAATCAGCATACTTTATTCCGTCGGCCTCCTTGCCCTTCACCACCTTTGAGACAATTGTTCCGCGACGCTGGAAGATGTGGCGCACGGTGTTGCGCGCAGCCTCGTCCTCGGACACACGCTCGGCTATAATGTCGCAGGCACCCGCAATGGCGTCATCGACAGTGGGCACCTCCTTATTTATATATACACGCGCGCTTTCCTCCACCCCACGTACCTGCTGTTGCAGGATAAGGTCGGCAAGCGGCTCAAGCCCGCGCTCTCGCGCAATTGTAGCACGCGTGCGCCTCTTGGGACGGTAGGGCAGATATATATCCTCGAGCTCCACGGCATCGTAGCAGGCATCGATACGCGCCTTGAGCTCGGGGGTGAGCTTGCCCTGCTCCTCTATCGTAGCAATAATGGTAGCCCTGCGCTGCAAGAGCGCCTGCAGTTTCTCGTACTTCTCCTTAATATTGCCAATGGCAACCTCGTCGAGCGAGCCTGTCGCCTCCTTGCGGTAACGCGCAATGAAGGGTACGGTTGCACCGCCCTCAAGCAACTCAACTGTATTTTTCACCTTGTCGGCAGCAATTGCAAGCTGCTCCGAAATTATCTTTATCAACATAATTATTCTATTTTTCACAGCGAAGATAACACAATATTGGCTTAAATGAGCAAAATTAACATCTATTACCACAAATTTTTATCACAAAAAAGCATAGGCTGCAAAAACATTGGCTAAATATTTTCCTCAATCCAACAAATTATACTACTTTTGCAGTAATTATAAATGAATACTGTTTACAACTAACCTCATAAACTGAAGTATGAACAGCAAGGAACTGATGAATAAAGCAGCAGACAACATTCGTATATTGACTGCAGCAATGGTAGAAAAAGCAAAATCGGGTCACCCCGGCGGTGCAATGGGCGGTGCAGATTTTATAAACGTACTCTATTCGGAGTTTTTGGTTTACGACCCCGAGAATCCCCTATGGGAGGGCCGCGACCGCTTCTTCCTCGACCCCGGCCATATGTCTCCTATGTTATATTCCGTACTTGCCCTCTCGGACAAATACACAATGGACGACCTCAAGCAGTTGCGCCAGTGGCAGAGCAACACTCCCGGTCACCCCGAGGTAAACTTTGCACGCGGCATCGAGAACACCTCAGGTCCTCTCGGCCAGGGACATACCTACGCTGTAGGTGCAGCCATTGCAGCCAAATTCCTTGAGGCACGCTTGGGTAGCGAGGTTATGGGACAGACAATCTACGCATTCATCTCGGACGGCGGTATCCAGGAGGAGATTTCGCAGGGTGCAGGCCGTATGGCAGGTTACCTGAAGCTGAATAACCTTGTTATGTTCTACGATGCCAACCAGATACAGCTATCAACACGCTGCGACCAGGTAATGTTCGAGGACACAGCAAAGAAATACGAGGCGTGGGGTTGGAAAGTAATTACAATAGACGGAAACGATTGCGACGCTATCCGCGCAGCACTCACCGAGGCCAAGGCAGAGCAAGAGCGTCCCACCCTCATCATCGGCAATACCGTGATGGGCAAGGGAGCACGCAGAGCCGACGGCAGCAGCTACGAGTTCGATTGCGGTACACACGGTGCACCCCTCGGAGGCGACGCATATATCAATACAATAAAGAACCTCGGTGGCGACGTTGAGAATCCTTTCGTATTCTTCCCCGAAGTAAAAGAGATGTACGACAACCGCCTCAACGAGCTTCGCGCCATTGTAGCAGAGCGCAAGCAGCGCAAGGCGGCGTGGGCAGCACAGAACCCCGACCTTGCCGTAAAGATGGCAGAGTGGTTTGCCGGCAAGCAGCCCCAGATTGACTGGGCAGCAATTGAGCAGAAAGCCGACTCACCCACACGTAACGCCTCGGCACATATCCTTGGCATATTGGCCGAGAACTACGGCAATATGATATGCTCATCGGCCGACCTTTGCAACAGCGACAAGACCGACGGTTTCCTCAAGAAGACACACGCCTTTACTCCCGGTGACTTCAGCGGTGCGTTTCTGCACGCAGGAGTATCGGAGCTCACAATGGCCTGCCTGTGCATAGGTATGGCACTTCACGGTGGTGTAATTGCAGCCTGCGGCACATTCTTCGTGTTCAGCGACTATATGAAGCCCGCAATACGTATGGCAGCGCTTATGGAGCTCCCCGTCAAGTTCATCTGGTCGCACGACGCATTCCGCGTTGGCGAGGACGGCCCCACTCACGAGCCCGTTGAGCAGGAGGCACAGGTGCGCCTTATGGAGAAAATAAAGAACCACAGCGGCAAGAACTCAATGCTCGTACTGCGTCCTGCCGACGTTAACGAGACAACAGAGGCTTGGCGTATGGCAATGGAGAACGACAACACCCCCACCGGACTTATCTTCTCACGTCAGAATGTCACAAACCTTCCCGAGGGCACAGACTACAGCCAGGCAGACAAGGGTGCATACGTGATTGCAGGTTCCGATGAGGACTACGACGTAATTCTCCTTGCATCGGGTTCCGAGGTATCGACACTCGTCGAGGGTGCCAAGCTCCTCAAGGCCGACGGCGTCAAGGTACGTATAGTATCGGTTCCCTCAGAGGGACTCTTCCGCACCCAAAGCAAGGAGTACCAGCAGAGTATCCTCCCCGCAGGAGCAAAGATATTCGGCCTGACAGCAGGCCTTCCAGTAAACCTCGAGAGCCTCGTAGGTGCAAACGGAAAAGTTTACGGCCTGGGCTCATTCGGCTACTCGGCACCCTACAAGGTACTCGACGAGAAGCTGGGCTTCACAGCTGAAAATGTGTATAACCAAGTAAAAGAGATGCTCTAATGAAAGTAATCGGACTCGCAAGCGACCACGCAGGCTACCCCCTGAAGGAGCAAGTAAAAGAGTGGCTCACAAGTATGGGCTACGAATATAAGGACTTTGGTACAAACAGCACCGACAGTTGCAACTACCCCGAATTCGGCCACGCATTGGCACAGGCAGTTGAAAGCGGTGAGTGTCCCGTCGGAATAGCTATCTGCGGTACAGGCAACGGAATAAATATGTCCGTAAACCATCACAAAGGCATACGCGGCGCACTTTGCTGGATGCCCGAGATTGCAGCTCTTGCACGTCAGCACAACGACGCGAATATTCTTGTAATGCCCGGACGCTTCATCAGCGAGGCGGCAGCCAAAGAGTGTGTAGAGACATTCCTTGCAACAGAATTCGAGGGTGGCCGACACCAGGCAAGAATTGACGCAATTCCCTGCTAAGATTCAGGCAAGCCAAAAGACATCAGACAGATAAGGCTGACTAAAAATAAAATTAGTCAGCCTTGTTTTATTAGGAAACAACCCGACAGGAGACAATAATTTATGAGATACAAGCCACACTACAGCTCCATTCTACGCCTGGGCGCACCCATAGTATTGGGACAACTGGGCAATGTCATACTTGGTTTTATAGACACAATGATGGTGGGACACTATAGTGCCGAGGCATTGTCCTCGGCTGGATTCGTCACAGGCATATTCAACCTGGGAATTGTGGCGCTCATTGGATTCAGCTTTGGAGCAACGCCCATCATAGGCGCATATTACGGCAGGAAAGAGAACGACAATGTAGGAGCAGCGTTCAAGGACAGCATATATGCCAATCTGCTGTGCGGAGCGCTTGTCACACTCATATACGCAGCCCTTTACCTCAACCTGCATAACCTTGGGCAACCCGAAGAGCTATTGCCCGTCATACGCCCCTACTTCTTCACCTTCCTGCTCACAATGCCCTTTATTGTCGTGTTCAACTGCCTCAAGCAGTTTACCGATACTGTAGCAGCGACAAAGACTGCAATGTGGGCCATTATAACAGGTAACGTGGCCAATGTAATCCTCAACTACCTGCTCATATACGGAGTGTGCGGCTTTCCTCGCCTGGGACTTACGGGCGCAGGCATTGCAACGCTCATATCGCGCGTCATTATGGTGGCAATAATATGCACACTCATCAAGCGGCAAAAGAAATTCAGAGTCTACAGCAAGGGATTCAAGCAGCACAGTGCAAGAAGAAAAGAGATAGCCAATTTCTTCGCGGTAGGAACACCTATGGGACTACAGATGGGAATGGAGACTGCATCGTTCTCGCTTGCCTCACTGCTTATGGGCTGGCTGGGCGCAACGGAGCTTGCAGCCTTTCAGGTGATGTGCATCACCGGCTCGCTCTGCTTCCTTATATATTATGGTATAGGTGCGGCGATGAGCATAAGAATGAGCCACTTCAGAGGGCGTGGCGACTGGACAAACGTGCACCACTGCGCAAATGCTGGACTCCACATCATACTGTTTACAGCAATAATACTGTCGGCACTTATTGCCACCCTCAGATATGAGTTTGCAGCAATGTTCACAAGCGACACAAGCATACAAACGATGTTCACAGCGCTGCTTGTGCCTATGCTCGCCTACCAGATTAGCGACGGCATACAGACCAACTACGCAAATGCGCTGCGCGGCATTGAGGTTACAAAACCTCTTGGCATATATGCTTTTATATCCTATATATGCCTTGCGCTGCCCGCAAGCTACATATTGGGTTTTGTACTCGATTGGGGAGCAATGGGAGTAGCCTGTGGACTACCCGTGGGACTTACCGTAGCTGCCGCACTCTACTACTCACGCTTCAGAAAGGAGATTTTAACACACATTTCACACGAACAGAAATGAGCATCTTGTACAAAGATTCAGTACATTAAGAACAAACGCTTTTCAGAATATACATTTTTTATGTTAAAACGCTAAAGAGAGAATAGCCTTTTGCACAAAAGCAGTACATTTGTGCAGTTTTACAAAACAAAACTTTATTTAAGTACAAAAACACGAGTACAAAGTATAACTTAAAAATTTAATGTTATGAAAAGATTTTTCACTACTTTAGTATTGGCTTCGGCTGCAGCGGTAACATTTGCCGGCGGTCTGCTCACAAACACAAACCAGAGCGCATCGTTCGTACGTAACCCCGCACGCTTTGCTTCATTGTCAACCGACGCTATCTACTTCAACCCCGCAGGAACAGCATTCTTCAACGATGGATGGTCATTCTCGGCAAACTGGCAGATGATATGGCAGCAGCGCGACGCTATCAGCATCAAACCTACCTTAGGAGGCACAACACCTCTTACAGAAACATACGATGGTAAAGTTTACGTTCCCTGTATGCCCACACTCTTTGCAGCTTACAAGACAGGCGACTGGACATTCAGCGGTTTCTTTGGAATGCCCGGCGGTGGTGGTAAAGCCGAGTTCAACAACGGTCTTCCAATGTTCGACAATTTGATTGGTGGTCTTGGCTCATCACTTGGTCTTCCCATTGCATTGCAGGGTGCATCACAATTTGAGTCAACACAGTATCTTTTTGCTCTTCAGCTTGGTGCAGCCTACAGAATCAGCGAGAACCTCTCAGCATACGCAGGTGTACGTGCAAACTATGTAAGCAACAACTACCTCGGAACAATTAAGGCTGTTGCAGACCTCAGAGCTCTTCAGATGGGCAAGATGGATTTGATGGCAGTTAACCTTGATATGGACCAGAGCGGTATTGCATTTGCTCCCATCGTAGGTTTGGATTACAAGGTTGGTAACTTCAACTTTGCTGCAAAGTATGAGTTCCGCGCTGTAACAAACATCGAGAATGACACTAAGAAAATTGCTATTGAGGCAAACAAAGCACTTGACCAAATACCCGATCTTGGTATGATGGGACTATCATCAGCAGCTATTGAGCAGATGGCAGGCGCAGGTCTAGGTTCTTATCTTGGTGGATTTGCCGATGGCAACACTCTCCGTGCCGACGCTCCCGCAACTCTTACACTTGCAGGTTCTTGGCAGGCTCTTCCCCGCCTTCAGGTGATGGCAGGCTGGAACTACTACTTCGATAAGGACGCTAAGATTGAGTCTCTTATGGGTGGCGACAATATGCGCAAGCTCAGCCGCAACACAATCGAGTATCTTTGTGGTGCAGAGTACCAGGTAACAGACAAGCTCCTTCTTTCGGCTGGTATCCAATTCTCTAACTTCGGTATCAACGACGAGTACACAAGCGACCTCGGCTTCATCAACGACTCATTTATGACCGGTGTTGGTGGTAAGTACAGCATCAGCGAGAAGGTTGACTTCAACTTCGGTTACTGCTACGCAAACTATGCTCCCGACCACAACAAGCTCACAAGCACACGCTACGAGCGCAAGACACACAACGTATCAGTGGGTGTTGACTTCCGTCTCTAATAAACAGAAAGAACAATCTACATTATAGCAAGGGTGGCAAAATGCCGCCCTTGTTTTTTTTACAGAAACGGTCGCAACGAGAATGTTTTCACTCAGTAGAAAAAAGGTGTGGGTAATTTGCTTATATTAATGGAGCACCATATGATTTTATCTGTTTAAGCAGGTGATTTTCAGACCAACTGCACGCCGAAAAGAAATTTAATTGCGGGTAGGCTGTTTTAAGGAAACAGTGCGAGGTATGTTTAACCGCTAGTTAGACGCGCGTAGCGTGGCTAACTGAGGGCGATCCGCAGCACCCTTAAAACAGCAGTAAGCCGCAATGACAAGCAAGTACCCGACCGAGTGCACGCATTCCTGCGGCACGAGCAAAGGGAACTTGCGACAA
>JAFZIA010000024.1 GCA_017554605.1 Bacteroidaceae bacterium
TGCTTGTCATTGCGGCTTACGGCTGTTTTAAGGGTGCTGCGGATCGCCCTCAGTTAGCCACGCTACGCGCGTCTAACTAGCGGTTAAACATTCACTTCGTGCAAGTTTGGCTGCGCTCATTGCGTGTGAATGCAAGCATTCGCCCATTCGCTTGCACAAGCTTTCTCTCGCACTGTTTCCTTAAAACAGCCTACCCGCAATTAAATTTCTTTTCGGCGTGCAGTTGGTCTGAAAATCACCTGCTTAAACAGATAAAATCATATGGTGCTCCATTAATATAAGCAAATTACCCACACCTTTATTCTACTGAGCCGTATCTTACATCGCAATCCCTTTACCGCAACATCAGAAACGACAACAAAAAAACGGAGCACTGCTCCGTTTTTTTTGTTGTTCCGAAATACTTTATATAAAGTATATCTTGTAGAGGGTTGATTATTTGTTGTACAACAACCAAGCCTTCTGAAAATCTGTATCGCTGGGGTGAGCAGCCTTGAACTGCGCTCTTGCCTCTGCAGCCTTGTGCCTGTCGTCGTACGATGCACAAATTACGCGGTACATTCCTGTTGCGGGATTCTGAACCACAAATGCAGAATATCCCGTATCTACAAGGCGACGGCAAAGAGCCTCGGCATTTGTCTTTGACTTGAAGCTGCCGCATACTACGCTGTATGCCTTCAATGCACTCTGCTCGCCTACAGCCACAACAACCTTCTCCTCGCGGTAGCTCTCGTCGACCTGAGGTTTTTCGGCAGGCGCAACGGGTGTAGCCGCTACCACCGTTGTAGATGATACGGGAGTAATCTCTATGGCATCGGTAGCCTGTCCTTGTCCCTGAGCAAGTTCCTGCTGCTTGGCCTGGTCATACGCTGCCATATATGCGCTATTCTTCTTTGTGTTACAAGAGCTGAACGAAAAAGCTATTCCCAGCGCCAGCCCTAAAAGCATAATTTTCTTCATAATTGTTGATTTAAGTTGATTATTCTTATTTATAATGCAAAAATAAGCATAAAAGCGCAAACTTCTATCTTTATAATGACTTTTTTACATTATTTTTTGAACAATGTTTCTTAACTTAGCAGAATATTTCGAATACATTAACAATTCATTAGAAATTATATGAAAAAAACAGCCAACCAGAGGGAATATTCCACCTCTTTCACAGTTCTATTCTTGCTGTCGCTGACACTTTTCACCTCGTGCAGCAGCAGTAAAATGGCGGCAAATGCCAATGCTGCCAAAGACAGCATCGTCTATGGAGATTACTTTACCGGCAACACTCTGCGCTACGATTTTTATCACAGCGGCAACAGCAACAACGAGTATTACACTTTCGACTGTGTTATGCGCGAGGGCGTGTGGGCTGGTTCACACACAGCGCTCATTAACCCATTCGAGTATGGCGAACAGCATTTCAGGATTGTAGATGCATCGAGCAGCAAGGTCATATACAAGAACAACTATTGCACGCTGTTCAACGAGTGGCAAACAACCCCCGAGGCTGCGAGCGTTGAGCGTTCATTCCCCGAGGGACTCATATTTCCCGAGCCTAAGAACGATTTTTACATAGAGATTTATGCACGTAACAAGAGTACAAAAAAGATGGAGAAGAAACACTCGCATCTTGTACGCATAAACAGCTACAATATCAGGCCCTTCGAGGCGCAATACGAGAGCATAGACATTCACATTGGAGGAGACATTGAGCACAGCCTCGACATTGTGCTGTTGCCCGACGGCTTTACAGCCGGGGAAAAGGATAAATTCCTCGCTTCGTGCCTGATGTGGCAGAATGCCCTCTTCGGCTACGCCCCCTTTACACAGAACAAGCACCGTATAAATATCCGTGCAGTGTGGGCCCCTTCGCAGCAGAGCGGAATAAGCGAACCGGGCAACGGCAAATGGTGCAACACCCTGCTCGGCACACGTTTCTTCACATTCGACAGCGAGCGCTATCAGATGACCGAGGATTTCCAGACGGTGCGCGACATTGCAGCAAACGCCCCGTACGAGAGCATCTTCATACTCACAAACACCGACAAATACGGCGGTGGAGGCATATACAACTTCTACGGACTGGGTTCGGCAGGAAAGACTGGTCGCACCGGCGAGGTTTATGTACACGAGTTCGGCCACTCGCTTATGGGATTGGGCGATGAGTATGTAGAGGTGGGAAATACCGTCAGCGCCCTCTACCCTGCAAACAAAGAGCCCTGGGAAGCCAACCTCACTACATTCGTCAATTTCAAAGGAAAATGGGAAGATATGATTCCGGCCGGTACTCCCGTCCCCACTCCCTACGACCCATCGATGCTCAATATGCCGCAAGGAGAATTGACAATAGGAACATACGAGGGAGGAGGATATTTGGAAAAAGGCATCTTCCGTCCCACCCCCCAGTGTATGATGAACCAACTACGCGACTTTTGCCCCGTATGTATAAGAGCAATTGAAAAATATCTCGATTACATCTGCAAATGATTACAGATAAAAAAATGAATGGCAGCCCAAGGTTGCCATTCATTTTTTTATCTGTCACGCAAAATCTTCTCACTCAACATATTCTATCACAAGATTATAGCCGTCGGCAGTCCTGCAAGCTACGGGAGAGCCCTTTTCCAATCTCCACTCTCCCGCGGGCAGCATACGGCTGCGTGAGCCTAGCATATCAAATGCCGCGAGCTGCAGCACCGGGTCGAGCCAAGTCTCGTTACCTGCAATATCACGCTCAATCACCCAATATCCCAATAGACCCGAAAAGTCGATATTCGTCTTGTTCTTCTCACGCGAATATGTGTAAATATTGCTCTTTTCAACATACGCTGTATCGCTCATATTGCATCGGTAGCCAGTCACGTTCTCATCACGGTCGCGCAAAAGAGTGTACTCACGTCCATTGTCAAAATATGCACCGGTAAGTCTGTTGCCCGAATATACACAGTCGAAAGGCCCGAAACTATCAAGCGCACCCTTGCTGTTGAAAGTTCCTGTATATTTGTAGGTTACAGTCGAGTTCCAATCGGTGTACTGCGGATACACCACCGAGGCGCTGTACACAGTCCTCAATCCATCATCGGCTGTAAAGTAGTATTTAAGCGTAGAGTTTATATTCTTGCGGTAAATCTTTTTGTTGTTGGGATTTACAACGTACCTTGTGATTTTTCCGTCTATCGACTTTATGCGGTTCTGTACATCGTAGCCGAACACATACTCCCACGTATGCTCCCTACCTTTATCATCGGTATAATCCATCTTCACACTCTTTACCATTCGGTAATCCTCTACGGGCAACGGCTTATAGGGGGTTTTTGCCGTATCGGCATTGTAGCCGTCGTCGCTGCTACAGGCTGTTGCAATGAGTAGCATCAGCATTAGACTAACATAATTCTTCATATTACTTTTCTTTATCAGATTTATCAATTTGCGCGAAGATAAAAAATTTATTTATCATCAGCAAAAAATTCACTTTTATTAGAGGCTATTTTTGGGGAAGAGTGAAAGTACAGGCAGCAAGCAACTACATAGGCCCTATTTTTGTTATTAACCGTAGAGCATATAAAGAAGGAGAAATATGGCATTTATCGACTATTACAAGGTTCTTGGCGTAGAAAAGAACGCTACACAAGAGGAGATACGCAAGGCTTTTCGCCAACTGTCGAAAAAATATCACCCCGACCGCAACAAGTCGCCCGAAGCCAAACAGCGTTTCCAGGAGATAAACGAAGCAAATATGGTGCTTGGAAACCCCGAGAAGCGCAAGAAATATGACGACTACGGCGAACATTGGCAGCACGCCGACGAATTTGAAGCGCAACGCCGGGAGTACCGCCAGGGAAGCGGATATAATTTTGGAGGATACGGTGGCTTTGGCGATTTTACACACAGTGCCGGAAATACAAGCAGCTTCAGCGACTTTTTCGAAAGTCTCTTTGGAGAGCACATATTCGGCAACAGGCAAAGGAGTCCCGCCAAAGGCGAGGACTACGAGGCGGAACTTACGCTTGCCCTGCGCGACATTATGGCCACAAGGAAACAGATTATAAACATCAACGGCAACAACCTGCGCATAACAGTCCCTGCCGGCGTTTCCGACGGACAAAGGATAAGGATAAAGGAACAAGGCGCTGCCGCACCGCAAGGAGGACGGCGGGGCGACCTTTACATTACATTCAGGATAAGCGGCGATGCACAGTTCGAGCGCAAAGAGAGCGACCTTTATACAACCGCCACTGTGGATATATTCACACTGATGCTGGGCGGGGAGATAAACGTCCCTACATTGGAGGGCAGCGTACGTATGCAGATTAAAGCCGGCACACAGCCCGACAGCAAACTGCGCCTGCGTGGCAAAGGCGTCCCGCGCTACAGGCAAGAGAACGAACGGGGCGACCTCATAGTGTCGGTAAAGGCACATATCCCCCCACTCAACGGACAACAGAAGGAGCTGTTGGAAAAATGCAGAAAAGAGGGTCTTTGAATCCCTCTTTTTTACTTTGTCCCTCCACAGGATTGTATTTCAGTTGTAGAGCATTATATACCCGTTAAGATAGGTTGCAAACACAAGCCACAGTACATACGGCAACATTATCAGCGCCGCGCTCCTTTTTACCACGTATGCACCTATAAAATAGAGCAACACGAACATATCCAGCAACAGAATATCCATAAACCCCATTATAGGGCTACGCATATAGAAGAAGAACACGCTCCACAAGATATTGAGCAGCAACTGCAGTCCAAAAAGCACATACAGGAAACGTGTGTAGATGGAGCGTATGCCGTAGAGCATACCCGCAGAGACGCCCATCAGGATATACAGTACAGTCCACGCAACGGGAAAGACCCAGCCAGGAGGAGTCAACGGCGAATGTACAAGCGTGGGATACCACTCGGCAAGAGCCCCGCTCTGCATAATGCTCGACATATAGCCCAGGAACAGGCAAATTACAATCCAGATGACAATTGATACACTCTTTCCCATAACTCTTTTTATTGCAGAACAAAGACGGGAAAGAAAAAGTTCCGGCCAACCGGCAGTAAAAGAGCTATGCAAAAAGCACCGCCCACCCTTTCACAATGATTATAGAAAGCAACACCAGCGAATAGAGAATTTTTATTCCGGTACTGAGCATAAAGGCCACAAACGACACAAAAGCCACGTTCAAGGCCTTTTCAAAAGGCGTACCGTATATCAACTCTCCTATCAAAGCACAAACGAAAGGTCCAAAAACTACACCAATAATCCCGAATGGCATTCCGGCAAAGACACCTATCGCAGAACCCCACATTGCATACTTCGAGCCTCCTTTCTTGTTTGTCAGCCACACGGGGGCCACATAATCGAGCACTGTAACCGCAGCAGCCACAATTGCAGCGATGAGCAACATCAGCCCGCCTACATCGGCATTATCGCAGAAGAAGAGAAACAACAATCCTACAAAACTCAAGGGAGGGCCAGGCACACCGGGCACAACAGCACCCACGATACCCACAATCGCAAAAAGAACAGCCAAAAAAAGAAACAGATATTCCATAGGTTACTCCTCCGTTGCAGTTACGTCCTCTTTTTTTCTCAGCACCTCATTAATTTGCGAACCCGAGTGATAAGGCACTTTGCCCGACGGTACATATTTGCTCGACGTAGAGAGGTGAGTATCCTGGTCGTCGAAGAAAATGTGCGCACCGAAAGCCTTGAGTATCTCGTCCTTAGGCAGTCCGCCCAAGAAATATGCCTCGTCGACATACACGCCCCATTTGCGCAGGGTCTTTATCACCCTGAAGTGCGACGGCAGGCTGCGCGCAGTCACTATAGCCAGGCGCAACGGCGAGAGCTCGATTGATGTAGGCAAGCACTCCTGAATCTGCGACAGTTTTATTAGCAGGTTGGCAAAAGGGCCTTCCTTGAGCGGTTCATCGGCGTGCTCCTTTTCATATTGATAGAATGCATCAATGCCCTCGGCCTTGTACCTGCACTCCGACTCGTCGGAAAAGATTACAGCATCGGCATCGAACGCAATCTTCACCCTGCTGTCCTCGGGATTGAATTCCGTGGGAGGAGCGTAAATCTGCGCTGCGGCACATATTCCCGAGTCGATGACACGCTGCACATCGCCCTCGTCCTTGGAAAGGAAGAGGTCTATCGAGAAAGCCTTGAGATATTTAGACAGCGACTCGCCGCCCGAAAGTGCCACGCGTGAAATTTCGAGCCCGTATTTATCGAGCGACTTCAGCATACGCATACCCGTCTCGGGGCTGTTGCGCGACATTACGACAACTTCGACGATGGGACGATTGGCCTGTTTGTTCAGTTCGAGCAAGCTCTTTACAAGATAAAACGCAGTACCCTTTTCCAATGGGTCGTCCTCGTGCGCCTCCTGATATTGCCGGTATTTCTTTATTCCGTCGCGTTCAAAAATCTCATTCTCTGCCTCCAGGTCGAAGAGCGCCCTCGACGAGACTCCTATAACCAATCTTCCTTTAAGATTCTCCATAATACAGCGTATCAATAATTTGAAATGCGAATATAACAGTTTTAACGAATAGCTGCAACAGATATATCAAAATTAAGCTCTTATTGCTGCAAAGTGCACCTTTATTCAGGATTTTTTTGTATCTTCGCAGTCCGAAAAATTAAAGGTTACAGAATGATAAAAGATATTGTCTTTGACTTTGGCGGTGTACTTGTGGAGATTGACACCGCAAATGCCATAAAAAAATTCGGCGAGCTTGGCCTTCCCAACCCCTCGGATTACCTCAACAGCTACCAGCAGACAGGTACATTCTTTGCCCTGGAGAATGGCGACATTACAGCCGACCGCTTTGTCGAGGAGCTGTCGGCACTCTGTTCGTGCCCAATAACATACCAGCAGGCCAAAGAAGCGTGGCTTGCATTCGTTGTAAGAGTGAACACCGAGTATCTCGATTTTATCCAGCAACTGCGTCCCTGCTACCGGCTGTCGGTACTGAGCAACACCAATCCCTTTTTGCAAGGTTGGGCACGAAGTAGCGATTTTACACGCGGGGGCAAGAAGCTCGATGACTATTTCGATATGCTGTTCCTGAGCTACAAGATGAATTGTTCAAAGCCCGGAGAGGAAATTTACCGCAAGATGCTGCTCGAGGGTAATATGAACCCATCGGAGACTCTCTTCATCGACGACAGCCCAAAGAACATAGAGGCTGCACGACGTTTGGGAATAAATGTGTTGCCAGTGAAAAATGGCGAAGACTGGCGGGGCATTCTCGAAAAGACACTGCTTGCATACAAGTAACATTCTTCGGTACAGATGTGAGTCCAAAGTTTTTTTTGAAAAACTTTGGACTCACATCTGTATTAAACGCTTCTGTTCTTGTCGATATAATAAAGACCACTAAGAATGAGCACAGCACCAAGCACGGCAACCCACGTCACACGCTCACCAAGAACAAGTACAGATGTTATCATCGTCACCAACGGATTGAGGTAGATGAAATTTGTCGCACGTACAACACCCAACTGCTTGAGACACCAGTTCCAACCAAGAAAACAGAGCATCGATGCAACACAGCCAAGCGCCACTATATTGCCCCACACGACAGCACTTCCCGAAAAGAGCAGTTCCCAACGGCAACCCTGCGCCAGGAGCAGCGGCAATATGGTCAACAGTCCGTAGCCGAAAATCTTGCGTGTGATGAGCATATTGCTATATTTGTCCTGCAATCTCTTTATTATCAACGAATACAATGCCCAGCACAAACAGGCAGCAAGTGCAAGTGCATCGCCCAACGGCGATAATTTCAGAATAAAATTACCGTTGAACACCACAAGCGCCATACCCACAAGCGCCACCAGTGAGCCATATACTCCGCGGCGGTTGAGCTTTTCCGATGGATAGAAGAATCCAACCATAAAGGCTGTAACCAAGGGAGTAAGGCACACAATGAGCGATACATTGTAGCAATATCCGTAGGCAAGGGCATAATTCTCCGTCACAAAATACAACGAGCCGCCGGTAAGTCCCAGCAGAAGCGCCATAAGCTCGTCCTTCCAGCTATGTAGGAAGAGTCTCTTCCCTGCCAACGGCAATATTAGAAGATAGGCAAGGACAAAGCGATAAAAGAAAATCTCATCGGGACGCAATCCCTCATTTATAAGCAATTTGGTCTGCACAAAAGTACAGCCCCATATAACAACTATCGCAAATGCCAATATATAGGCAAAGGGTGCTATTTTCTTACTGTTGTCACTCATATTTTATAACCTGACGGAAAGGTGGTTCTACTTAAAAAAAGTCCAAGAAAGGCAATTGAGAGCCCCACCGTATTCTTTTATGACAGAGGACATCTGCACTTGATAAACCCTCTCTTCATAATCGGGAAACAGTTCTTTTATTTGACTCAAAGCCTGAACATCGTACGGCAATCCCAACCCTGGAACAATTATGACACGGTCTGTCTGTATCATATTTATATAGGCCCAACTGTCGTCGCTGTAAGAAGATAATTTCAAATCAATTACCTCGAAACACGACTCCAGTATCTCCCTCATCGTTGCAGCAATATCATCGGGGTACACGTTTAGATTCACAAGCAGCCTGTTATTTCCAAGATAGCGTACTATGCCGTCCGTATGCCCGCATATATCCTCCCTGTCCCACGGCAAGAAAAGCAATTTGTATCCAGGAAACAGAGCGTGCAGTTCTTCAATCACATTCTCTTTAGCAATTGTACAGTTCTCGGCAAAAATCTTCTCGGTCATAATGACAACAGGCGTAAAGCCCTGCTCGTCCTCTATGCCCGCAAAGGTAAAATTACCCCCGTCGGCAATCAAAGGGGATATTTTGACCGTAGCACCAGTTATTCTCTTCGCAAGCTCAACAGTTACACGGGTTGGGGTCTCGTATCTGCGTAAATTCTTCAGATAATCGGGGTGATATTTGAACTGTACAAACTCGTTACGCGACACCTGTACAGGCATATAATCCCTGCACCAATAGTCGTATGTACCCTCTAAAATACCTGCTGCAATATTATGACGCGATAATATTGCAGCTAACTCATTGTATATTCCAGGATAATCTTTTCTGAAAGTATCGGAGAAAAATATATTGTCGGGACGTTTGGGGTTTGTCATTTTTTTTTGCAGTTACAGTTTAGTAAAACGCCACATTCTATGCTCGGCTTCGCCTTCAATCTTATGGATATTCACTCTTGGCGAACTCTTCATTCGGACCTCCTTGAGTTCCTCATCGTCAATCCACATAATGGACAAGCCTTCTCCAAGAAGCGGAGCATTCCCCAAAAGGTCCTCCCACAGATACTGCGGCCTGTACGACTCGGGGATTTTTCCGTCGCTGTTGGTATATGTCTCCTCGTCTCCCAAAATTGACTTATAGGTATAGCCTCTTATAAGGAATGATGCACGATACTTCCCCTCACGTTCAAAAGTCATATCTATACCCGAACGGTTGGGGCAGATAGACCCGACGGGGAAGTACGGCACATTTCCTTTATGGTACATTTGAGGCTCGACTATAGAGCCGTTATCCTCGCGGTGAAAATAGAATTCAATATCCACAGGATATATCTCGTATGCACCGTTTACAACAAAACGACCGTTAAAAACAACCTGAGCAACCTCTTCGAATTGCCGTGTAAGCCCTGCAACGGTATCAGCAGGAACGAACCTCTCAAGTGTCTCTTTCAGTCTTTTTGTTGTATTCATTATATTAATTCAGCTTCGATATTACTTTATATAGCCTTTCTCAATGGCTATCTTCTGCGCTCTTTCGAGAGCAAGATGAATATCGGCACAAATATTCTCGTTGCCTACAAGTTTTGCGATGCCACTCTTACGGAGACCTTTCTCCACATTCTTATGTACACCCGAAAGGATAATGGTCCTGCCCTCCTCCTGCGATGCCTTGATGAAAATCTCAAGGTTGTGCAATGCAGTAGAATCGACAAACGACACCATACGCATACGGAGTACACGAATGGGCATTGCATCGCGGTCGCGCATCACCTCGTCGAACTTGTTGGCTACACCAAAGAAGAAGGGACCCTCAATCTCAAACACCTCGGTACACTCGGGGATAGCAAGCTTCTCGTCGTGTTCACCGTCGTGGTGCACATCGAGCTGGTCGCGTACGACAGAGATATTGGCACTCTCCATCACTCGTTTCATCACAATTACAACCGCCATCACAAGACCTGCCTCAATTGCAAGTGTAAGGTCGAAGAATACGGTGAGGAGCAATGTAACAAAAAGCACACTTGTTCCCGACATTGAGCTGCGGTACATCGAAAGGATTGTTCTCCAGCCGCTCATATTATATGCAACCATCACAAGGACACCTGCAAGACAGGGCATAGGGATAAGCTCCACAAGGCTACCCAGGCACAAGAGCACTGCAAGCAGCACAAGTGTGTGTACCACACCAGCAACAGGAGTCTTACCGCCATTGTTGATATTTGCCATTGTACGTGCAATTGCACCTGTAGCAGGGATTCCGCCAAAGAAAGGCACTACAATGTTGGCAATACCCTGTCCTATAAGCTCTGTATTGGAATTGTGGCGGTCGCCTATTACACCGTCGGCAACCATAGCCGAGAGGAGCGACTCAATTGCGCCAAGCATAGCAATAGTGAATGCTACAGGAGCAAGTGCCTGGATAGTAGCAAAGAAGCTGTCGCCGTCGGCTGCTATCTGCGGCATACGGAAAGGGGGGAATCCCGAAGGAAGCTCGTACAGGTCGCCAATGGTCTTGATAGATGTCACACCAGCATAATCGCGCAACAGCCACGCAGCTACGGTCATTACTATAATTGCCAACAGTGAGCCGGGCACTTTCTTCGAGAACTTGGGAGTCAATGCAATGATTGCAATGCTGAGTATACCCATAATGGCACTCCAAACATCAATGTTGCCCATATTTTCGATGTAGCACACCCATTTGTCGACAAAGTTGGCGGGCACACTCTCGATGCCAAGGCCGAAAAGATCATTTATCTGTGTCGAGAAAATTGTAATTGCGATACCTCCTGTAAATCCTATGATAATGGGATAAGGCATAAACTTAATGATGCTTCCCATTCGGCACAGACCCATAATAACGAGTATGATACCAGCCATTATGGTAGCAATTGCAAGCCCCGAGAGTCCGTACTGCTGCACTACACCATAGACAATGATAATAAATGCACCGGTAGGACCGCCAATCTGTACCTTTGAACCGCCAAACACCGAAATAAGGAAACCTGCCATAATAGCAGTTATCAGTCCCTCGGTAGGCCCGACGCCACTGGCGATACCAAATGCAATTGCAAGAGGGATAGCCACCACTCCCACAATAATTCCTGCCATAATATCGGCAACAAATTTCTCGCGCGAATAGTTCTTCATTTCCTCGAAGAACTTAGGTTTGAAATCAACAAAATTCTTAACCTTCATAGTAACTTTTTCTATTATTAATCTCTCAATTTTCCCAATAACACGCTTCATTCAGCTTGCTCGAATACCACATTTTACAAGCAAAAAAAGGCGTTTTTCAAAAAGTTGTGCAAAGGTACAAAAAAAGATAGTAACAGCGTATAAAAGAGACGGTATATTTTACATCCATTCACATTTTTACGCGCAAATTTCACGTATAGCATAAAGAACGCATTCCTCTCAAAAGAGAACAGTCTTTTAAGAGGAATGAGATTTACACGTCAAGCACCAATGCGCCTGCCATATTATATAACAAATGGATTAACCTTTCTGCACATTGACTGTAAATGTCTGATAGGGGAAATTCAGGCCGCGCTTGGGCAATGTCTCGTACACATTCTTGTTCATATCAAAGAACACTCCCCAATAATCCTCCTGACGAGTCCACACACGCACCGTGATGTCTATCGAGCTTGCACCGAGTGCGCTAAGGGCGATAAAGTGCCCGGGAGTAGTAAGGATACGCTTGTCGGCAGCAATGAGTTCCTCAATGACAGCCTTGGCTTTCTCAAAATCATCGCCGTAGGAGATGCTTACAGTGAAATCGACACGGCGGGTATCCTCGCGCGAGTAATTCTTGACAATTCCCGTAGACATAGGGCCGTTGGGAACAAGGATTATCTTGTTGTCGGAGGTCTTGAGCATTGTATTGAAAATCTGAATCTCCTTTACTGTGCCGGCCTGTCCTTGCGCCTCGATATAATCGCCCACCTTGTAGGGGCGGAAAAGAAGTATCATCACACCACCCGCAAAGTTCTGCAATGTACCGCTGAGCGCCATACCTATTGCAACACCGGCCGACGCAAACAGTGCCACGAACGACGATGTATCAATGCCGAATATACTTATAATCATTATGATAAGTGCAATCAGAAGCGCTACATCTATTACGCTTATAAAGAACGACTGCACAGTTGGGTTGGTATCCCTCTTTTCCATAAGGATTTTTGCCAACGCCACAAGACGTCGGGTGAGCCATCGTCCGACACCCCACACGATAATGACTTTTATGATTTTTCCGCCAAAGACAATGCAATTGTCTACTATCAACTGGAGAATCTCGGCAAGCGTGAGCCCCGAAATTGCAACAAGTGCGTCTTTTGCAGTTTGGGTAGTTTCTACGGCTGTCGTATCTACCGCAGATGCTAAAATCGAAAATAAATTCAACATAATATCAATACGTATTTGATTTTGTGTTTTTATCTGGAATATCCTTTAGCAGACAGCCGGCTATTTTGTATCCAATATCTGACGGGCTGCATTCTTGGTGTCTACCTTTGTTATCACACGCTCGATGCGTCCGTCCTCCCCTACCACGAATGTGGTGCGCAGGATACCCATATACTCGCGCCCCGCCATTTTCTTTTGCCCCCACACGCCGAACGCCTCAATGAGCCTACGTTCGGTGTCGGCTATCAACGGGAAATTAAGCGTCTGCTTGCTCTTGAAACGCTGATGCGACGCAGCGCTGTCGGCACTAACCCCTATGACTGCGTAGCCCGCATCGGCAAGCCCGTCCAATCCGTCGCGCAAGGAGCAAGCCTCGGCCGTACAGCCGGGAGTACTGTCTTTAGGGTAAAAATAGATTACCAGTTTCTTGCCCGCATAGTGGGAAAGATACAGTTCGTTGCCCTCCTCGTCAACACCCAGAAAATCGGGTGCCTTGTCACCTATATTCAACATATTGCCAGCACTTTACTATTTAATCCTTACACTTATTATGCGCACGTCGGCAAGGGGACGGTCGAGTGAGTCGCGCTCCACATTCTGTATGCGGTCGACAACCTCCATTCCCGATACCACCTCGCCAAAGACGGTATATTCACCATCGAGGAAAGGTGTTCCACCAACAGTAGTATAGGCAGTAAGCTGCTCGTCACTCAAATTCATCTTGCGACCGGTGCGTTCCTCTATCAACTCCATCAACTTGAGCAACTCCACAGAAGTGTATTCTTTGCCGTAAACAATATAAAACTGCATTGCCGACGACATTTTTGCGGGATTGACATCGTCTCCTTCACGTGCTGCTGCAAGAGCTCCGCGTTTATGGAATAGACCTGGTTTAATTTCGGCATTCAGACGATAGTCGAGGTCTCCCTCGCCCAGCATCACCCCCGAGGGCGCGTATTTCGAGTCGGGGTCGCCGCCTTGAATCATAAACCCAGGAATCACGCGGTGAAAGAGTAACGAATCGTAACGACACTCCTTTACAAGCGAAATAAAATTATCGCGGTGCGAGGGAGTCTCGTCGTACAACTTAAGCACTATTGTACCCTCGGTGGTTTTCATCTCCACATAAGTGGAACTATCCTTACTGCACGCCGAGAAAAGAGTAACGGCGGCAATCATCAACAGGAAAATATTTTTCATTATTATATGTATTAAACAGCTTCTAATATTGTAGTGCAAAATTAGCAACATTTTTCTTCCTTTGCAAAATTAGTACAACGTAATAAGTGCAAGCTCTACACTATTTGCACTATTTGCGCAATATATTGCAAATATTTCGATAAATATAGCAGTACAACGCGACTTAAGTTACAAAAAACAGAAAAAAAATTTTGTATTATACAAGATTTAATTACCTTTGCAGGCGAAACGATAAACAAGGAAAGATGCCAGAGTGATCGAATGGACCGGACTCGAAATCCGGCGTACGGCTTTGCCGTACCGTGGGTTTGAATCCCACTCTTTCCGCAAAAGAAAAGACTGACAAAAGACTCAAATTTTTATTTGAAAGATTTTGTCAGTCTTTCTTTTGCAAGGACGCTCGCGGCAGCGCTGGGATCGACGAAGTCAATCCCAAACGATGCAAGAAATAATAAGGACAAAGTACAAACCCACGGTACGTGTCCTTATTTTTTTGCGGGTTTGAATCCCACTCTTTCCGCAAAAGAAAAGACTGACAAAAGACTCAAATTTTTATTTGAAAGATTTTGTCAGTCTTTCTTTTGCAAGGACGCTCGCGGCAGCGCAGGGATCGACGAAGTCAATCCCAAACGATGCAAAAGCGAGCGTTACTCTTCACTCTGCATTAACCATCATAATACACTGCTTACAATCGAATGCGAGAGAGAAGCGCTTGCCATCGGACGAAACAAGATAGAAAGGCTCACGATAAGGCGAGCGGTTACCACTTTTACTGCACCACCCAAAGCTATGCTTTATACAATGCTTGCAATACATAATGGTAGCGCCGTCCACAGGACTAACTTCGTACGCAGGCTGAATATCCTCAACACCGTGCTCCTTGTAAAAAGCCATTGCAAGGGAATTCGATACATTGCCACGATAATCGAGTTTTGCGATAGGATATTTGTGCGACGTACAGGGAACAGACATTTCCTCGCGCACATACCCGCTGCGGTGTTTTTCAATCAATTTATCGCACAATTCACGACGAATAGCCGACAGTAAAGAAGACGGAACAAACCATTCGCCAGACAATTCAACCTTTATACTACTCGCCTCGAAAGGAGTATTACCCCATTTGCCAAGTTGATTCATTATATTATCCCTCTGCGAGTTACGTGCAGTCTCCTTAGCAAAAGCAACCTCTACAGAAGCCTCTACACCACTCTCATCGCGCCCATAAAGCACAAAACCATCGGCATTCTCCGAAAAACAGAGCTCAAGCGACAATTTTCGGGGATTATCGGGACGCGCCAACTGTTTTTCGAAGAGCGAATCGCTGTTGCGGTAGAGCGTCACTCCAGGAAAAAGCGCAGGCATCGACTGAGGAAATATGCGTCCGCCCTCAACCTTATTTATGCGGAAACCCTGCAATTTGCCGTCGGCACCAATGAAGCAAACACCGTCTCCGTTGGCCAATTCCACACTGCCCTGCATTGTGAAAAAGTTACGCGCAACCACCCTCACCTGTCCCACATTCTCGCCCAATGACTTTGGCGTATCGAACGATGTAATTCCTTCTTTATCACCAACAAGAAGATAATCGGTAAAACCTCTGCTGAAACTCTTTTCGGGAGCCGGAACAAAGTTGGGCGATGTTGCACCGTACGAAGAGCGCCTGTATTCTGTCCTACGCGAGAGGATTGCATCAATCTTTGCACGGTAATACGCCGTCACATTCTTCACATACGAGACATCTTTCAACCGCCCCTCAATCTTGAACGACGTTACTCCAGCATCCATCATCTGCTCAAGATGTTCGCTGCGGTTCATATCCTTGAGCGAAAGGAAATGCTTTTGCTTGCCTATAATCTTGCCATCGGCATCTATAAGGTCGAACGGCAGACGGCAGAATTGCGCACAGGCACCTTTGTTGGCACTACGTCCGAAACAATGCTGCGAAGCGTAGCACTGCCCGCTGTAACTCACGCACAACGCACCGTGTACAAAGACCTCAAGCTCGGTCTGAGGAACGGCTGCGTGAATTTCTGCAATCTCCTTCAATGACAACTCCCTTGCAAGGACCACACGCGGGAAACCCGAATCGGCAAGGAAGCGCACCTTCTCTACAGTACGGTTATCCGTTTGCGTGCTTGCGTGGAGCGGCAAAGGAGGAATATTCATTTTCAATATCCCTAAATCCTGGATTATCAACGCATCAACACCAATTTTATAAAGTTCTGCTATAAGTTTCTCTACCGCATCAATTTCCTCCTCCTCGACAATAGTATTGAGCGTGACATAAACCTTCACGTTGAACAGATGGGCATAATCGGCAAGCAGCTTTATATCCTCTACCGAGTTTCCTGCCATTTGGCGCGCTCCGAACCTGTGTGCACCGATATACACAGCATCGGCACCGTTGTTCACTGCTGCAATACCTGTCTCCAAATTACGGGCAGGCACAAGCAATTCTATTCTTTTTATCTCCTTTTCCATTGCAAACAATTTAGAAGCTGTTTAAATTTCTAAAAAAAGTTATTATTATATTGGAAGCCGTTATTTCGTTGTTTTTTATGTTCAAAACTGCCCGTTTTCTTCTTTCTCTCGGTTACGTAGCCCGCTACGCGCCCTCGAAAAATAATAAAA
>JAFZIA010000140.1 GCA_017554605.1 Bacteroidaceae bacterium
AACTACTACCTTGTAACTGGAAGGCACTACCCGCTAATAGCAGGTAATAGCTGCTACTACCAACAATTAGCCGCCACTAACGGGTACTACCTGCTAGTAGCGGCTAATTGCTATCTATATGTACTTGGTCGGATGCTTACCGCGATAGTCCGTCAAGTACATAAAGACAGGGATTCGAGTAGCAAACTTTATCAGTTTCTCTTGAATCTGTTTACGTTTGCTCTTCATCTCTTTTTCCTCGGCAGAGATTTCTTTCTTCTCCTTTGGTGTCGGATTAGGATTTTCCTTCTTTGCCTTTTTAACAGCTTCGGATTTATTGATAATGGTAGTAAGGTCGCTGTTGAGGTTGCGGAAGCCTTCGATGTTCATCAAGGCTTTCATTGCTTCGGGGCTTGCAAGCAAGCGTTTAAGCGTATCGTTATCCACATTCACCAATAATGCCGATTCCCAACGCTTGGCAAGCAGTGTAGCCGATGTACCGGCAAGTGCAATATCCAGAATATCCAGTGCATCGACCTCCTTCATACTGCTGCCGTCGTAAGCCAATACAGGCAAGAACTTGATAAATTCGCCTACCTTTGCTTCGGGATTGCTTTCGTTTATATCCAAGCGACAACTGTAGTCGGAAATCTGTCGCAATGCTCTGTCAAGGGCAAAGTCAAATACATAGCACTCATTCTTCATTATGGTTTTGCTTCCCTCTTCATTCTTTACCTCCCAAGGGCTTTGCACACGGAACGCTGCTTGGAAATAAGTTTCTGGACTCTTTAGGTTACGGAGCATAAAGATACCCGTCCAAGGCTTTACGGTTACGCCTGTTGTCAGTTTACCGCAAGTAAGCGTAATGGTCTTTGTCTCCAATGGATCGCCCATATTGGCTTGCACAGGGTGCAGAGCATCAAGACCGATACCGGCGGCTGTTCCTGCACAAACTACTACCTTATAATCGTGGTAGAACCGATTTTGCTTTTGGGCAAGCAGATTCGCCATTGCAAAGCAAGATGCCACATTGGGCAAGAACCATAATGTGTGCGAAAGTACATTCAGCAGTCGTGTATCACTGAATGGCATTGGTGGTCGCTTGTCTTGTCCCAATTTCAAATCATCAACGCTTGCAGGCAAGTAACCGCCACGAATAAGGTCGAGCCATTTCTGTACCTCATTCTCATATTTGAAACGGGCATTCTCGCCTTTGCCCTCTGCTGCAAAGAACAGATTGAGGTCGAACTCGTCAAACTCTCCCTGCTTGGCAACCTCCTGTATCTCGTCAGGCATACGGTAAGTAAGCATTACCATTCGTGGCAAGGCAAGATACGGATTACCGCTCCCTTTCCACTCTGCCTTTGCCCGTTGCTCATCGCTATATGTCCAGTTGAAAATCTGCTCCTCAATAAACTCACCATTGTTGATAGCTCTGAATGGTGTACCCGACAAGAAAAGATAATACTTTGTTGAGATTGGCAACCACGATTCATTTATGGCATTGTTAGCCTCGTCTTTTTTATACTTCTCAGCATCAAAATCTACTGCACTTTCTTCGTCCTCCTTTTCAAACAGCTCCTTTGCACGCTCTTTCCAAGCACCAAAGTGGTATTCATCGAAGATTACCAAATCCCAATTAGTGGCGTGGATAAATTCGTTTTTGGTCTTTATGCCGCCACTCTCGTTTGTGCCCAGCAGGTCTTGGAACGAACCGAACACAACAATTGGTTTTGATTTGTCTGCTCTATGAAACTCTTGGTCTATGTTCAGATTGTTGTTTCGGGCATCCTTGTTGGAGATATATTGCCAACCCTCAAAGTCTATATGCGATACAAGGTCTTCACGCCAAGCCGATTCAACTGCGGGTTTGAATGTAAGAATCAATATACGCGACAAGCTCATTTTCTTTGCCAACTGATACGAAGCAAAGGTCTTTCCGAAACGCATTTTTGCGTTCCAAAGAAATTTTGGTATGCGGTTAGGCTCCTCTTTCACTGCTTGCTCAAAGTAGGTTTTTGTTTGCTCCACTGCGCGGAACTGCTCAGGGCGCATTGAGAAATTTTGCGTTCTGTTTTCTTCGTTTGCCACACCTGTGCGGAGCGACAGGATTGCAGCCATAACATCAGCAACCGAGCAGCGGAACCACTCATCGGTTTTGTCAAGCGGGTTAAGACGTTTGCAGCCTCTGCGTTCAAGCAATCGATGAACATCCTTATCGGTAAAGCAAGAGCCATCGTTGCTCATTGCCGACTCCACCAATACAATCTCATACTGTACTTTGCTTGTGTGCAGTTGCTCATCTATGCGTTCTTTGGCTGTGCGGTCGGTATAGCCTACTTTCAAATAGCCTTTGTGGGAATCTACTCCTATTAGGCGATAAGCATATATCGTTGGAGTAACAGTTGGTCGTTGAGGAAAATAATTGTGTTCCATAGTATTACTCCATTGGGCGTATCATTGATTCAATAAATGCAATCTCATCATCTGTTAAGCCGTATTTAGCATAGAGCTCTTCATCAGTCCATGGCTTAGAAAAATCTTGAATTGGGACAAATTGATATACTCCACGCATTGCATCCTGGGTGTTTTTTTTCTGCATAATACAGAAACGGAAGAACTTAGTATGAATATAGCTTATTACATTCTCGCAAGTTTGTTGTGAATCAAAGCCCCCAATCATTAAATATGTTTGAGTACAACAAGATTTAGGTTCTCCAATAAATGGCTTTGCCAAAAAACGGTATGGGTATGCGCCTCGCTCTCCATAAGATTTTGAGATATACACCTTATGACAATCTATCCAATTAGGATTTTTAGCAACGACATCCTTGTCTATATATTTTTTACCCTTGACCGTATATATACTTATTGCTCCATCGAAATACTCATCTTTATAATTCTTGAACGAGGATACAATGCCAAAAGGAGTTTGAGGACTAACCAAAGTGTCAAATGTATTTTCTTTGAATGATGCAATCTTTCGTATTATTGGAATTGCTTCATTAAAACGGATAAAAGTGTTGTTATTCTTTTCCAATAAACTGCGTTTCATTATAGACGTATAATCCTTGCCTTGTTTTGATGTTATTTCGCATTCTCCTTGATAATCTCTATTCCATAAAAAGTAGCAGACTCCACCAGAAATATCAACACCCGGGAAGCAATCAACTGCATTTGGAAAATCAACGAGTTTTTCTATTCGCTTATCATTTAACATCTCATCTCTAAACTCATCAAGTCCTCTACCTCCTGCAAACCAACGGGAAGGAATAATCATTGATAGGAATCGAGGGCTTAGTTTCTTTGCTTGCTGTATAAATTTATGGTATAACGGAATAGAGTAATTTTCTTTCTCTACACCCACTTCTAATTGATATGGTGGGTTGCCTATAATCACATCGAATTTCATATTGAATACTTTCTTTACATCTAAATTATGGATAAATTGGTAAGCGTGGGTTTCAAGGTCTGTCCCACGATCGTACTCACTCTGTGAAGCACCGCAATGGATACATTTTCCATCTTTCCAAGTGTGCTTTATTCGTTGGTAGATGATATTTCCTTGAGGTTTGTCTTCGGGAAACTGATATGCCGAGAACTCGCTACTTGGGAACTTGCTGCAATAGACACTGCGGCGAGAAAGCAAGCTTGTGAGTTCTGTTATGGCAATGCCAAAGAGCTGCTTTGAGAAGATATGCTCTATACGTTTTTCAAGGTCAGGAATCTGCTGCTCGAGTCCTTTAATCAATCGCTTGGCTATCTCACGCAGAAAAACGCCACTCTTGCAACAAGGATCGAAAAATGTAGTATCGGGATTCTCGAACAACTCCTGTGGGAGCATATCAATGATTTTATTTGCCAATTCAGGTGGTGTAAACACCTCGTCATTGCTAAGATTGGCTATACACGAAAGCACGTCGGGATTATAGACGCTTTTGAACAAACTATTCTCCATAATCCTGTACCTTTTTGTAGTGAGTAATATATCTTCTCAGGAATATTCCACCTTCTTCCTTTTGTTCCTCAGCGAGTGCGAATAGATTGCCCATACCGTTTTCTACAGTTGTGTCATTGTATGTAAGAAGGTCTGCCATTGTGTAGTCGGAACGCTGCATTTGCGTAGTACCAATTAGTGTCCATTCGGAAAAGACTATGGGTGCCGAAGTATCTTTGCCATTGGCATCGACGCACATCAGTGTTAAGGCATTTCCATTGATGATATTTCGGCTGATAATGAACTTGGCAGCCTCGCGTGCTTCGTCTGAAGTCTCGTTTTTGCAATGGTCGGTATACTCTTCGTCCCAAATTTTATAAAGACGCTCACGACAAGCAATCACATTGTCGTTCATTATATCCACACCGTAAAGGCTTCCAATAGCGACAATGGCTTGTTTTTCATAGTCGCGTGGGCTCTTTTTGTATTTCCTGCGGAGTTCGGCAAGTTTGCGTTTGAGTATGACAGCCAAGAAATTGCCATCACCGCAAGCGGGTTCCAAGAAACGGGAGTCCGGCCGCAAACATTCATTCGCAACGAGGTCGCACATAGCGTTTACCTCACGTTCGGCTGTAAAGACCTCACCCCGTTCGGCAACACGCTCTTTAGATTTTATTTGACTCATATTCCATCTTCCTTTCTTCTCTATGTAAGAGATACTACGGCAGACGGAACTTGCTGATTATTAGAAGGTATTTTGTTTTTCATATCTGTTTTTGCAAAACAATCCCGCACAATTATATGGCTGTCAGCCTTTTTATTGGCTCTAAAATTGTGATAGTTGCTTTATTTTGCGTAATTTTGCAGTAAATTAAGTATCTCTTACATAGAGAGCAATCATTTTGCTAAACATCTCCACTTCTTACAAATCCTTTAATATCTGCGCATTTGCTCTATCGACTACGGCATTATCCAATGATGCCAGATAGATTTGTGTAGTCATCTCTGAATCGTGTCCCATACCTTCACTTATAACCGAAATAGGAATGTTCTTGCTCTTGGCAATACTCGCCCACGAATGACGGGCTACATATAGAGTTAAGGGAATGGAAAGCCCAACCATCTTTGCAATCTCTTTCAGCGACTTGTTGGTACGATAAAGCATATTCTTATATTGGTTCCTATCGTATGGATATTTGAGAATAGGCAATAAATACGGACTGCAATAATCTGTATCGTATTTCTCCACAATCTCCTGCATACACTTTTCCCAACGGATAAAGAGTTGTTGCCCTGTCTTGCGTCTGCGATAGGATAGTATGCCATTGGAAAGGTCTTTCTTTTTGAGGTATGCCATATCGATAAATGACATTCCACGAGTATAGAATGAGAAAAGAAACATATCCCTTGCAAAATCCAACGATGGTTGCAATGACAGCTCAAGGCTCTTAATCTGCTTGATTGCTTTTAATGGTATGGCTCGCTTAACGGTTTTATCAATACCTGTATAAACGTGTTTGAACGGGTTTCGGTTGGTGGTCAAATCCTTTTCAACGGCACGATTATAGACAGCTCGGAGTATTCGCATATAGAACGAAGTTGTGTTCTTGGTCAATCCTCTGTTACGCAAATATGCTTCATATAACAGCATTGTATCTGAATCTATATCTTCTAATAAAATATCCTTATCTTCCCTAAACAGCATAAAACTGCGTAGCGTGGCACGATAGGTTTCCGATGTACGTTGCTTGCCCATCTGTTGGAGTTGAACTATAACGCTCTGCATAAAGTTGAAGAGTGATTGCTCGTTAGCTTGCTTTTGGAATGTAGAGATTATATCCTCGGCCGTATATTTTACACGCTTATTTTCCAATTGCTTTATAATATTTTGCAGACACTTTATGTCCCGTTTTATGCTTTCTTCGATGGATTGAAGATAGTTTTGCCGTTTGCTGTCGGTAACGGTTATCACATTGTTTTCCTCGTCCCACTCGTGCATAAAAACAAGGTAATCCGTCTTTAATTGACGGATTACACGATTCTGAATGATTTGAAAATAGATTGTTCCTTCTTTGTTTTCATTTGTCGATGGCCGGAACTTTACCTTGATACTTGCCATTGGTTTCCTTTGTATATAAGATGTATGTTTCTTACTCTGTCCCCACACCGTTGAGTGTCTGTTGCAACAGTTGGTGCAGGTTGTCCTCGTCGCTCTCTTTCTCCTTGTTGAGCTTTACCAGAAAATCGGCTGTGGTCTTAAGGGCCTGGTTTATTGTGCCAGGATCCTCGCAGTCGTGTGTCAGTTTTTCGAGTCTCTGTATGAGACGATGGAACAGGGCGAGTGTCTCGTTGTGCACGTCGCCAATGGTTACTTTGTTCTTCTTTGCCATAATATTAAAGTTTTTCAGATTCAAAAGGCAAATATATATCGTGCTTCTGCTTTTGTTGTTGCGTAATTGACAATTTGTTGATTGTTAATGCTTTTTGTTAATTTTACAACAGTCCCGGCTCTTTTTGGTATTTCTTTTGCAGCGTAATCAAAAAATATAATCAACTATGGTATTTTCAACTATTACGGCCGCAGCGAGTGGTGCAATGGGACTCTTTTCGGGTGTCAAGGGACTGTTCGATTCGGCTAAGGCAGCGCGCAAGAGAAAAGCGCTGATGAGAGAGGGTAAGGCTGCCGAGGCAGCGTGGTACAGGCGTAACTATTACGGCGATTTTATGAACGACACGGCTACCCGTGCTGCGATGAAGCGTGTAGAGAATACGTTGCACCGCAACAACAGGCAGAACAGGGCGTATGCCAGGATTAACGGTGCTACGCCCGAGCTTGCGCTGGCGCGCGGGCAGCAGTCTATGCAGAGCGTGGAGAATGTGATGGGTGCATTGGCGTCGCAGCAGAGTGCCGAGAGGAAACGGATTGATGCACATCATTTGCAGAATATGAACGCTTTCCGCAATGCCGAGATTGCCGACCTCTCGCAAGAGGAACAGAGCGGTGCAAATGCTGCAGCCGGCGGGTTCAACCTTCTTAACAGTGCGCTTATGGCTGTGAACTGGGGCAACGAGAGCAAGAAGAAGGACGGTGGGAATAATACTGACAATAACGAGCAATAGCGTATGGAAGAAAATAATGTAGGCGACGGGCTGTTGGGGGCTGCATTGGAATTTGAGAAGAATTACCGCAAAAGACTCCAGAAAGAGATGAATGTGGCTCTTGGAGTGGATTTTGCCGCTAATCTGACATCTATGCTGGCACGTTCGCGCGGTGCGCGATACTCGTTAAACACAAACAAGACTGCTGAGGTGAATAAGAAGATAGCAGAGTCGGAGCAGAGAATGCTTGAAGCACAGCGCGATTACTACGGAAGGAAGGCGGCTCTTGCCTTTCGGGATATGTTGAATGGCAGCAAGAGTGATGCCTATGCCGACGGGGCGTCTGCGGGGAGAGAGCCACAGCGCAGGGCGCTCTTCTCTTCGCCCGTCTCCCTGCTCGACGGCAGGGTCGTTCCCCGCCGTCCGCAGATGATTGAGATAAAGCCTTTTGCGCCGGCAAGACCTTTGCCTGGCAAGTATAACTATGAAAAACACAAATAAAAAACAGACAGATTTATGAGTACTTTAACAGAGAACAACGGTATCTTGGGATACGGAAATTCGAAACAGAAGAAGAATCGCGATTTTATTGTCTCCGCCGGCGCAGGGGCTGTGCCTCAATCGTCGCAGGAGAGTGGAGAGATGGCTGCTCCAATGGAAAGGGAGTATGCCGATGCGCTTATGCGCTCGCTTGAGCCTGGTGCGCGTTACATTGAACAGAGCAACAACCGTTGGGAGTCGTGGGACTCGCAGAGAGCGGGCGATGCGCTGCGTGCGCGCCAGCGTGAGACTTTTGTCCCGCGCGACACGGCGGAGCGTCGTCGCAGGCTTTTCGCTACATCGCCCAACGTGGTGAACGAGGCGCTCGACGAGTATTACAACACCACTTTTGCTCCCAATTTGCAGGCGCAGCGCTCACAGGCCGACGAGAGGGCCGTCAATGCCTACAGGGATTATGTGGTTCCAGGTGCAGAGCCTTTGGCGGCATTGGGTGCGTTGCGGCGCGAGACAAACCCTGCACGCGTCATTGAGAATGCTATGGCAATGAACGACGATGCAAGGCTCGACGCTATTGCCGGGAGGTACGCGGGTTACGCGGGGCTCAATCCGCAGGATTACCGACGCACGGTGCTTGAGCCCGCATTGCGCGAAAGGGCTGCAAACGAATTCATTGAGGGCGGCACGCCCAAGAGCGGCGCCGAGTATATAGGTCGTCAGGCTTGGCGCAATTCCTTGCCAGGCGCACTCTCCGAAATGGCATTGCAGGGCTACTCGGGAACACACAACCACCGCCTCTTCGACGATGCGGCAATGGATAACTACGGGGCGTCGCGCGCCGAGAACTGGACTGCCGGAGTAGGTGGATTGCTGCTGGATACAGGTGTCTTTGCAGGGTTGGGCTCTATTGCATCGTCGACAACGGGTGCAGCCACAAATTTCATAAGAAACAGGGCTGTGGCAAGAATTATGGCACGCGGTGCAGCAAGCGGAATGACACGCGAGGCTGCCGAGCAGACAGTGCGCAATGCAATGGTAAACAGCCTGGGTGCCAAGATTGTGCAGAGCTCAGCTACACAGGGACTCACACTGGGTGCATACGATGCAGCGCATAGCGTGGTCAACGATATTCTGCACAACGAGGATGTTAATTGGAGTGCGGCAGCCGGAGCCTTCGGTCGTGGTGCGGCAACGGGTGCAGCGCTGGGAGTTGTGGGTACTCCGCTCAAGGTTATGTCCCGCGGACTTACTGGTGGAAAGAAACTCGCTGCCTCTGCCGGTGTGCTCTCTGCCGAGTCGGCTGTGTTTACAGGAATGGCCGAGGCTGGTAAGCTTGCGCAGGGGATAGATATTGAGCCGATAGACCTTATCTACGATTTTGGAGAGAGTGCTGCCACGTTGCTTGCGATGCGTATGTTCCATTGGCGTCCTTCGGGGGCAGAAAACAAATTGAACAGTGCTGGTCGTCTGAAGCCACAACTGCGCTTCTCGCTGCCCGAGAGTGAGGAGATGGCAAGGGCGGGAGTAGATGCCGAGTTGTTTATAACCAAGCTCGAGAACAGTCTCAACGTCTACCGCACAGGCAACAGCGAGCGTACGAATGATGCGGTGCGCGACGATTATATGCGTCTGATGCTGTCGCCCGAGCTCTCGGCATCGACACGCTCGAAACTGCTCTTCCTTGTAGAGAACAAAATATCGTCAACCCCTCCTGCCGTGGTCGATTATTCGATAGAGCCGTTGGGCAACGGCAGATACAATTTTGTGACAATGGATGCCGAGGGACGCAAGATTGAGGCGGTTCACTGTGAGGGCGAGGAGGGTATAAAGAGTGCGCTGTTCATACACACGGGCAGTCTGCGCCGCAACCGTATTGCCGAGCACGAGCGCCTGCTGATGCAGAGCTACGACTCGCAGAACTTCTTCCGCCAGGCCGGAAAATATGCACGTGAGACAGGCGCAGACATCAATGCCATTGCCGATGCGATGTATGCAAAGGCCAATGGTGAGGCGCTCTCTCCCCAACAGCAGCAGATGCTGGGCGATATTCTGCGCCGTTCCAACTACTCCGACAGCGAGGTGGCACAGATGCTATACAACACCCGGCGCTCGCTCGAACAGAAATACGGGCTTCACGAGGGTAGCCTGCTCGAGGCTGTAAACAAGAATTTCTTCTACTGCTCGGCCAATGAGAATGCCGCTCTCAACGAATATGAAAGGATAATGCGCAATGAGGTACGTGAGCTCTACGACGGTACGTCGGCCGAGCGTGCCGCACAGTTGTCCTCGGGCAACGGACGCTACGAGGGGTTGGGCAACGAGGAACTCAAGAATATGGAGCGGAGCGAGTTTACCGCCAATGCCATAAGGACAGGAAAAGGGCTGAACGAGGGAGCAATACCCACACTGACCGAAAAATACGGCGTCTTCTCGGGTGGGCTGAGCGAGCCCGAAGGGTGGGACCAGCAATATGTGTGGAATACTCACGGGAACAGGCTCACGCCCAAGGAGGTTGAGCGTATGGCTGTAGAAGCAAAGGATTTTGCACGCAAATTCGGAGTGGAGATTGAGGTCATAAGAAACGAGAAGGAAATATCGGAGTATGACAACGACTACACCAACAAGGTGCGCTCATACGGCTGGTACGACGAGGTGAACGACAAGGTGGTAATCAATATTCCCAACAATGCCAACCTCAGTGAGCTGCACGTGACTATTGTACACGAGGTTGTGGGACACTGGGGATTGAGCAAACTCTTTGGAAATTACTATTTCGATTTTCTCGAGGAGATCTATAGCCGCGGAAGCAATGAGGTGCGTGCGGGCATAGAGCTTCAGGCAAAGAATTTGGGAGGAAACCATCACTATGGTGCCGACGAGTATCTTGCCCGCTTGGCCGAGAAGAGCGTGCTGAACCCCGAGGAGCGTACAATTATGCAGCGTTTCCGCGATTTTGTGCGTGATATGTTGCGCCGTCTCAGAATTTACGATGCGCCGATAAGCGAGGCGGAGCTCAGCAGGCTCATACGCCGTCACCACGATGCTATGGTTAGCGGACGTAGCGTCTCGGAGTACCGCTCTGAGGCTTTTGCGCCGTTCGAGTCGGCACGTTACGCCGATGACGGCTACTACAATCTGGAGACTCTCAAGATGCGTTACGACAATATGAGGGAGAGGTATCCCCGCTTCGAGAATATCCCCGAGCCTTTCCGCTATCATAAACTTGCCCTTTATGGCGAGGTTGATGATGCCGATGCCTATGACAGTGCAGTCAGGACACGTCTGGACAACCACTATCGCGACATTGGACTTGTGGCTATCGGGAATCTGAAGAATGAAAATCTGGAAAAGTTCGACAACCAGTTGAAGAAGGCGCGTACCTGGTTCACCGATTATCACAGAAAGGAGACTGCCGAGAGAAAGACAAATTTCAGGCAGGATACCTCGGGCCTCTTCAAGATTTTTGTAGGAGACCATATAAAGAATGCAAGGATTAAGGACTATGTGCTCAGGACACTCACAACGTCCGACCAGAAATTGGCAAACAAATACCGAAAGATAATCTCCAAGCCCGCCCGACAGCGTACGGACGCTGAGAATAAATTTCTGGGCAAGATATACCGCATTGCGGACATTTATGACGACAGTGCAGTGTTGGGTGACATTCTTGCCGACGACCGCTTCTACAGCTTCTATCCGCAGGCAAGGAAAATACCGGTTGTCTTTTACCCGTTGAAAGAGAATCTGGCAGTGTACGATGTGCAGAATAAGGTTCTTGTGGTGGATAAGCGTGGCTTTGGTTATCCCGACAGCCTTAAGGCGTCGCTTTATATGACGCTCAACCACGTTGTGCAGGATTTTGAGTCGTTCGACATTGCTCCCGTGGATATGAGCCGTGTAATAGAGAATCTGCTCCAGCAGTACTACAACGCGCGTAACACCGTACAGTTTCTCTTGGAAGTGGGCGATAGGGGCCGCCGTTTGCCCGAGTTCTTCAGAAAGGATTATGGTGTGGACTATAAAGACTTCAACAGTGTATATCCCTCTGCCGATGCCTATTTGCGGAGCCATCTGGGCAAGTATGCAACGTCGCAGGAGTATAGCGGCTTCTCCACCGACGATGCCCAACTGCGGAGTATGCTTGTGGGGCCTGTGGATATAATAGAAAGCGCGCTTCTGAAAGCTAAGTACCGTGGAGGGAACGACATTCCCGAAAGTAGTGCGACCATACGCGATGCCGAGAGAATGACCGGAAGGTACGCTTATCCCGAGGACCACCCCTACGATCACCCCGTGCGACCCGTGGAAGAGATTAGAAGAGACTATAGCCGTTACTATGGCATAAACCCCATAGCATTGCCGAAACTGAAACTGAAACGTAAAGAATGAACAAGTTCCTTAATAAAAATGTAAAGGCGCACCAGCCGGACAAAAGTGGCACTCTCCCTGCCGTGGAGGGCAAGGCGTACGATTTCCTGTGCGAGTGTGCAGCCTGCTGGAACGCCCTCGACGAGGCTCGCCGCAAACTGCGGCGCAGCCTTATGTACAGCTACGGCGACCAGTGGGGCGACTATGTGCGCGACCCCGACAGCGGTAGCCTTATAACCGAGGGCGAGCTTATAAAGAAGAACGGCAAGGTGCCGCTCAAGAACAATATGATTGCTCCCATTCTGAGCAACATCGACGGACAGTTGAGGCAGAACCTCACGCGTCCCGTGTGTGTGGCACGCGACCGTCACGAGGTGTCGTTGGGCGATATGATGTCGGTGGCAATAGAATATGTGCACGACATAAATGAGATGGAAGAGCTCGATTCCGACTCTATGCGTATGCTCCTCAACGGAGGAATGACGGCACAGCGCATAGAGTATGGCCTCAATCCCTCGAAGGACAAGAGGGATGTGTGGGTGCACGGAGTAAACCCCTCGCGCCTCTTCTTCAATACGAATGTCGAGGATGTACGTATGTGGAACCTCACCTGTATAGGCGAGATTATGGACGTGACGCTCGACGAACTGTTGGCGCACTTCGGGTACACGCCCGAGAGAAAGGAGTGGATAAAATCCATTTACGGCGACGGGGTGGGGGCACGCACCGAGAGCCGCGCGATGCAGGGCGACGAGACTGAAGGACTTACATTCTACAATACCTCGCGCAGCGACCTCTGCCGCCTTGTCCTTGGGTGGAAGCTTGAGTCGCGCGACGCATATTGCTGGAACGATACCCTGCACGGAACGTGGGGTTATCTGCCTTATACCCCCGACAGCAAGCTGTTGCTCGACACGGCCAATGAGCGCCGTCGCGCCTCGGCACTTGCATCGGGCATTGCCGAGGAGGATTTTCTGGGAATAGAATATGATTATGCAACCGAGCGCTTCTGGTACTACCGTTATATGTCGCCCTACGGTGATGTCCTTCAGGAGGGGCGCAGCCCCTATTGGCACGGCGAACACAATTATGTGCTGCACCTCTATCCGCTTGTGCAGGGGCGACTGGGCAATTTCGTCGAGCAGTTCATCGACCAGCAGAGGGCCATAAACCGTACCGCCACACTCATAGATTTTATTCGTGGAACATCGTCGAAGGGCGTACTTGTGGTAGATGACGATGCCTTTGAGAGTATGTCGCGTGAGGAGGTGATTGACGAGTATGTGCGATACAACGGAGTGCTCTTCGTTAAGCTCAAGCCCGGGCAGAGCATCGACGGTGTTGTGCGGCAGTACAACAGCGGTGCAGCCGTTGCGGGCGATTTTGAACTGCTCAATCTGCAGTTGAGGCTCATAAACGAAATATCGGGCGTGAACTCGGCAATGCAGGGACAGGCACCGAAGGCGGGAACACCTGCGAGCCTCTATGCGCAGCAGGTGCAGAACTCATCGCTCAACCTGCGGGGACTGTTCGACGGGTTCCGTACCTTCCGCCGCCGACGCGACACGAAGCTGATGAAGACCATTCAGCAGTTCTACACCGATGAATGTTTCCTTGAGATTGCCGGGAGCGATTATGGCGAGGAGGCAAAATGGTACTCGCCGCAGAAGGTGCAGAATGCCGAGTTCGACCTCACAATATCCGAGGGGTACAATACTCCCGCCTATCAGATGCTGGCGAATGATTTTCTTATGGAGCTGTTCCGTTCGCAGGCGCTCGACCTCAAGAGTATGCTCGAGAATTGCTCTTATCCTTTTGCCAAGAAACTGCTGGAGGCGGTAAAGCGCAACGAGGAGCAGGCTGCCGCTGGTGTACCTATGAGCGGTATTTCGCCCGAGCTTATGGCACAGGTTGCAGCGTTGGGTAATAAGGCGCAGGCAACATAATAGACTGCATAAAGGTTTGCAGGGTGGCTGAAAAACAGCCACCCTGCAGTATTAATTTTGTGATAATACGGCTGTTAGAAAAGATGATTTTTATCTGTTCAGCGGCAGACGCACCGTGAAGCGTGCACCGTCATTGACGCACTCGGCCGAGATGTGCCCGCCGTGGTTGCACACAATCTGCCGGCACACGGCGAGTCCCACTCCTTCTCCATCTTGTTTGGTGGAGAAGAAAGGCGTGAAGATATTCTCGCTCACCTCGGTCGAAAAGCCGCCACCGTTATCCTCAACCGCCAGTATGAGCCAATGCCCGTCATCGGTCGTTTTTGCGGTAACGGCAATTCTTGTGGCCCGTGTCTCAATAGCGTTCTTCAACAGATTGATAAGTACCTGTTCCATTTGCGAGGGGTCAATCTGCATCATTCTGTCCTCACATTCAATGTCGAATGTTATATTCTGCTGCTGAGGGAAAAGCTCCTTTATCCCCTGAATGAAACAATTTATTCCCACAGCCTCTATTGCCGGTGCCGCAATGCCCGAGAGTCGGCGGTAGCGCTGTACGAATTGCATCAGCCCGTTTGCGCGGCGGCTTATAGTGGCGAGTGCAAGGTTCATCTCCCCGTTGCCTATGCTCTGCCCACCGCTCTGCGCCACGTTCTCGGACAGTGTGTCCGACAGCGATATGATTGGGGTGAGGGAGTTCATAATCTCGTGCGTCAGCACTCTTATGAGACGTTGTTGCGCCTGTATCTCGCTCTGTTTGAGAATTGTTGCCACGCTTTGCAGGGTGTAGAGCCTGTAGCACAAGCCGTTTACGAATATGTTTGTGAGTGAGGCTGCATATTGCCTCTCCTCGCCGTTGGGCATTGTAAAGGATATGAGCTCGCGGCTCTTGTTCCTCAGTTTTTTCAGTTGCCCGGGCAGAGTGGGGTGCAGCGCCTCCAACTGTTCTATGTTCTCGAACTTGAACCCGAAAAGGCTCTCTATGGCGGCATTGTTCAACCAGCGCACGCGCCCGTCGTTGTCGGTGGCAATGAGTATGGAGTCCACTTTCGACAGCAGTGCGTTGTAGAAGTGCAGCTCCCCCTGGTGGCGGTGTTCGCTCTCCCTGAAATCGCGGAGAACGGAGTTAATCTCCTCGGTGAGCCGTCGCTCCTCGCCACTCATCTTTTCTGTGAAGTATTGCAGGCTGTAGTCGCGCATACGCAACGACTCGAGCATCTGCCTCAGCCGGCTGATACTTTTGTTGTAGAATATATTTTGCCAAAAACCCATCAGATTCCGTGTTTGTCTATTCTTCGGTACAATGCGTAACGTGTAATTCCCAGCAGCTCGGCTGCCACAGACATATTGCCGTTGCTCTGTTCAAGTGCCTTGCGTATGGCACGGCGTTCGAGCTCCTCAAGGTTCAGTGACTCCTGCACGGGTTCCTGGCGGTTGTGGGCGCTGCCGTTTGTAAGAAAGGGCGATGCGGGGTCAATAACCCGCCGCTCTATGCTGTGCTGCAGCTCGCGTACATTGCCAGGGAAGGGGTAGGTGAGCAGCAGTTGCTCCTCGCGTGAGGTGAAATCCGTTGCCTCGCAGCCGTATTTCCTTGCATATAGCTTAAGGAAATGACGCGCCAGCAACAGTATATCATTGCCACGCTCACGCAGTGGCGGCATATTCAGTTCAATAGTATTCAGGCGATAGAGTAAATCCTCGCGGAATGTACCGTCGGCAACTCTTGCGCGCAGGTTGGCATTTGTGGCAGCCACAATGCGTATGTCAATCTTCTGTACCTTGGTAGAGCCTATGCGCGATACCTCGCGTTTCTCAATTACGGTGAGCAGTTTCTGTTGCATTGCGGGCGACAGGTTGCCAATCTCGTCAAGGAACAGTGTGCCGCCGTTCGCCTCCTCTATCCTTCCGGCCTTTGCTGCCGATGCACCGGTAAATGCACCCTTCTCGTGTCCGAAGAGCTCGCTCTCGAACAGATGTTCGGGGATACAGCCAAGGTCTATCGACACAAGCGGCTTGCCTCTGCGTGCCGAGAGGCGGTGCAGCTCGTGTGCAACCACATCTTTTCCTGTTCCGTTCTCTCCTGTAACAAGTACATTGGCCTCGGTGGGGGCTATGCGCGCAATGCGGCTCTTGAGTTCAAGGATAGCTTCGCACTCGCCTATGAAATTATGCCCTTGGGTATAATCCTCTTTCTTTTCCTCTTGCGGGGTAGCAAGAGCCTCCATACGGCTGCGTTTGAGGTCGACTGCCGAGTGGACAGTCTCCAGCATCTTTCTGTTGTCCCACGGCTTGGGGATAAAATCCACTGCTCCTGCCTTTATTGCACGCACCGTTTTTTCGGTATTAACGTAGGCGGTCATAAATATCACCACGCTTGTGGGGTCGTGCTTCAGTATGCGGTCGAGCCACTCGTATCCCTCCTCGCCGCTTATGAGCTCACGGCTGAAGTTCATATCGAGCAGAATTACGTCGGGCGCAAAATAGTCCATAAATTCTATTATGCGTTCGGGCTTTGTTATTGCGCGTATTTCTTTTACATACGGGCGCAACAGCATATTAAGTGACAGCAGTATATCTTCGTTGTCGTCTACAATCAATATTTTTCCTTTACACTCCATTGTACTGTATATTTGCTTGTAAAGGTATTGGAAATATTTGCGCCCGCAAATCTTACGTTACTCTTTTTTTGAGTACGACAGACAATATTTTTATCTTTTTTCGGGGCGCTTGTGTGCGAGTGTGCGATAATGCACATCAGTTGTGCGCAACCGCACTCTTTATTGTACTTATGCGATTTTGTAATTTGTTGAATATTAATTTGTTATTCTCGTGGCACGCTTTTTGTAACAGGATAATTGTAGGGGTACACCTCTTTTTGAACAAAAAACTGCTTATGAAACGACATTTTTACACCAACAATTTTGCAGGGGTATTTCTTGCGTTACTTCTTGCGTTTCCCTTTGCTACGGCACAGGCACAGCAGAGCGACACGCTTTTTCTCACGCTGCCCGATGCCATAAAGCTTGCACTCGAGCAGTCGCCGACGGCCCGCAGTGCACGGCACACTTTTCTTGCACAATATTGGAACTACCGCTACTATAGGGCAAATTACCTGCCGTCGATAACCCTTACTTCGTCTCCTTATATAAACAACGAGATAAACAAGATTACTCAGGGCGACGGAACATCGCTTTTCCTGTCGCAGAGCCAGTTCGGGGGTGACATCACCCTTAGCATCAATCAGAATATAGCACTTACGGGCGGTACTTTTTTCATAAGGAGCAGTGCCAATTATCTGCGCGAAATGGAGAGCAGAATGAATATGTACAGCACAATTCCCGTGAGCGTGGGCTACACGCAGAGTCTCTTCGGCTACAACAGCCTCAAGTGGGACAGGCGCATTGAACCTATCCGCTATGCCGAGGCAAAGAAAAACTATGCCGAGACAATTGAGCTTGTATCGGCAGGGGCAAGCAGCTACTTTTTCAATCTTGCCACGGCGCAGAGCAACCTTAAGATGGCCCGCAGTAACTATGCCAATGCAGATACCCTCTATCGAATGGCACAGGGACGCTACAAGCTGGGTACTATTACCGAGAATGAGATGTTGCAGTTGGAGATAAGGCGGTTGAGCGAGGAGACCAATGCAATGGACGCAAGAATATCGGCCGAGGAGCAGATGAACGGCTTCCGCTCATTCCTGGGCATTGCACAGGATACTCCCGTTGCTCTTCTGCTGCCCGACAGTGTGCCCGAGTTCCAGGTGCCTCTGCACAGCGCGCTCGAAAAGGCAATGGAGAACAGCCCCGACCCCTTATACTATGAGAGGATACGCCACGAGGCGCGCAGTAACCTCGAGTATGCCAAGGCCAACTCGGGACTGAAAGCCGACATTTACCTGCAATTCGGATTGTCGCAGACGGGAAACACCCTGCACCAAGCATACAACCGCCCTATGACACAGGAGTACGGCAGTCTTACAATATCACTGCCTATACTCGATTGGGGACGAGGAAAAGGCAAGGTGCGTGTGGCACGCTCGCAGCAGGAACTCACCGATATTCAGGCCGAGCAGGGAATGGAGGACTTCAGGCAGAATGTACATAAACTTGTGTCGCAATTCAATATGCAGGCACGCAAGGTGCGTATCGCCCGACTTACCAGCGAACGTGCGGGTGCACGTCACGCCGTGGCAATGAGGCTTTACATTATGGGGCAGAATACGCTGCTCGACCTTAACGATGCCATTGCCGACCACGATTCGGCCGAGCGTTCCTACCTCTATGCAATGGCAACATACTGGAGTCTCTACTACACGCTGCGCAGCATCACTGGATACGATTTCTGTACCGGCTGCGAAATTACAGAACAATTGCCAATAGACTAAATAATAGAATATTATGGATATAAAACTACCGCCGCGCCCATGGTACAGGAAGTACCTGATGCACATTGTTGCAGGCGCAACCATTACTGCCGCGCTCATCTACACAGTGGTGCTTATGCTCTCTCCGCACCGCCGCTACATAGAGCAGGAGCGTTTGCGCATAGCCACTGTGAACGAAGAGCCGTTTATGGAATTTGTCGAGGTCGAAGGAATAGTCCAACCTATAATGACAATACAGCTCAACGCCTTTGAGAGCGGATTTGTGGAGCGCATTCTGCGCGAAGACGGCGCAATGCTCCGTAGGGGCGACACTATTCTTGTCTTGAACAATCCCGAGCTTATGCGTTCCATTGACAACGAGCGCGAGCTGTGGAAAGGGAACAAACGCAATCTTCAGGAGCAAGAGATACAGATGGAGCAGAAGAGCATCGACCTTAAACTTCAGACCCTGGACCAGCAGTATCAGATAGCCAATCTTGAGCGCAAGCTCACACAGAGCCGCGAGGAGTATTCTATGGGAATAAAAAGCCGTGCGGAGCTGAATATCGTCGAGGCCGAGAATGATTATCTGCACAGGAGGCTTATGTTGCAGATGCTGAGCCTCAGACACGACTCGGCAACAACAATCCTCAGGCGCGAGATGATTATAGCCGACCGCGAGGCTGCGCAACGCAAGCTGCTTGCAGCCGAGGAGAGGACGTCGGGGCTTGTGGTGCGTGCACCTGCCGACGGACAGCTCGGACACCTTAACCTTATAATAGGCCAGCAGGTGGCGGCGGGAAGCAAGATAGGCGAGATAAAGATTATGGACCAGTATAAGGTGAGCACGCAACTGAGCGAATATTATGTAGAGAGGATTTTTGCGGGGCAGCCGGCCTCCATAATACAGAAGGAGGATACATTCAGGCTGCGCATCAGCAGGGTAGTGCCCGAGGTGAAGGAGCGTAAGTTTGCTGTCGACCTTCTGTTCAACGACTCCATTCCACAGAATATCCGCTTGGGAAAAAGCTACCGCGTGAAAGTGGAGCTTGCACAGCCCGAGCCCGCTGTAATAATTCCGCGAGGCGACTTCTATAAAAAGACAAGTGGAGAGTGGATTTTCTGCATAGAGGAGGGCACGAACATTGCACGGCGCGTGGAGATTGAGATTGGACGTCAGAACCCCGAATATTTCGAGGTTGTAAAAGGACTTAAGCCCGGCGACCGGGTGATAGTGGGCGGATACGACCGCATTGGCGATGCCGAGGAAGTTGTAATACAATGACACACATATTATCGGCAAGTTTTGCAGCCATTGGTCGCGTGCAGCATAGACGAAGTTTATGCCACGCGGGTGGCGAACAGCAAAACGAGCCAATGACACACATATTATCGGCAAGTTTTGCAGCCATTGGTCGCGTGTAGCATAGACGAAGTTTATGCCACGCGGGTGGCGAACAGCAAAACGAGCCAATGACATACATATTATCGGCAAGTTTTGCAGCCATTGGTCGCGTGTAGCATAGACGAAGTTTATGCCACGCGGTTGGCGAACAGCAAAACGAGCCAATGATTTCTCCGTTCAATAAAAATTAATATATTTACAAACAAATAACAGAACAAACACAATGCTGATACATTACCTTAAAACCGCTTGGCGCAACCTGCTCAAGTACAAGACACAGAATGTAATATCCACACTGAGCCTTGCAGTGGGTGTAGTGTGCTTTGCAATCACACTGTACATAATGAAAAGTGTAGTTATTGACATTTACCTCTCCGAGATTGATACTGGTATAGTCAATGTCTACGTCACAAAAATGACCGAGGAACAGTACAATAACCGCCAGAAACCGGACAATAACTATGCCGACATTCCATTTTCTACCGAGGCATTAAAATACGACTTTGTAAAGCGTCTGCACGAGTGCGAGATACCGTCGATGAAGGAAAACTCCTATTGCTATGTCTCGGCAGGTGTAGATACCGAGTATGAGACAAAGGAGGGCGGACGTAAAATCCTTATGAGTAAATACGGTTACTGCTCGCCAGGCTTCTTTAGGTATAACTTTTACAACAGCGCTGTCACAGGCAAAAGGATAGGGCAGCTACGCGATGGCGATGTTCTTATAACAGCCGACATACGCGATAGGGTATACGGTAAGGGTGCCGACCCGCGCGGACTTGCAATATACGCCGCAGAAACACTCACAATAACCGATGTCATAGATACCTCCGACCATCTGAACGAAAGCTACAGCGGTATATTTATTGTAAGTACCGTTGGCGGTACGAATTTCTTCGAGCACTGCCTGCGGATAGAGCTTGCACCGGGGGCAACAGCCGCGCAACTGCAAAAGGAACTCTCATCGGCTATGCCGGAGTACTTTTTTACCTACACCGTAAATGAGTTCGACTGGAGCGACAAAGGTGTTATTTTTGTGACACTGATATTTTCCATACTTCTGTTGGGTTGCAGTGTGCTGCTTATTGCAGTGTCGGGCTTCCTGAAAATGCAGTTGCAGTTGTTTACGTTGCGCACGCGAGAGCTTGCCCTGCGTCGTACAATGGGTGCACGTCCCCGACAGCTTGTAGTATTGCTTACAATTGAGATAATCATAATATTTCTTCTTGTAACTGTTGCTTCGTTCACAATAACAGCTCTCTTGGCCGATTATGCACTGCCTATAATATACAGGATACACGGCGGAATCGTGTTCAATTTGGATTCAATCTATGGTGTGTCGCTGTGGGTAATATTATGTACTCTGCTCATTACCCTCGCCATTGCCTCGTCGGTCATCTACCGTCAGTTGCGTCAGCCGGTGGGATTGCGAGTGGGACGCAGCGGACGTCCGCGCACTGCGGGGCAGAGCATTATGCTTGCTATGCAGTTGGCTGTGAGTATGATTCTCATATTGGCTGTACTCGGACTGTTTTATCTTATAGTCGACTCCATCGACCAAAAGAAGGGAGCATTGCCCGATGATATTCCGAGCTACCGTCGTGCGTTGGCCATTAACTGTGGAGGACGCTACTCGGACGAGAGAGGTATTGTACATTCCATTCCCAACTTCAGAAATAGGCTGATGCAGTCGGGAGCGGTGGAACATATAAGTCCTGCCATTATCACATTCGTTGTGTCGCCCACAGTCGATAACGAGCTGCTGATGCATTATATCGAAAGGAAAGACGAAAATGGAAATGTAAACGAGTATGAATACCGTTTCACTGTCAGCGACGAAGAGGTGTTCGACAATTTGGGCATAAAGATAACCCCTGAGTGTCCCGCAGAGGACAACAGGCATATAACACCCGTTTACGTGCCCACCGGAGAGGTTGAGCGCCTGCGCGAGAAGTGGAAGCTCGCTCCATCGTCAAGAGTGTTCACAAAGCAACTGCTGGAGGGTAGGGACTACACGCTCATAGGCTATGCAAAGGCATTGCAGCACTATCACTACAGTGCAAGAATGGATTATACTCCCGCATACTGGATTGTCGACGGTGATGCGAATGTGGGCGAGTGCTACTCGGTGCTGCATTATATAATATTCCCTAAACGTGGAGAGCATAACGAATGTGTAGATGCCATAGAAGAAATATATCGCGACGCACACCCCAACAGTGTAAACGACATTCCTGTGAAAAGCCTGTACGACGAGTGGTTCCCCGATATGAATGCGCTGGAACTCTTCGGCCAGCTTGCCTTGCTGCTTGTGGCCGTATCGGTAATATGTATTGTGGCAAGCCTCTATTCGAGCATCGCGCTCGAGAGCCGCGGCAGGCAAAAGGAGGTTGCCCTGCGCAAGATACACGGTGCAAAAAGCCTCGATATTATGCGGCTTTTCGGTGCTTATTATATGCGTCTGTTGGGTATTGCCGCGCTCTGTGTCACCGTGGTGTGGCTGTTGGTTACGGCGCTTATCCACAATTTCATAGAGACATTCTCCTTCGAGGACTGGTTGGAGATATTCTGTTACCTTTTTGCTGCAGTTGCTGTTGTTGCGTTTGTCACAATTGCCACAATAGTGAACAAGATATACAGGGTGAGTAAAATAAATGCAGCCGATGTAATAAAGAAGGATTAAAGGAAAAATAAACAATATTAAATAAAGAACAATTATGATTACACTTAAGAACATCAAGAAAATTTTCAAGACAGACGAGGTTGAGACTTGGGCATTGCAGAATGTAAGTCTCGAAGTAAAGAAAGGAGAGTTTGTGGCAATTATGGGTCCCAGCGGTTGCGGAAAATCGACACTGCTGAATATACTCGGATTGCTCGATAACCCCACCGAAGGCACATATACCCTGGAGGGAAAAGAGGTGAGCACTATGAGCGAGGATAGCCGAACCGAGCTGCGTAAGGGCAAGCTGGGATTCGTGTTCCAGAGCTTCAACCTTATCGACGAGCTCAGTGTGAGCGAGAATGTTGAGTTGCCGTTGCTCTATATGAACTGCCCAAAAAAGGAACGTCGCCAAAAGGTTGCCGAGGTTATTGAGCGCGTGGCAATGACGCATCGTGCGCAGCACTTTCCCGCACAGTTGTCGGGCGGACAGCAGCAGCGTGTAGCAATAGCCCGTGCGGTAATATCGCGCCCCTCGATAATCCTTGCCGACGAGCCTACGGGTAACCTCGACTCCAAGCACGGCAAAGAGGTTATGGAGCTGTTGAAGGAGCTGCACCGCGAGGGCACAACGATAATTATGGTGACACACTCGCAGCGCGACGCAAATTATGCCGACAGGATTATAAATCTGTTCGATGGCGAAATTGTATCGGAGGTTGAAATCTAAGAGCTATGTTTTTCCACTATTTGAAAACTGCCCTGCGCAATTTGATGAAATACAAACTGCAGATGCTTGTGAGCATTGTGGCAATGGCTGTGGGCGTTGTTACCCTTGCAGCCACCCACTTTGTGCTCAAGTATATGCGCGAGCCTGCAATTTTGGACGAGCCGTATGCCAAGGATTGCTACATTGTGCATCTTACCAATAAGCAGAATGAGGTAAAGGTGGACGGGAGTATAGTTGCTCATCCTGTTCAAATAAGACACGAGTACAACGATGCACTTATGGCAAACGGAGGGCTTGCCCCGGTAGAGAAACTTATTCCGACGGCAAACTTTATGATGAATTCGGAATTTGAATATACATTCCCCGATTCTACAAAAAAGATAAAGAGCTGCGATTATTTGATGGGCGACCCCGAATATCTCAATTTCCGTGCTATTCGCTCGGCCATTACAGGAGAGAAAATACCTGTTCTCAAAAAAGCAGAGATTGTGTTGCCCGAGTATGAGGCACGACAAATTTTTGGCGACAAGAACCCCATTGGTACACAGGTGTGGGTAAGGTCATTGAACGGTGGTCTGGAGTATGAACACACATACACTATACGCGATGTCTATAAAGCAGACAGAATTCACGACGCGATATATGGCAACAAGATTTTTGTCCCGTTTGATAAGGAAGCAAAATATTACCGCTATAATCTGAGTACCATCGGAGTTACTTATGAATTGCAGTTGCGCAAGGGTTACACCATAGAGCAATTCATAGAAGAGGCAAACAACCGTCTTGAGCAGTTCGGCGTAGATGTATGGGCTGCGTCTATGGAGATTAACTATGAATATCTCTCATATATACACACAACACGTACCGTTGTATATATAATAAGCTCGCTGGTACTTATTGCTTCGCTTGTGGGTTTCCTCAAGATGCAGTTGCAACTGTTCAATATGCGCCGTCGCGAGGTGATATTGCGCACTGTGCACGGTGCTACAAAAAGAAGCCTGTTCGCCCTCTTTTTTACCGAGGTTATAATAGTGCTTGCCCTGTCACTTGCAACAGCGTTTTTCATTGCTGCCTGGCTCACGGAATATATACAGCGCTATCTCTCGGAGATACTCGAGGAGTTCGGGTGGATTATCGAAGGGGTAGAGTGGGACTTACTTACAATAATGGCAGTTGTGGCGGTTGCGTGTGTTGTTGCAGTGTGGATAGCCCTGTTGCGCATCACCAATATGCGCAAGGGAACTGCAATGGGTCTGCACCGCAGTGCCGGCCACCGTGTACGCAACACTATGCTCGGGCTGCAGCTTATTGTGGGGCTGCTGTTCTTGGGCGGAACATTCGTGCTTGTCCAATTGGTGAGCTACGTGAATGAAAAGATGAATATACCCCAGAATGACGATTACTATAAAAGGTGTCTGCTGGTTGATACGTACGACTTTAAGAATGTGGAGCAGTTTACCGAATATCTCAACAGCGTAGAAAGTGGAGTAGAGTCTCATTTCAATTACGACGAGAGCTACTATGAACTGCCTGTTCTGAAAGGCAACGAATATATTACGGAAAAATTAGGAGGTATAGAATATGTGAAAACAAAGATATTCAACAACGAAAAGTTCATAGATTTCTGGAAACTGTCGGTCAATTACACAAGACCTGAGCTTAAAGGCGAAAGCTATATCCTCATTAATGAGGAACTGCACGAACTGCTTAACGAAGGAGGAGTAGCGACCGAGACATTGCATTTCACTTATATGCCACCTTATCCCGTAGCTGGAACATACAAAAGTTTCCCTTATGACGATAGACCATACGATGCTGTTCTTGTGAACGATGACAAGATAAGGTCGATGATGGCAATTGTACCAAAGGAGGGGGAATATGCCAATGTCGTCGATAATTTGAGCAATGAGATAATGCGCTTGAACCCGACTCTTGTGTCGCCCAATATCTACAACTTGCGCAAGAAGGTTGCCAGCGAGGTTCACATATTCGAGAATATGGAACGCGGTGCGTGGATACTCTCCTTTGTGAGCCTTGTAATATGCATTATGGGCATATACAGTTCAATATCGCTCGACACCCGCTCGCGCCTGAAGGAGGTTGCCGTGCGCAAGGTACACGGTGCCAAGCGATGCGATATTGCATTGCTCTTCGGACGTCTGTACCTGTGGCTCTTTGGGATAGCAGCGGTAGTTACCATACCGTTGATAATAATCTTCTGTAGTATAGCCGAGGACTCTTTTGATAATATGCTTCCGAGTGGGGCACATCTTACTCCATACGCTGCAATAGCTTGCAGTTTTGCAATAACGCTTGTTGTAGTGGTTGCTATCGTGGGTTATCACATTCACAAGGTTATGCGCCTCAATCCGTCGGATATTATAGCAAAAGAGTGACGGAGGAGCATTTGGCTTTTCTCTATTTTGACAAATAACTGCAACCGATAAAATAAGAATAGATTTTACTTGCACGCAGGACGGCCTTGCCCGCGAGGGTAGGGCCGTCCAATTGTTCCAATCTGCAATAAACAATCCTAAAACTATTGCATATTAGCCATACTGTAATTATATTTGTCAGAAATAGTGGAATATAAACAGAAACAACAAATGATTATGGAAGTAAAAAAGTATATTCAAGAGAATGAGGAGCGTTTCCTCGATGAACTCTTTTCGCTCATTCGTATCCCGAGTATAAGTGCGAAGAGCAGCCACAAGGACGATATTCAGGCTTGTGCCGAGCGTTGGAAAGAATTACTGCTTGAGGCCGGTGCCGACAGCGCAACAGTGATGCCCTCTACCGGCAATCCGCTCGTCTATGGCGAGAAGATTATCGACCCATCTGCCCCCACGGTACTCATCTATTCGCACTACGATGTAATGCCCGCAGAGCCTCTGGAACTGTGGAATAGCGACCCCTTTGAGCCTGTAGTAAAGGACGGACGCATCTGGGCGCGTGGTGCCGACGATGACAAGGGACAGGCAATGATACAGGTAAAGGCGTTCGAGTATATGGTAAAGAGCGGAGCGCTCAAGCACAATATAAAATTCATATTCGAGGGCGAAGAGGAGATTGGCTCGCCCAGCCTCAATGCCTTCCTCAGCGAGCACAAGGAACTGCTCAAGGCCGATGTGATTCTTGTATCAGATACAAGTATGCTGGGAGCAGAGCTGCCGTCGCTCACCACAGGACTGCGCGGACTCGCCTATTGGGAGGTTGAAGTGACCGGACCCAACCGCGACTTGCACTCGGGACATTTTGGCGGAGCGGTTGCCAACCCCATAAACGTGCTTTGCGAGATGATTGCAAAGATGACTGACGCCGACGGACGTATTACGATACCTTACTTCTACGACGATGTCGAGGAACTGTCGCCCGAGGAGCGCAGTATGATAGCTTCTATACCCTTTGACGAGGAGGCCTACAAACGTGCCATAGACGTTGATGCCCTGCGCGGAGAAAAGGGCTATGCAACGCTCGAGCGTAATAGCTGCCGTCCCTCATTCGACGTGTGCGGTATCTGGGGCGGATATACAGGCGAGGGCTCAAAGACGGTGCTTCCCTCAAAGGCATACGCAAAATTGTCGTGCCGATTAGTGGCGCATCAGAGCCACGAGAAAATATCGCAGCTCTTTGCCGACTATTTTACATCCATCGCTCCCGAGTGCGTGAGGGTAAAGGTAACGCCTATGCACGGTGGCGAGGCTTATGTATGCCCCATCACGCTGCCCGCATACAAGGCTGCCGAGAAGGGCTTCGAGAAGGCTTTCGGACAAAAGCCGCTTGCAGTGCGCCGCGGTGGTAGCATACCTATAATAAGCGATTTTGAGAAAATCCTTGGCATAAAGACTGTGCTTATGGGCTTCGGACTCGAGAGTGATGCTATCCACTCGCCCAACGAGAATTTCAGGCTCGATATTTTCAGAAAGGGTATCGAAGCTGTAGTTGAGTTCCATAAGAATTTTACTACGGCATAATTAATAAATACGTATATAAGCACACAAACGACTATTGCCAGGCAATAGTCGTTTGTGTGCATTTACAGGAACTGTATTTCATTGGCACAATTGTATCCCTCGTTGTATAGTGCAAGCAATTTGTTGCAGTCGCGCTCTATGCGGTCCACTACAATAGGGTTTACGGGGCGCAATACAGTTACTTTACCCTCCTCTTCGAGGCGCTCCACCTGTTCAATCTGCCGGTTATACATTGCATTGCGCTCCATAATAGCCTTGCGCATTGCGGGGTATTTGCGATAGTAAAAGAACGGTACGCGCGAGGTAAGCATCCGACCAAGTACATATAGATAGCAATTAGCCGCTACTAGCAGGTAGTACCCGTTAGTGGCGGCTAATTGTTGGTAGTAGCAGCTATTACCTGCTATTAGCGGGTAGTGCCTTCCAGTTACAAGGTAGTAG
>JAFZIA010000025.1 GCA_017554605.1 Bacteroidaceae bacterium
GTGCGCGTCTAACTAGCGGTTGGACGGTCCTCACACTATTCCCTTAAAACCGCCTACCCGCAATTGAATTTCTTTTCGGCGTGCAGTTGGTCTGAAAATTACCTGCTTAAACAGATAAAATTATATGGTGTTCCATTGATATAAGCAAATTACCCACACCTTTTTACTACTGAGCCTAAAAAAAGTGAACAGACAACGCAACCCGCACACAAAAAAAGCACCTGCCGATATTAATCGACAGATGCCCCCACTTAATTATTCACATTATAGAATGTATATTCTCAGTCGAAATTGAGCAGCGAGTTAAGAATTTCATTGTCACTCTCAATCTCCACAAATCCACAATTATCGTCGCCCGTCATTACGAGAAGAAGCTTGATGTAACCGTCGCGCTTTTGAATGTAGATACTGAAACGCCCATCATTCCTGTCGAAATTCAGGAAGCCCTCGTAGGCCGAGGGAACTGCATCGTCAATATCTGTGGCAAAGCGCGCCTTCACTTTGAACTTACAGTCATTGAGCGAGAGTACACGCATATTCCTCACACCGTTCCTTTTCATCTTGTCGACAATCTTACTTATTCCGTCACCCTCATTCTCGCCCTCCTTTGCAGTGGCGCTGGAGTTTCCTTTCAGTTTGTCGAGTTCATCTATTGAGGCAGCATACACCGCCCCGTCGTATTTCTTGTACTTGCGCGCCAGACGTCCAAGACCATCGGCATTTGCCGACACTGCCACAACAAGCATCAACAGTGTAAAAAGCAGTTTTTTCATATAGTACCTGATTAAATGTCATTACTCGCAAGCAGTGCTGTCCGCTTCTTCGGACACATCATCTGCCGCACGCAGCCTGTTACCCACAATTGTATGGCCGTTGATAGTGATTGAACCGTTATTTCTAATATTGAGTTGCGAAGTTACAGCCGGCACATACACACCGTTTACAGTATCGTTCCCGAACATATACATAGCGGCCATCTCCCTGTCGAAGTAATGTATCTCAAAAGGCACGCACCCCTTTTCGGCCGCATTAGAATAGGTTACTGTATCGTCTTTGTTAATGTAACGTATATTGTGCCCGTTTGATACAAGCCGCATCGATGCTCCCAGCGACGAGTCGAGACACACAAGAATCTCCTCGGCTGTAGGGTTCCATACAAAGCGCACAACACCGTTCTCATCACCGGCAAGGTCAATGTCGAGCTTCGTAACGTCGTAGCTGTACCTATAGGCATCAACCACCGTGCTGTTCCAATAATCGGAGTCGTAGAATTTTATAGTAACCTTATCGCTGTAACTATTTTGTTTTAGATCTACGACAAACGGGATATTCTTGTTATCGTCGACCCAAGCAGCATATTGCTCACACTCGGCACCAGCCAAATTCTCCTCGATAAAATCCTCCCAAAAATCATCGTCGAACAAACTCCAGTTGAGCACACTCTGCTGTACCTTATCCCAGCCACCTTTATTCTCTATTCTTTGGTACAGTTCGTATCCAGCAAAAGCAGCAGTGAACAACCAACCGAGTACAATGGCGCACTTCACATAAACATTAAGCGGACGGCATACACCAGCCTTCTTAAGTATCCAATGCACAAGAGCAAAGAGTGGCAGCAACAGCAGCACAAGAACATATACATTGGCAAAAAGCGCTACTCCCAACGCCTTCACAAGAGCAAGGAACACCACCACCAGCACAAAGAGCACGACACCAAGTGCAAACAACAGCGGTAGGCCAAGAATAAGTATGAATATAAAGAACAGAATCTTTACCGCCGCAGCAAGGCACCCTTTGTTCTTGGGATACGTAAGCTCGGCAAGAGCTATCTGATAGTTGTTCCTCCACGCAGCCTCAAGGTTGGCTATAGAATACCCAGCAGGCTGCGGCTTACGCATACGAGTAACATCTACCACACTCCTTGCCGCAGGAACAGTAATCCACATAACTATATATGCTACACTCAACAGGAACGACAGTGCACCACCCGCAAAGCCAAGAATAAAGAGAAGGACCACAACAGCACGCACAGCAGCAATGCTCCACCCGAAATACTTTGCAATACCCGCAAGCACGCCTCCGATGTATTGGTCACAAGGGTCGCGGAAGAGTTTTTTACCCAACAGCATAGCTGCACGCCACACCTCATCGCCCAACTGGCCTGCACCTGCGTTATTGCCCGTTGATGCAGCATCGGCAGCCGTCTCTTCTTTACCAGCAGAAGTACAGTCGGCAGCACCAAAGGGAAGCCCTATCTCGTCGAGCACCGCCTTTACAAGCTCAATTGTAACAATACCGCCAGCAGCAACACGTGCCGATATTTTGGTTGCTATTTTCTCCTCAACCTCGGTAACCTTCAGTTCCTCGCCATTACCCTTGTAATATTCTGTTACGCGGGCAATATAACACTCCATCAGCTCCAGCGCATCCTCGTCGAATGAGAATGTCACTCCACCCAAATTCACATTAAATGACCTTTTCATATTGCTATGTTTTATTTTCTTATAATCTATTTACCAGCCTCAACCCACGAGTTATACCCTTTGTCGAGTTCAACCACATTAAAGCCATTGAGACTAAGAATCTCGGCAGCCTTCTTGCTGCGTCGTCCACTACGGCAGAATATAGCCACCGTGCGATTCTTGTCGAGCAGACTGTCGGCAGTAACGCCAAAATCACCGCTGTTAACGTCGATATTCACGCTACCGGGTATTGTTCCTTGTGTGAACTCCTCGGCTGTGCGCACATCAACCAACTGCACGGCGCTGTCGGCTATTGTACGTGAAAACTCATTAACCCCCACAGAAACGACCTCACCTTTTCCGTACACCTTATTTTCCACTTTAATTTGGCACGCAGCAAACGCTGTGATCGCCAACAGAATTACAAATACTTTTTTCATAACAATAATCTTTCTTTACATAAACGACAACGGGCTGAAATGCGATGCACCAAGCAAAGACATAAGCACAACCACCTGCACAATTGCCAACATCCAGTCTATGAGCAGCAACCATTTAACCGATGCGCTGAGCCCCTTCCACTTATTGGAGAGCACAAGCACAATTGCAATTACTGGAATTGCCATCACCGATATTGTACCTATCCAGCAAAGGACAAGCACAAGCGGGAAGAGACGTAACGAAAATGTAAAATAACCTCCTGCTGCGCCAATGAATGTGCTTATGAACAGCACACAGCCAAGAATTACGAGCAGCGTAGATATTCCGCTGTTGTCCACCTCCTTAAGGTTACGCACAATCTTGTCGATGGCAGGCTCCTCGTAGGCCAGTTTCTCGGCAATATTCTCGGGCGTAGGCTCAACACCCTGCATACGCAGCTTGTCGGTTGTTGTAAGCGCCAGAGGCACTACCGCCCACATTACAAGATAGAGCAGGAATGCCCAAAAGGTAGAGAGGAAGAAGAGCAGCACCGCAATTACGCGCAACAGCGTGACATTCATATTGAAATATGCAGCAAGGCCCGACACCACTCCGCCCAGCACCTTATTGTCGCCGTCGCGAAAGAGCTTCTTGCCCATAGACACCCTGCGCACATAACCGTCGGCAGCCGCAGCGGCAGCCTCTTGCGCATCATTGCCCTTCTCGCCCGCTGCACCGCCTGCAGCCTCCCCGTCGTCAACCATAGACTCGGGCTTGCCCATTCGTGCAATCATCTCGTTCACAAGCGTCAGGGTGATTATACGTGCCGACCCCGCCGATACACGCGCCTCGAAAAGCTCGCCCAAACGCGCCTCAATGTCCGACGCAATCTCCTCGCCGCACTCATTGTTCCTGAAACAGGTCTTCACGCTCACAAGGTAGTCGCTCAGTTGTTCGTAGGCATCTTCGTCAATCTGAAAAATCCTGCCTCCCAAATTTACATTAAATGACTTTTTCATATATGTTCCTTTTTACATTCACATTTTACAAACAGTGCAGATGGCTAAAGCCTCTTTATCCCCTCTACTGTACCCACAAGCTGCTGCCAGCTCTCCTCAAGCGCCTTCAGCACAGCCTTGCCCTCGGACGTGAGCCTGTAGTATTTACGCGGAGGACCCGACGGGCTCTCCTGCCACTCATAATCGAGCAACGCCTCCTTTTTCAGTCGCGACAGCAGCGGATAGAGCGTACCCTCCACCACTATCAGATTGGCGCGCTCAAGCTCATCTATAATGTCGGAACTGTAGTACGGCTTTTTGTCGAGAAGCAGCATCACACAGTACTCGAGCATTCCTTTGCGCATTTGCGATTTTACATTCTCTACATACATAATTGTATCTTTTTCAATGATTACGGAACAACGCGTACCCACAAATTGTACATTATCCACCGTTTGTTCCGACGCAAATATATGCATTGCAATAGTACCTTGCAATACATAGTACGACTTTTAACAAAATTTTAACAGTCGCTAAATTTTCAGGGAATGAAACTCCCCGCATCAACCACCGAACCATAGAGCCACATAATTGTTATAAGCAATGAAAGAACAAACCCATAAAAACGTGTAATTATGTCTAAATTAGAAAACTCTGTAAAATTGGGAGTGATGACCCTCGCCATTATGAACGTGACAGCCGTCGTATCGCTCCGAGGACTCCCCGCCGAGGCCGAATATGGGCTAAGCTCGGCATTCTACTATCTCTTTGCAGCTATAGTCTTCCTTATCCCCACCTCGTTCGTTGCCGCCGAGCTTGCCGCAATGTTCCAGGACAAGCAAGGAGGAGTGTTCCGCTGGGTGGGCGAGGCATTCGGCAAGAGGATAGGCTTCCTTGCCATCTGGCTACAGTGGGTGGAGAGTACAATATGGTATCCCACGGTGCTCACCTTCGGTGCAGTGTCGCTCGCATTCATCGGTGCCGACAGCGCAAAGGATATGGCGCTCGCCTCTAATAAAATATACACCCTCATCGTAGTGCTTGCAATCTACTGGACAGCCACCTATATCTCGCTCAAGGGACTTGGCTGGGTGAGTAAGGTAGCCCGCATCGGCGGACTTGTGGGAACAATTATCCCTGCCGCACTGCTCATTGTACTTGCTATCGTCTACCTTGTCTCGGGCGGAAAGTCGCAGATGGACTTTGGCGGCAGCTTCTTCCCCGACATTGCCAAGCTCGACAACCTTGTGCTCGCATCGGGAATATTCCTCTTTTACGCAGGAATGGAGATGACAGGTATCCACGTGAAGGATATGGAAAATCCCACCAAGAGCTACCCCAAGGCCGTGTTCATTGGCGCAATAATGACCGTGCTCATCTTTGTCCTGGGTACATTCGCATTGGGAATCATCATTCCCCAGAAGGACATCAACCTCACACAGAGCCTACTCGTGGGCTTCGACAACTACCTTGCCTACATACACGCCTCGTGGCTCTCGCCCGTCATTGCCATCGCCCTTGCCTTTGGAGTGCTTGCGGGAGTGCTCACCTGGGTATCGGGTCCTTCAAAGGGTATCTTCGCAGTGGGAAAGGCCGGCTACCTACCTCCCTTTATGCAAAAGACCAATAATATTGGAGTACAGAAGAATATCCTATACATACAAGGCGGCCTTGTAACATTCCTGAGCCTTCTGTTTGTGGTGATGCCCTCGGTACAGAGCTTCTATCAGATTCTGTCGCAGCTCACAGTGCTCCTTTATCTTATAATGTACCTGCTTATGTTTGCCGCAGCCATCTACCTGCGCTACAATATGAAGAGCGCCGCACGCCCCTTCCGCATTGGCAGTAGCGGCAACGGACTTATGTGGATAGTATCGGGCGTTGGATTCCTGGGCAGCCTCCTTGCCTTTGTGCTCAGCTTCATTCCCCCCGCGCAGATTGCCGTCGGCAGCAACACAGTGTGGTACGCAGTGCTCATCATTGGATGCATTGTAGTTGTGGGCGCACCCTTCATTATATACTCAATGCGCAAGCCACATTGGGAGGATAAAGACTCGAAATTCGAGCCGTTCCACTGGGAAGAGAAGTAACCGGCAATTGAGTAGAACATTTCATAATGGAAGCAGTTACTGTTTGCGGTAACTGCTATTTTTTTGCAGCAAGATACGCTAACCAATAACATTTCTTTTTAAGAACTGAATTGTAAGTCCTTTCATTAAAAATTCACTCAAAGGTTTAAGCAAAGTATCCTAAATAAAAAGCATTTTTCTCTCGCTTGCCTTCCTTATAGCAAATGTTTTTACTATTTTCGCTCCCACAAGAAAAAACAACACTAAGAAGCTATATGAAAAGACATACACTCGCCACACTGCTGGCAATGGCAGCGATAGTAACATCGTGCAACACAAGAGAGAGCATAGACTATGCAGAACTTGTAAACCCCTTCATAGGAACCGACTACACGGGCAATGTCTACCCCGGCGCACAAGCCCCCTTTGGAATGGTGCAACTGAGCCCCGACAACGGACTGCCCGGCTGGGACCGCATAGCAGGCTACTTTTACCCCGACAGCACAATAGCGGGCTTCAGCCACACACACCTGTCGGGCACCGGAGCAGGCGACCTGTACGACATAAGCTATATGCCCGTGACGCTTCCCCTGCGCACCGCCGAGCCGCCACTGGGCATACACTCGCGCTTTTCGCACGACAACGAGGAGGCACACGCAGGATACTACCGCGTGCATCTGAGCGATTATAACATCGACGTGGAGCTCACCGCCACCGAGCGCTGCGGCATTCAGCGCTACCACTACCCCACCGACACAGCCACAGTGCTACTGAACCTTGCAAAAGCTATGAACTGGGACGCAACAACCGACACGCACATCGGCATTGCCGACAGTTGCACAATCGAGGGGTGGCGCTTCTCCAACGGCTGGGCACGCGGGCAAAAAGTATTCTTCTGCAGCCGCTTCTCCCGGCCCATAATGTCGCTCAGCATCGACACGGCACAAATATCAGTGGAAGGGACAACCAATCAGGTCCCCGGCTGCATAAACCTGCAATTCCCGTTGGGCGAGGAGAGGGAGCTGACCATTGTGACAGCCCTCTCGGGCACAAGCATAGAAGGAGCAAGGAAGAACCTTGCAGCCGAAGCCCCGCACAACAATTTCGACCTCTACCACCAAGCCACACACTACTGTTGGAACAACCACCTCTCGCGCATAGAGGTTACGGGAGGCACACACGACCAGCAGGTATGTTTCTACACTGCGCTCTACCGCACAATGATAGCTCCCACCCTCTTTTGCGACGTTGACGGCAGCTACCGCGGTGCCGACGGCAAGACACACAAGGCCGACGGGTGGAAGAACTACAGCACCTTCTCGCTGTGGGACACCTACCGCGCAGCGCACCCCCTCTACACATACATTGCCCCCGACCGCGTGGACGATATGGTAAATTCCTTCATAGCCTTTTACAAGGAGCACGGCAGGCTGCCCGTGTGGAATATGTGGGGCAGCGAGACAGATATGATGATAGGCTACCACTCGGTACCCGTTATTGCCGATGCTTACCTCAAAGGCTTCAAAGGGTTCGACGCACAAGAGGCGCTCGACGCCTGCGTTGCCACAGCCAACAGCGACGAGTACCGCGGCATTGGGCTGTACAAGGAGAAGGGCTATGTCCCCTACGATGTTGCCGACCCCTACAATGCCGACAACTGGGCAATGTCGCGCACGCTGGAGTATGCCTTCGACGACTATTGCATTGCACTTATGGCACAGGAAATGGGGCGCGACAGCATAGCCGACGCATTCATTGACCGCTCAAACAACTGGCGCAACCAATACAACGCCAACACCACATTTATGCAGCCACGCAACAGCAGCGGAGAGTTCCAGCCCTCCTTTACCCCCGACGAATATACCCCGCACATATGCGAGAGCAACGCGTGGCACTATATGTGGAGCGTACAGCACAATATAGGCGGACTTATGGAGTTTGTGGGCAAGGAGCGATTTGCATCGAAGCTCGACAGTATGTTCACATACACCCCCGCCGACAAGGAGGGACTGCCCATCTTCAGCACAGGAATGATAGGCCAATATGCCCACGGCAACGAGCCGAGCCACCACGTGATATACCTGTTCAACTACACGGGCAAGCAGCACAAGACACAGGAGTATGTGGCAGAAGTAATGAACAGCCTCTACCGCAACACCCCCGACGGACTGTGCGGCAACGAGGATTGCGGACAGATGTCGGCCTGGTACGTATTCTCGGCAATGGGATTCTACCCCGTGAACCCCGTGGGAGGAGAATATGAGACAGGAGTGCCGCTGTTCGACGAGGTACGCCTGCACCTGGGAAACGGCAACACCTTCACCGTCAAGAAGCACAAGGGCAACAGCGGCATAACGCTGAACGGCCTTCCCCTCTACGGCACGGCGATTACTCACCGCGACATTATGGACGGCAGGACACTCGAGTTCTATGTAAACGAATGATGGACAACAAATAAAGCAGCGGTCAGGCCGCTGCTTTTATAATGGAACGGAGCAATCATCAATTAGCATCACCATCGGCCGAATATCCGCCCGGATAGATAAGCAACACACTCGTCTCCTGATAATCGCGCTGTAACTGCGTAAAGACGTGGTCGAGCGACGGACGGAAAGAGATTGAGCCCTTACGTGCACTCACAATCACCAACAGATGGTCGGGCTTTATTATCTGCGAAAGACGCTTGAGGTCGTTGCCGCCGTCGGTGGGGAAATACCCCGCATCAATCTTGTCGTTTGCCGATACCCTCTCTGCAATCAGCCTCATTGTATCGGGGTGTCCGTGGTACGACACGCTGCAGCCCAGACCCGATGCCATACGCGCAGTCTCGTCGACCCAATTCTCGAAGCCCGCCTCAAACTCGGCCTTTCCCGGGAAAGTAATATGTATCCTGCGGATAGTGTTGAGCGGCATCATTATGCGCGCCATAATAATCTGCGAGCTGAGACCGTTCAGCAGCTCGGGCAGCACACCTCCCAGGAAAGAGTCGTTAGCAGTCTCCTTTTGGTGAAAACCCACTATAAGCTCGCGGTAGTCGTTCTCCTTCATCTCGTGGATAATACCGTGCGAAAGGTTGGTTGTGAGGCGAAGCTTGGTGAGCAGCGGCACATTTACCGACGCTGCAATCTGCGCTGCACTGTCGAGCACCTTGCGGGCAGCACCCATCTGGCGCTCTTCCTCGTCCATTACAACAGTAACCGCCGAGAGGGGTATCTTGGTATTCTCCTTACGCAGGAGCAGCGCAAGGTCCATAAGCTTGTCAACCATATTGGGGTTGGCAAGAGCGAGCAGGGTCTTCTTGGAGACGGTCACAGGCTTGTCCGACACACTGCCCGAGACGGTGATGCGGCGCGACATACGGTCGGCCGTTATGGAGCTTACTATGCACGACACAAGAATAAGCAAGATTGTTCCGTTGAGCACATCGTCGTTGAGCAGAGGCTCGCCATTGGGCAGCATAATGCCGTGTCCCACAAGAGCCGCCGCAAGGGTTGCCGCAGCCTGTGAGCTGCTCAGTCCGAACATAAGCATCTGCTCGTCGCGGTTCATTCGGAAAGCCTTCGCCGTGAGCCACGACGCGAGCCACTTTCCCGACAGCGCCGTGAGCACCATTGCAATCATCACCACAAGTGCACCGCCACCGGTGAAGAGCACCTTTACATTTATTATCATACCCACCCCAATGAGGAAGTAAGGGATAAACACTGCATTGCCGATAAAGTCGATGCGACGCATCAGAGGCGAGGAGTGAGGAATGAGCCTGTTGAGCACAAGACCGGTGATAAAAGCACCCAGGATACCCTCCATTCCCACCAGCTCCATCATTCCAGCACCCAGGAACAGGAGCGCCATCACAAAGATATACTGTATTGTACCGTCGTTGTATTTGCGAAAGAAGTAACGCGCCAGACGCGGAAAGAAAAAGACAATGACCGCTGTCAGGAGCACCAACTTGAGCACAAGGAACACAAAGAACCAGCCATCGGACTCACCGCTGAACAGTCCTCCCACAACAGCAAGCACAAAGAGCGTGAGCGTGTCGGTAATCACCGTACCCCCGACAACAAAATTCACGCATTTGAGGCGCGATAGTCCGTAGCGTGCTACAATGGGATACGATATGAGCGTGTACGACGCATACATACTCGCAAGCAGCACCGCCGTTACCAGGTTGTAGTCGAGAATTACAAGATTAGTGAACATTCCCAATGCTATGGGCACAACAAATGCCAAAAGACCAAGTGTGAGCGCACCCACTTTATACTCCTTAAGCTCTTGCAAGTTAATCTCGAGACTCGCAAGAAACATAATATAATACAAACCCACCTTACCAAAAAGCTCGAAGCTGTCGTCCCTCTCAAGGATATTCAATCCATTGGGCCCCACAAGTAGTCCGGCAAGAATCATACCGATAATATGTGGCAGACGCAACTTATTGAACAACAGTGGTGCAAAAAGTATTATACATAGCACCCAAAAGAAAATCCAGGTAGGGTCGGCGATAGGGAAAAAAGAGTTCAAGTCAATCATAAGCTATCCTTAGGAAAAAGCAATAGACAACATTTACCAGGTGTAAGAGAGTCCCAGAGCAAAGTACTCCTTGAGCTGCCAATATCCGTACGAGTCACTGTAGAGTCCGCGCGAGCTATCATCGAAGCGTCCGTGCATAAACAATGTCGTCTCCAGGTATTTGTTTATCTTCATTTTTATCGTGTTCTCCCAGTTGAAATAGGCACGCGAGTAGTTGGTATAGAACTCCATACGCGAGTTGAGCGTCACATTCTTCATTATTGTGGCACTGAGCGTGGGCTGTATCTGCGTACCGAAGTCCTCCTTGTGGTGTCTGCCTGCACGTATACCGAAGCGCGAGGTCAACTCCTCGTAACGCACGAATCTGTAGTTATACGACGACAGAGGGGCAAAATAAACCGACAGATTCCAGTTCTTGCCGCTTCGCTTATAGTCGAGACCGACAGAGAAGTTGGCATCGAACGGAGCCATAAAGTTCGAGACGAAATCGGGGTTGTTCGTTGGATAGCTGGGCATAGACTGAGTTTGCAACGTCATCTTTGCCGAGAGGTTGATGTTATTGTAAATCTTATATCCGAATTTGGACTCGAGGCGCAACATATCGTTGTTGGTCTTGTAGCTGTGCAGGGTATCGCCCGACACGGTGACGAAGCCCAATTTTGCCTCGAACGAATTTTCGAAGGAAATCTTCTTCTTGTCGTTGTAGTTGAGGCGCAGCATAAGTCCCGTAATGAGCGTACGGTTGTTCTCGCCACCCTGCGCCCAGTTGCCCGAGATATAATTCTGCGTGAAATTGAACGAAAAGCTGCCCGATGTGCGCCAATGGTTGAGCCTTACCTTTTTTACCTTGAGCGCACCGTCCACATTCTGCGGCAGGGCAACGGCGGTATTCCCGCGCAACGAAATCTCGGGCGCAGCCTGTGTGCTGCGGAAATCGTCGGACGAGAGCACGCTGCGCATATCCTCCTCGGTTGTCACGACAAACAAAGGATAGTCCCTGTACACGTCGAGCAGGATACCGTCTATCACGGCACTGCGGCAATCGTCCATCTCAATGTCGCTCGCCGTCTTGCGGTAAGGGACATCGATACCCTGCGACAAGCCGCGCTCAATGGTAGAGCCATAGAGCAGCGTGGGTGCAAAAAGACGGTAGAAGGCAATGTCGGCCATCACCTCATCGTCGTCGGTAGGAGTGTTGCACAGCGCCACAAGCGAATCGAGACGCTCACTGAAATAATCCTTAACCTCACTCTGGGCAGAGAGTATACCCGTTGCAAAATACGCAACAACAAGCGCTAACACGGTATTCTTCATAGAACAGTATCTTTTAATTTGGCGCGAATATACGAATTTTAGGCAGAGAATAAAATATTATATTTAATAAAAGACGTACATAAACCTACCGAACACACATTTTTATAAAAAAAAGTGCTGCGTAGCTTTATTTTTGCTATATTTGCAGCCAATTATTAAAAAATTCAGAAAAACAGATACAACAAACAACATTATGAATAAAAATACAATTATCGGTTATCTGCTCATTGGAGCTGTATTATTGGGATATTTCTACTTCAACCAGCCCAATCCACAACAGATTGAGGCACAAAGACGCTATCAGGACTCTATCGCCCAGGTGCAGTATGCACAGGAGCAAGCAATAATAAAGGCCGAGGACGACAAAAGAGCCGCCCTTGCCACACAAAGTACCGACAGCACATCGACGCTGTTCAACGTACTTAGGGGCGAGGAGAGCTTCGTCACCCTCTCAAACGAAAAGCTCAGCGTACGCCTCTCGACATTAGGCGGCAGAGTGTGCTCTGCCACCCTTGCAGGCTACAACAACCAGCAGGGCGAGCCAGTCACCCTGTTCGACGAAAACGACCACATAACAGTGCGCAACTCACGCCGCGGCAGCGAGGAACTCTACAACCAGTTCTACTTTACACTCGACGGAAAAGAGGAGAACATAAACACCGCCGACCTCTACTTCACCCCCATAGGTACAACAGAGAACAGCGTGACAATGCGCCTTGCCTTTACCCCCGAGAGGTATCTCGACTTTGTGTACACCCTTATCCCCGACAGCTATATGCTCAACCTGTCGGTAGAAGCACACAATATGCAGAACATACTCCCCGGCTCGGCACGTGAGATAGGTATCAACTGGGACCAGCTCATACGCCAGCAGGAGAAAGGTTTTACCTTTGAGCAGCAATACACAAACATCACATACAAGCTCAGCAACGACGACACCGAAAATCTTAGCGAGCGTACCAGCGAGAAGGAGAACATCGACAAGCCCGTCGACTGGGTGGCACTCAAGAACCAGTTCTTCTCTTGTATCCTCATATCGGCCGATGAGTTCAGTGATGTGTCACTGTCGTCGGACACACTGCACGAAGGCCGCGGCTATATGAAGAACTGCTCAGTGGCAATGTACGCCCCCTTCGACCCCAGCGGCAAAAAGGCGACCGACCTCCAGTTCTACTTCGGCCCCAACAAGTACAGCGAGCTCAAGGTAAGCAACGACTTGTCGATAAACAGCGACAAGGAGCTCCAGCTGCACAAGCTCATCTACTTTGGCTGGCCCATCGTGCGCCTCATCAACCGCTACTTCATCATTTACCTGTTCGACTGGCTCACAAGCTGGGGATTGAGTATGGGACTCGTACTGCTGCTTCTCACACTCATTGTAAAGGCAATAGTATATCCCTTCACATACAAGTCTTACGTCTCTTCGGCCAAGATGCGAGCACTAAAGCCCTACATCGACGAGATCAACGCAAAATATCCCAAGCCCGAGGACGCAATGAAGAAACAACAGGAGATAATGACTATGTACTCGCAGTACGGAGCAAGCCCTATGGGTGGTTGTCTGCCTATGCTCATTCAGATGCCCATATTCATTGCCCTGTTCAACTTTGTCCCCAATGCCATTGAGCTACGCCAGCAGAGCTTCCTGTGGGCCGACGACCTTTCGTCGTACGACGCACTTATCAGTTGGGGCACATCAGTATGGCCCATCGGCAACCACATAAGCATCTTCTGCCTGCTCTTCTGCGTAACACAGATACTCAACACCTATTATATGCAGAAGATGCAACCCAGTATGGGTGGCTCACCCGAGCAGGAGGCACAGATGAAGATGATGCGCTGGATGATGTACCTTATGCCGGTAATGTTCTTCTTCATCTTCAACGACTACTCATCGGGCCTCAACTACTACTACTTCCTGTCGACCCTCATAAGCGTGCTTATCTTCATTTATATGAAATACACCGTGAAAGAGGACGAACTGCTGCGCAAGATGCAGGCCTACCACGAGGCAAACAAGAACAACCCCACAAAGCGTAGCGGAATGATGGCACGCCTTGAGGCACTGCAGAAAGAGCAGCAGCGCATTCTGGAGGAGCAACAGAGAAGAAAAAAGTAAGAAGATACGTCAACAAGAAACATAACTAACCACAATAAAAGAACAAAATGGGACTATTCAGTTTTTTCAAGAAAAAAGATAAAGAGGTTGAGAAAGTAGGAGGAATGGAGGATTTTATGACCCTCATACGCGTATATTACCAGGCGGTACTCGCATCGAACCTGGGAATAACCAACCTCAGTATGCTCGCCGATATGGCCACTTTCAAGCGCACGCTCAAAGTGCCCACACAGAACAACAAGCTGGGTGTTGCCGAGCGCTCGCGATGCAAGAAAATGCTCGAGCAGATATACGGAATGGAAGAGGACTTCTTCAAGGAGATTGACGCATCAATAAAAAAGAACTGCAAGAACCTCAACAGCGTACAGCCCTACCTGTTCGCTTTCCAGGGATTCAACAACGACCTTATGATGCTCGTGAGCAACCTTCTTAGCTGGAAGCTCCGTATTCCCTCGATATTCAACGGCCTGTTGCGCGGACTGACCGAGAAGACCATAAACGACATACTCACAAAGAACAGTTGGAAGGACCAGGCTACCTTCCAGACAGTGTATGCCGTGCGTCAGTACAAGGAGAAGCTCGGCTACTCGGAGAAATGGATTGTAGACTACGTTTACAAAATCATTTCACTCGCCAAGAAAGAGCCTCGCAAGCAAGCCGAGGATTTTGACAAGAAATAAGAACCACATAAGGGGTGAGCGTAACTCTAACGCCCGCCCCTTTTCATTCCACACCCAATATGCTTAATTTCCGACCCGTAACCATCGAGAGCGTAAAAGAGCTGCAACCGTTTGCGCAGGCACAATACACACGCTCGTGCGACTACACGCCCGGCAACCTTGTAATGTGGGCACGCTTTATGGACTACCGCTACGCAATAGAACAGGAGACACTGTTCATAATGTGCAAATCGCAGGCCGACATTAAGAGCCCCGCCTTTCTCGCACCCATAGGCAAGCTGCCGCTCGGCAGCTCGGTAGCGCTGCTCAACGAATACTGCCAGGCAACAGGCACGGCACTGCAGTTCACCGCCGTACCCGAGCCCATAGCCCAGGAGCTCAAGGAGCTGCTGCCCCACCACACCGTGAGCCCTCTCGAGAATTGGAGCGACTACATATACAGCGCCCAATCGCTGGCAACGCTCCAGGGCAAGGCACTCAACAAGAAACGCAACAGATACAACAAGTTCATAGCCGAGAACCCCGCCTACACATACAGCCGCTGCACCAACGGGGAGCTGACCGAAATTGCGCGTTTCCTTGCAGCCGACAGGGACTGCCAGCACAACCGCGAGGACAATATGCGCTGCTACGAACAGTGGCAATGCATAGCAACGGTAAAGAACATCATACACTACAGCCAGCCCGCAGGAGTCATAAGGGTAGACGGAAGGATTGTAGCCTTCACATTGGGCGAGCTCTTCGGCAACACATTGTACATACACATCGAGAAGGCGAGCCGAGAGACTGCAGGAGCAGCCGAAGCGATAAACCGCCTTTTCATCGAAGATATGCTGGCAGAGAACCCCGGCATAGAATACGTGAACCGCGAGGAGGACCTTGGCGACCCGGGACTGCGGCAGGCCAAAAGAGCCTACAACCCTATAGAAATGCTCGACAGATACGAATTCACGCCACAGCAATGAAGAGCATAGAAGAACAGGTGCACGCACTGTGGAAAGAGGTCTTTGGCGACAGCGACAGCTTTATCGGGCAATTTATGGAGCGCTACTACAACAGAGAGAACCTGCTCTACATTGAGGAGGGAGGCGCGCTACAGTCTATGCTCCACCTTGTCCCGTTCAGTTGCGAAGGAAAGAGGACAGGCATTGTATATGCCCTTGCAACAGCAGCCCCCGCGCGCTCCAGGGGCTACGCCACCCGCTTGCTGCAACAGGCAGCCGAGACAGCGACGAAGCGCGGATACGCAGCAATAGCACTCATTCCGGCCGAAGAAAAGCTCTTCACATATTACCGCAGGCAAGGCTTCGAGGGCAAATACCGCGTAGAATTCTGCCTGCCCGACGATTTTGACTTTGGCATAGACGACAAGGAGAACCAGTGGCTCACAATAATGCCGCTCACAGGGGAGCCCCTCCCCGCAGACGGCAGCACCGTCACCCTCACATTCGGAGAAGGCAATTTCAACACATAATTCCTCGCAGGCCGCCACCCGTCCGTCACTTTTTATCAACAATCCGATAAAAAAAGGGGCAATTCTTTCGGAATTACAAAAAAACACATATATTTGTGGAATGATTGTTGTAAGATATGACCAAGGAAGAGATTGCAAGGCTTGAACAATTCCAAGAGAAACTGCTGCTTTTGAGAGTGAAACACCGTCGGGCAGTAGAACGTAACAAAGAGCTTGAGAGTGCCCTTGCAATGCGCAATGCCGAGTATCAGGCCCTTGAACAACGCTTTGCCGAGTTGGTACAAAACTACAACAACCTAAAGCAGGCAAAAGTCATCTCCTTGAGCGACGCCGAGATAGGCGCCACACGCGAGAGACTGACAAAACTTGTGCGTGAAATCGACCAATGCATTGAGTCGCTTACCAAATAACACCGAAAGAATAACCGACCGACAGCATTATGGAAGATAGAATTGTAGCAATAAACCTTGTGATAGACGGAGTATCGTACCCAATGAACGTGCCCCAAAGCCAGGAGACCATATACAGGCAGGCCGCACGTATGATGAACGAGAAACTGATAAAATACAAACAACACTTTACAGGCGAAGAGGAGACACGCCTCATCACAATGGCAGCTATCAACATAGCATACGACCTGATGACCAAAGCCGACAGCATAAGCTCGTCCAACGTCATCGAGAAGCTATCGGAGCTGAGCCACATTGTGGACGACGCCCTGAGCATAGAGTAAATACAATTCTTCCCGCACATACAGCCCACAAGGCCGTATAGCAAAGGAACTACGCACATTGCCATATTCACACGAAAGGAGCCGGATACCCCACTCCGCGAATATAGCAGTGTGTTATTTTTATATTTAATTATTATTGTAACATTATGATTTACGTTTTAACTGTAATAGCAGGCTTAGTGATAGGCTTCCTATGCCATTACTTTATAAACAAATTTGCACTGAAGGCAAAATGTGAGCGCATCATAGAAGATGCAAAGAAGGAGGCAGAAGTAATAAAGAAGAACAAACTTCTGGAAGTAAAGGAGAAATTCCTCAACAAGAAGGCCGAGCTTGAGAAAGAAATCTCACAGCGCAACCACAAGATCCAGCAGACCGAGCACCAGCTCAAGCAGCGCGAGATCCAGCTCAACCAGCGCAACGAGGACATTCAGCGCCGCAAGACCGAGCTCGACACATTCAAGGACAGCCTCGACTCGCAAAAAATACTGCTCGACCGCAAAGCCGAAGAAGTAGAGAAGCTGCGTCAGCAAGAGCGCGAGAAACTCGAGACCATAAGCGGCCTGTCGGCCGACGAGGCACGCGAGCGCTTAGTTGAATCACTCAAGGAAGAGGCCAAGAGCCAAGCTGCATCGTACATAAACGACATAATCGACGATGCCAAGATGACAGCAGCAAGCGAAGCAAAGAAAATAGTCATACAGACAATACAGCGCGTAGCAACCGAAACGGCAATAGAGAACTCGGTAACAGTGTTCCACATAGAGAACGACGAGATGAAAGGCCGCATCATCGGTCGCGAAGGACGCAACATACGCGCCCTCGAGGCTGCCACAGGAGTGGAGATTGTAGTAGACGACACCCCCGAGGCAATTGTACTCAGCGCTTTCGACCCCGTACGCCGCGAGATTGCCCGCCTCGCGCTGCACCAGCTTGTAGCCGACGGCCGCATACACCCCGCACGCATCGAAGAGGTTGTTGCCAAGGTCAAGAAACAGGTTGAAGAGGAGATTATCGAGACAGGTAAGCGCACCACAATCGACCTTGGAATACACGGAATGCACCCCGAGCTTATCCGCATCATAGGTAAGATGAAATACCGTTCGTCATACGGACAGAACCTGTTGCAGCACGCACGAGAGACAGCCAACCTGTGCGCAGTGATGGCAGCAGAGCTTGGCCTTAACCCCAAGAAAGCGAAACGCGCCGGACTGTTGCACGATATAGGTAAAGTGCCCGACGAAGAGACAGAGCTGCCGCACGCAGAGTACGGTATGAAGCTGGCCGAGAAATACAAGGAGAAGCCCGACATCTGCAACGCCATAGGCGCTCACCACGATGAGGTAGAAATGACAAGCCTCATCGCCCCCATCGTACAAGTGTGCGACGCAATATCGGGAGCACGCCCCGGTGCACGCCGCGAGATTGTAGAGGCCTACATCAAGCGTCTGCGCGACCTTGAGCAGCTTGCAATGTCATATCCCGGAGTAACAAAGACCTACGCGATACAGGCCGGTAGAGAGCTTCGCGTGATTGTCGGCGCCGACAAGATTGACGACAAGCAGACAGAACAGCTCTCGGGCGAGATTGCAAAGAAGATTCAGGACGAGATGACCTATCCCGGTCAGGTAAAGATTACCGTAATCCGCGAGACACGAGCTGTAAACTACGCTCGATAAAAGCAGAGGAACGTATATACACATCAACCGCGTGCCATTGGCACGCGGTTGATGTGCTTTAATAAAAAGAACATATGCCAAAAAACTACCTTACAGCGGAGCTTATATCACTGATAGAAGAGCTGATAATACCCCGCTACGAAAAATTCGACAAGGCACACAACCGCACCCACGCCCTAACAGTAATATCACAGAGCCTGCAACTGGCGCAGCATTACGATGTAAATATCGCTATGGTATACACCATTGCAGCCTACCACGATTTAGGGCTTGAGAAAGACAGGGAGCATCATCACAGCGAGTCGGCACGTATAGTACTAAGCGATGACAGACTGAGGAAGTTCTTCACCCCACAGGAAATAAAGGTTATAGCCGAAGCCGTAGAGGACCACCGCGCATCAAGCCGCAATGAGCCACGCACAATATACGGAAAGATTGTCGCCGAAGCCGACAGGATTATCGACAGCGATACAATAATGCGGCGCACAATACAATACGGGCTTAACCACTACCCTACACTCTGCAAAGAGGAACACCTTGAACGCGCCCGTCTGCATCTGAAGGAGAAATATTCAACAAACGGATATCTAAAATTATGGATACCTCAATCGGACAATGCACAACGGCTGCACAAGTTTCAAGAGCTTATGCAGGATACAGAGCAGTTAAGCAAAATGCTCGACAGGATATTCGATGAGGAAAGCCTCTCTCAGGCATAGCTGTGCAAACCACCAAGCACAAAATTCACACCAAAATAAGTGAACAGCACCACCAGGAAAGCCACCACCGTAAACACGTGGAAGAACACCGCACTACGGAAAGGCATCATTGAGCGCGAGTGCATAGCAAGCGAATATACCAGCATAGTGACAAGAGCCCACACCTCCTTGGGGTCCCAGCCCCAATATCTTCCCCACGATACATTGGCCCACACTGCACCCACAAGTATTCCCGTCACAAGAAAGAAGAGTGCAGGATAGAGCATCAGCCTGCTCACAACAGCAAGATACTCAATCTGCTGCTCGTTGCCCCCCCTCATTAGGAAGATTGCAGTCACACCATTCATCATCATAAAGGCAAACAGCGAATAGGCAATCATAATGACAGCCACGTGAACGCTGAGCAGCGGCGACTGCAGCACCGGGGTGAGCAGCGTAATCTTCGGGTCGCTTCCTCCAACCGTCGCCATCATCAGGGCAAGGCCGCACAATGTAAGTCCGAACGGCACAGCCATATAGAATTTGCGGTCAAATGCCATTGCCATAAGCAGCGCGAGCCACGCCATAAAAAGCATTGTCTCGTACCCGTTCGAGAGCGGGAAGTGCCCCGATATATATCCTCTCAGAAAGAGAAAACCCGATATATAAGCAAATAGCACAAGAATGAACACCATAAGCACAGGGTGCAACTTTGTATGCCACAGCTCACCCCTGAGCACGCGGCGGCAATAGACCACAAAGCACGACAGTCCTACAATCACCGACACTATTGCAAACGGAAAAATGAAATTCAGATGATTATAGAGCCTCTCGGCAGTAAGCACCGCGTCCGAAGGCAACGTGCTGCCCGACACACGGCGCTGCCACACACGCAGCTCTCCCAGCAGACGGGAGACCTCGTCGTAACGCCCACCTGCAACGGCGCTCCTTATCTGCTGCAGCATACTCATCGCAAAGTCCCACTGCTCACACCCCTCATTGGCGTGAAGAGTATCGGCAGGCGAATACCACGCCACAGGCTCCCCGTCGCTATGAGGGAACAGACGGAGCAAAGAGCCCGAGTGCACCATACCCACAAGATTGTACTTTTCGTTGGCAAGCGTCGCCGCACGGCGCATACGCGCATCGACATTACCCTTGAGCACATCAGTAAGCTTATATCCGTTGACGTCCGAAAAATCGTCCAACGCAGCATACTCTCCCTCGACACCCAACATAAAGCGCACATAACCGTCCTTGACCCTTATCATAGGCTCTTCCCTCCAGCTATCGTAGAAGAAAATCCACCCCGTAAGCACCTGCTCTGACGTCAGGCCCTTGTATCTGTCATCTCCGTAGAGTTTGACCGTAAAATCGTGGGCAAGCGTCTCCAGGGGCGACACACGGTTATTGTAGAACACATATACGTCGGCAAACATTCTGGCAACCTCGGCAGGGAGAGCGCGGGGCATCTGTGAGGCAGCAACCGACGAGGAGCACAACAGGAAGAGTACCATCAGCCCGCCCTTCTTGAGCAACGGACTCGCAAGCAACGTCCTGAAATTGCTCTCCTTGCCAAAGAAGAAAGCAATCATAGCAACGAACAGCCCCAAATATCCGGCGTATGTGACAGCAATTCCCCACGGGTCGTACGTAACGGCAAAGGTAGCCCCATTGCCGTCGGCATCGTAGCCCCACTGATAGAAGCGCCAGCCCCGGTGCTTGTGTATATTGTTCACCGAGACAACACCCGTGCTCAACTCCTCACCGTCTGCTATCTGCACAAGACTCACATAATCCATCGGCACCGATGTACCCTTGTAGAACTGCAGTCTGAAATCGACAAGCGACACCTGGAAGGGGAAACGCCCCACGCGGGCATCGTCGGTCTGGAATACAGTCGTAGGCAAATCATCGGTTCTCAGATGCAACGAGCCGCGCACCCCGCTCACGTGCGTCACAAAAGCGCCAACGAGCACAAGCACAAAAGAGAGGTGAAAGATGAACAGCGCCACACTGCGGTAGACACGGCAAGCAGCAAGATAGCATATTGCCGACACTGCGAGCATAGCCCACAGCGCAATTACCCACGGCGAACTGTAGATATAATTTATGACCACCGACGAGCCCACAAACTTTTCCAGTATTGTAGCCAGCATCAGCAGGGGCAATATAACCCCAAGCAATCCGAACGATATATATTTAAGCAGACGTTTCATACATTTACCAATGTTTTATCCGCAAGTGTGCTCCACAAGCACCTTGATACCTATTGCTATGAGAATCAGGCCGCCCCACAGCTCGGCACGCAGACGCTCAGCATAGCGCTTGCCGAATTTCACTCCGAACAGAAGGCCGGCCACCGACAAGATGAACGAAACGGCACCTATCGCGCAAAGCGGGAAGAGGAGCTCGTCCAAGCTGTCTATACCCATACACGAGAACGATATTCCGACAGCAAAAGCATCTATACTCGTAGCTATCGCCATAGTGAACATCACCTTCAAGGACTCGGGGTTGAAATTCTTGTTCTCCTCCTTCTTGAAGGATTCCACAACCATTCGTCCACCCAGGAAGGCAAGAATAAGAAAAGCAATCCAATGGTCGTAACTCTCTATCAGACTATGGCAATAATCTGTTCCCAGCCAACCCACAATAGGATTCACCGCCTGGAACACTCCGAACAGCGTTGCCATAAGCAGCATAGGCTGCCATTTTACACGCTTCATAATTATACCGCTCGCAATAGAAACAGCAAAACAATCCATCGCAAGGGCAACCGCCAATATAAAAGATTCAATATGTGTCATTCTACAAACTCCTTTTATTTATCCCTATAAGCAATAAGTTACAAATCCATTAAATTTACAAAAATAATCCAAAAACATTGTTTTTACAAATAATCATTCTATCTTTGCACAAACATTGCAAAAAACAGACAACCGCACTGTGCGATTATCCCTGTTTTTGCACTGCCCGGCACAAATCGGGTTCCGCAGGGGGCTATTTGGTTTTGACAGCGGGTAGAAAAGGTACGTAAGCACGCAGTGCCTCGTTGGTTTGCACTATAATCTGAGCCATCGACAATTATCTGGCGAAAACAACTATGCTCTCGCTGCTTAATCGAAGTACAGTAGATTAGCTTTATCCCGATACAAGGTGTTGGGACGAGACATCACCCGGACGCAGTTGTTCCGAAGCAATCCGATACGGTGGTGCAGGCAAATCGGGACTAACCGTTGCAGGCCTCGATGCAATGGCGACATTTTAGAGGATAAGGCGTAAGTTGGTGGTCGCGGTCTTGCTTATGCTCGAAAATCCTACCGATGACTAAGCGTGTAGAAAGCGTATTGTTTCCTCGTTTGGACGAGGGTTCGACTCCCTCTAGCTCCACTGAAAAACATTCATTCACAATTAAACCGCCAGACTCCTGAAGCCTGGCGGTTTAATTTTTCAGACATTTACGCTGTAACCTGGCTCAGTAGAAAAACGGTGTGGGTAATTTGCTTATATCAATGGAACACCATATAATTTTATCTGTTTAAGCAGGTAATTTTCAGACCAACTGCACGCCGAAAAGAAATTCAATTGCGGGTAGGCGGTTTTAAGGGAATAGTGTGAGAGAAAGCTTGTGCAAGCGAATGGGTGAATGCTTGCATTCACACGCAATGAGCGCAGCCA
>JAFZIA010000026.1 GCA_017554605.1 Bacteroidaceae bacterium
AAGAAAATGATGAATGGAGAGATTATCACACTAAGGGCTCCTCGCTGGTATATGGGCTATGTGCTTTCACCGGTGGCCAGTATGGAAATTTACCTGGACGGTAAATTGATGGGTAAATCTCCAAGCGTATATTATTCGGACTTCTTTGCGTATGCAAATCATTATTCTAACGTATTGGATGGAGAATGGTATCATGATGTAAGTGGAGGTGCCCGTTTGCTGGGGGCATTACAGAACATGAATACAATGATGCATGCTGGGACTTCAGATAAAACCTTCTCTGTTTTGTTGTATGCTAAGACCTATCCAAGAAGTACAAAAGTTACTTATACGCTAGAACTTTTGTTGCCAGATAATCCTGACAAGGAAACAGATGCTTTATTTATGAGTTTGAAAAGATTTGTTGAGAGTTTGCCATCTAATTCGTTTGCACCTTACTTTACTACTGATATGCGCCTTATGACAGGTCGTTATTATAAAGTGACGGTGAACAAATGCGGATGGCTAATTCAAGACTATTTGGATTTATAAGGAATTTTGAATGATACAGATTATTTGCAGGAATAAAATTATCTTGGTGGATAATCTGTATCATATAAACAATATTTTTTGAGACCTTGTGTAAATTTCATTATATGAAGGAAACTATATGTGTTAAAAAGGCTAACAATTGCCGAGGACGCTGATGAAGTATTCATCTTTTAGAACACCTATGCCAATACCCAAAATCAATAATTTGCCAAATACCATGATACAGACTTGGCATTTTTTCGACATCTAAAAACTAATAATGGCTAAATCTGTGTTTCATATAGTCTATAACCAGATTATACACAAGTTCGAACGATTGAAGTCAACTCAATCGTAGGATTCTTTTGATATTTGTGGTAAAAAATGGATTTTCAGTCCATTATATTGTTGTAAAGGCGATACTGTTAGTATTTTGAGGTGATTATTATACACCCAAATATAATAATACTAATTAATGTAAAGTAGTGATACTTAATATGATAAAAAGAAGCGTATGTACGGTTTTATGTTTACCGCGCATACGCCTCTTTTGTCAGTATATTCTTCCAAGCGGAAGAACTTTGATTTCAGTGCTTTACTTTGGAAAGATTTATATATCTTTGCATTCGTAGTTATTTGGCTTATTTACGACCATCATGTAGCCTTATATGTAGAATTTAGCGATTTTCGTAAAAACTAACACTGAATATCAATCAGTCAAAAATTAAAAGTCATACCCCATGAGGGACACACTGTTTTTTGTTGGCTTTCTCCCAATGGAACAGCTCTGTTATTCAAAATCGAGCAACGGCAGTTCTCCGGGATTGTTCTTCCTGTCATTGAGGGCTTCTACAAGAATGTCGTAAAGACAATTGTTGTTGCGGTCGATATTCTCGGCGGGAACCTCACTTACATATTGCTCAATCTCCTCTACACCAAAGAGGTCGATGTATTGTACCATCATATAAAGCGATACAATGGACTTCTTGTTCCGAAACACAGTGCTGCGTATGTATTGCGAGACATCGCGCTGTGTATCGTAAAGCTTTTGGTGCAAAGCCACTCTCAGGCTGTCGCTGACAGTGTCGTCGTCCGACTCCAGAATCACCTCTGCTCCGAGCAATTGGGTTACATAGTCCATTATGGTCGCTTCGACCTCGGCATTGAGCTCGTTCGAGGGTGTACCGGTCACCCTGCTTTCCTCGCCCGACATTCTTATTCCAATGTCACCGCCCTCAAGGAAAAAGAGCAAATACATAGGCTCGGGCGATTGCTCGTAGCCTATGTAGTATATCTTGCTGCCATTCACTTTTCCATCAAAATGAAACTCTCCGTTTTCTATCACTGTCCTGTCTGTAACAGTGAACTCCTCTCCGTCTACCGAATAGCCCAATACAACCGAATCGCCGTCAACAGCTCCATCAATAGTACCGCTAATGGTGTACTCCTGCGCACAACCGAACAGCGCAAGCACCGTAAACAGCAGCGGTATTGAAAACAGTTTTTTCATTCCAATGTATATTAGCAAATGTACTGCTTGCTTATTGACTGGTTGTTAAGCACGCACTGTATTGCCTCGGCAAAACCCTTTGCAATAGAGAGCTGCTTTACCTTGGGACAACCCTTGTCGTAGGGGATACTGTTGGTGAATACAATCTCTGTCATTGTAGACTCGCGTACACGCTCCGAAGCGTTGCCCGACATAATGCAGTGCGATGCAATTGCACGTACCGAAACGGCACCATTCTCCATCATAAGGTTGGCTGCCTTTGAAATTGTACCTGCTGTATCTACAATGTCATCGACAAGGATTACGTTCTTGCCCTCTACATCGCCTATAATCTGCATTGTGTCAACCACATTGGCCTTTGCGCGTGTCTTGTGGCAAAGTACAAGGGGTACACCAAGGTGCTTTGAATATGCGCTTGCACGCTTAGAGCCACCGACGTCGGGAGTAGCAATTACCAAGTTGTCGAGGTTGAGCGACTTGATATAGGGAATGAATACCATTGATGCATACAGGTGGTCTACGGGAATATCAAAGAATCCCTGTATCTGGTCGGCGTGGAGGTCCATTGTGATGATGCGGCTTACACCGGCAACGCTCAAGAGGTCGGCAACCAATTTTGCACCTATAGATACACGGGGCTTGTCCTTACGGTCCTGACGTGCCCAACCGAAATAGGGCATTACAGCAACGATACTCTTTGCCGATGCACGCTTTGCAGCGTCAACCATAAGCAGAAGCTCCATAAGGTTGTCCGAGTTGGGGAATGTAGACTGTACAAGGAATACATTCTTTCCGCGAATGGACTCTTCGTATGATACTGCAAACTCGCCGTCAGCAAAATAGGTCGTGTTCATCTGACCCAATGTGCAACCGAGCTCTTTGCAGATCTCTTCGGCAAGGTAACGGGACTTTGTTCCCGAAAACACCATATAAGGGGTATTGTTCATAGAGATAGAATTTAGTTTGTTATTTTATGTTTTACTCTTTTTTATTTTATGTTTGATGCTTTTAGAAGTTGCTTCAATATAAGAAAAGCTCATTTTGGAAATTCAAACAGTTTCTTATAGCTTACGGACTATTTTCTGTATCCGTCTGAACTCGTCTATCAGCTCGCTGTAGTCGGTAGAGCGGCAGGAGTCGAATTTGTCCCATAGCTGCGAATCGAGAATTACTCCTCCAAAACCGTATGCAGCCAGGCGCTTCACGTTGCCCGTGTCAATGTCTCCGAATGCCCACACACGCTTGTTGACTACCTTCTTGGCCTTTTCGTTGAGCTCGGTACTCTGGTAGAATGTGCGTCCCATAGGACCAAAGCACATTACCTCGTAGAAGTTCCTGAACTCGTGCAGTTCCTGGAGATTGGCCGCGTAGCCCACCAGCTTGCCTTTTTGTTTTTCGCAGGGGTGGGGCGAGCCGGGAGGGAACAACTGCCCCGCAAGCTTGTAGTCCTGCATCAGACGGTTGTTACAGGTGAATATACGCTTATGGAATTTATTGGGAATCAGGCTCAATAATCTTTCGATATATTGGGGGTGGGGATAGGACTTTTCGAGAAAAAGATAGTCGAGTTCCTCTTCAAAAAGCCTTGTTATGATTTTATCCTCTTCAATGAAGAATGTCGGTTTTGTTACAACGGCGAGTTTCATCGTCCTGGTTTTTATTGTTTACTGCGGGAGGTGTTTCCTCACGCTTCGTTTTATATTTCTGCAAAATTAATATTTTTTATTATATTATCTCCAAATATTTGATGTTTTTAATTTGGAAGTTGTCTATTTTTATATACTTGAAATTTTTACAGCTCTTTTTTGGAACATTTTTTCAATTTTCAAAAGCGCAAAGTGCCACACAAGCGCGGGCAGAACGGGAGAAGGGCGCATTCTTTCTGCATCGGACGCGCATTTTTTTTGCTCCTAAGCAGTCTCTTTCATCTGCATTGTAAACAAATGCGGCTTTCGAGTGTTCTTATATTGTGAAGTTCATCAAACTGTATTTATTATGGCAAAAGAGAGTGTTTTGATTTTGAGACAGCGTTTGGACATTCCCGAATTGTTGGATAAGCTGAATGCTGCATTGAGCGAGGAGTGGCTGGCTTTTTACCAGTATTGGGTGGGAGCATTTGTAGTGGAAGGAGCAATGCGCGCCGACGTGCAGCGTGAGTTCGAGGAACACGCCCAGGAGGAGTTCCTACACGCAAAGATGCTTGCCGAGAGAATTATACAGCTCGAGGGAGTACCCGTGCTCGACCCCTCGCATTGGGTGGATCTTGCACGATGCAAATACACGCCCCCGATAAAGAACGACGTGACCACACTGCTCAAGCAGAATATTGCAGCGGAGCGCTGTGCCGTGATACGCTACGAGGAAATTGCCACCTTTACAAACAACATCGACTACACCACCTGCGACATTGCCAAACGCATTATGGCCGAGGAGGAGGAGCACGAACAGGACCTTCAGGATTATTTGCGCGACGTGCAATGGATTGTAAAATCGATGGAATGCAAGTGCTGATTTTAGACGCTATCCCAGTTTTACGCCTGGCTTATTAAAAGATATAATGCTGTGTACCTTTTTAAGTGGTATACAGCATTATATTTATATGCAAAAATACGACAGTAGCCGATTGCAACGGTTGCACGCTAACAATTAAATTGTTAACTTCGCACTCGCAAACACAAAAACACAAAAGATGGACGAAAAGAAAAAGGACAACAATCTCCGGGATTCATTCCGCACCCTGATAACCGACCTCAGAATATTCGGGATTGCTTTCAAACGACTGTGGGAGAATACCGTAGGCATAATAAAATGTATAGAATGGGGCAACATTGGCGCAATTGTGCAGACAAAGTGGTTCAGATGGGCGTGCGCGGCATTAGCACTTGTTGCAGTTACGGTATTTGCCACAAGAAGCTGCTCCAGCAACAGCGACGATGCAATATCATTCGTCGAGGATATTGTGAACGTAGCTCCCTCCAAAGCAAACAGAGGATTCTCCACAAGAGTAGTGCCTGAAGCCAAAGCTCACAAAATCTCCAATGTAAGATACGCCAGGGAGTTCAACGACCTGAACGACACCCATCTTGCCGCAGCAAAAAAGATAGGAATAAAGGAGCTTGCATCGAGGGAAGATGCCGCCAATGCATCGCGCCCCTTGGTGGAAATTTCCTCGAACGGCGCATACGAGGTCGAGGACCTTACGCACTCTATTCCTTTCCTTGTCCCCGAAGCGGCCGCCTTACTTAATAAAATAGGTGAGAATTTCCAGGATTCCTTAGCAATGAAGCATATGTCACCGCACAAGGTAATCGTAACCTCGGTATTGCGCACCAAGAGCGACGTCAAGCGCCTGAGAAGAAGGAACACCAATTCTTCGGAGAACTCGGTCCACTGCTACGGAACAACAATAGACATTACCTATAAGAGATTCCTCTCCGAGAATGGAGAGGTGATAGACCATAGCGGCAAGCTGAAGCTTGTTCTTGGCGAGGTTCTGCGCGACCTAAAGAAAGAGGGTTGCTGCTACGTCAAGCACGAGAAGAAACAGGCCTGCTTTCATATAACAGTGCGTAAAGCTCCAAAATGATTAAGCGTTGCAACTGAGTAAGAATGAAGAAGATGCCATAATAAAACAAAAAGATACCGAAACAGGATAGACTATGGCTCAGTAGAAATTTACTGTGGATAACAATTCTTTCAACCACCTTCCCGGTGTTATTTTTCGGCTATTCTCTCGTTGTAGTATTTTCTTCTGCTTTCTTTTTTTGCGAAAAAAAGAAACAAAAAACCTTGCACAAAAG
>JAFZIA010000027.1 GCA_017554605.1 Bacteroidaceae bacterium
GTATATGAACTGTTATATGGTCGCATAAAACCCTTTCTCGGACAAATCGGAGATTTTCTAACAAAAAAGAGAAAAAAGAAACAAAAACAAGGTAAAACTGAGACCGGATCAAAAATACTTTTGACCCGGCCTCAATCCCGACTTGCTCATACCCCTTGCGACATTAGATATTGTTTGTATTCTCTAACAATCAACTCTTTTATATCAACTCCAAGCAAATCTGAGATTTTGAGCAAACTATTGAGGTCGGGTTGCGATGAGTTCGTGCACCATTTTGAAACGGTTGATGGATTTACACCCAACTGTTCGGCTAACCATTTATTGGTGCGTTTTTTCTCCACTAAAACTACTTTTATGCGGTTTATATCTTCCATAACTTTGTTCGTTTGTAACAAAATTAGTGATTTTATTTCACTTTCATCACAATAATGGAAATTTATTTTGAAAATATCTTTAGAACAAAATATTATATGTTCAACAATCCTGAAAAGGATTGGGAACTAATGCTAAGCTCCATTGGAAGTTCACCTCCAAACCCAACTCTTTTTGATTAGGGGGGCTTGGTATCGCAAAAAAGTACTCGACCACTGTTATACAGTAGCCGAGCACACTGTTTTCAACTAACTTCACTTTTTATCGGACACCAATAATATTTTATCTATTGCAACTGCAAATTCGAAGGAAACCACGCAGACCCTATATTGAAATGTTAAATTTCATCGTTTAAATAAACAAATTTGGATTAAAAGCTATTTGTTTAAGCGACAACAAAAACAATACAGAGATGAAGAACAAACACAAAATTAATCCAAGAGAGAATTCAAATACAGTTTCAAACAGCAATGTTGATATACCCGCAGAAATAACCGAAGCTCTGCAAATGCTACGCGAGGGCAAAACCATCGACGAGATTGCAGCCACATTAAACCTGCCACTTTCAACAATAAGGAACAGGTTTGCTGCAGCAGGGGCTATGCCCAAGAAAGCAGAGTGAAAAGCTTTTATACAAGGGGGAACGTGGAACAGATGCGAGAGGGATTACTTCAAGATGGCCGTTTCGATAAAGAACCACATTGACTTTTCCGTCGGATACAAGCCGCAGGCAATTACATTCTTATAGATTTCCACGACCAATAGCATTATTTGGTGCTTTTCAACCATTACACAAGAGCATTATGTACAACATTATTCATTTAGCAGATATCATCTCTGTCTTTATATCTATATCTAAGTTTCTGTAGCAAGTAAAGGGCATAGCTTTTTACCGCCTTTTACCGACAAGTTTGTATCTCACAATCACATCACAACAAAATACAAGCATTGATTATCAATATATTAAAAATAAACAAACTTCTTTGACAAGGAGGAGTATTGATTCAAAACAAATTAGTAGATCGCTGATTTTCAAAAGGGAAGCAAGTAAAAATAAACTTGCCCCTATTTATTTGTTAAAATACATCAAAAAAGAAGGGTACTATTGCAAAAACAATTGACGACATATTATTGGGGTTATATATTTGTGATAGCAATAAGACATTGCTACTGGTGTGCACTAAACCAAATATCCGCAGGCCTCAATTCACCCAATGCGAAGAAATTTGGAGATGCTCACGAGAATATTCCTAATAATGAAGCCAAGACAATAGACTTACACAACAATTCGGTAGGATATTATTTAGGCAACCAAGCGATAATAAATGGTTGGAGCGAAGAAGAACTTTTAAATCAAGTAATAAATGCTGCAAACAATGGAAAACTATACATTCTTAAATAAAATTTCGATATTTGCTTTTGCAATACTATCACTTATTAGCTGTGAGCCACACGAAGATAAACTCGAACTAAATTTTGAAACACAGGCAATAGGACAAGTATTCTCTATTGCAGACTATTGCAACGAAGATTTCGATAGTGTATATATACTTCACCCATATTCCAATACAGAGAAAACAAGTTTCAAAAATCTTAAAATGTCAAATAGTTTAAGAGGTGTATGTAATGCAAATGTCAGCTTTGATTCTTTTTCTACTTTACTTTTCATAAGTAACGGATATGTAAAAGCATATTCAGAAATAAAAAACACTGCAGCACGCTTTACAACACGAGAAATGCCAAATGATTTAAATCTCTTTCCTATTAAACAACAATTTATATTGGATAATGAAAGATGTGTACACTTATATGACGAGTAGTGATATCAAGTAATAAACGCAGTGAACAATGGGAAACTCAAGATTATTAAGTAAAACGATTTTACTCTACACAACATTATTATTTTTTATTGGTGTCCGATAAAAGTTTTTCAAATAAAATAAAATTAGGGCTGATTCCATTTGCAGGATTCAGCCCTTTGTAGTTATTTAGCGGTTACCACACTCATCCAAATAATTATGAGCAAAAGTACACATTTTATCGGACACCAATAATATAAGAATTTAAAAACAACTCCTAATAATTACAGAAAAAACGTAACTTCGCACAAAATTCAAGAAAGTATGAAGATTTTAGTGACAGGAGCAAGCGGATTTATAGGCAGTTTTTTAGTTGAGGAAGGCATTGAGTTGGGATACAACGTGTGGGCCGGGATACGCAAGAGCAGCAACCGCAGATACCTTGCCGACAGCCGCATCAATTTCATCGGGCTCAATTTGGACAATCGCGATGAGCTGTGCAAGCAGCTATCACTGTTTGCCAGGGAACACGGCAGATGGGACTATGTCATTCACGCTGCGGGAGCCACAAAATGCGTCGACACAAGGGATTTTATGCGTGTCAATTTCGACGGGACAAAGAACCTTGTCGACACGCTGCTCGAGCTGGATATGTGCCCCAGGCAGTTCATATACCTGAGCTCGCTCAGTGTAATGGGGCCGGCACGAGAGGAGCAGCCCTACTCGCCCATCACCGGCAACGATGCGGCAGCGCCCAACACCGCATACGGGAAAAGCAAGCTTATGGCCGAGGCTTACATACGCAGCATAGGGGATTTTCCGTACGTCATAATGCGTCCCACGGGGGTGTACGGCCCGCGCGAAAGGGATTACTTCAATATGGCCGTTTCGATAAAGAACCACATCGACTTTTCCGTCGGATACAAGCCGCAGGTAATTACATTCATCTATGTAAAGGACCTTGTGAAGGCCGTATATCTTGCAATGGAGAAGGGCGTTACGCGACGTTCCTACTTTGTGAGCGAGCCACGCGGATACGACAGCCGCGCATTCGGCGACTATATACAGCGCGAGCTGAGTGTGAAGAACGTACTGCACATAAAAGCACCCCTATGGTTTTTGAGAACAATATCCCTGTGTGCCGAGCAGCTCTCACGCATCAGCCGCAAACCCTCGACACTCAACAGCGACAAATACAACATAATGAAACAACGCAACTGGCTGTGCGACACGTCGCCCATAGAGAAGGAGCTCGGCTTTACTGCCGACTATAATCTGGAGCGCGGCACTGCCGAGACAATAAAATGGTACAAAGAGAACAAATGGCTATAGAATTTTTCAATCGCGAAAAGGAGGAGCGCAGCTTCCTCGCGGTGGAGCAGCTCAACCTGCTCTACAATTTGCTCACGACAATACTCATCATAATATTCTACGAAAGGCTGAACACCCCCGGGCAAATGCTCCTGGAGCGTTTCTACATACTGGCGGGCACCTTTGCACTTATATTCGCCTACACAAAATACCCCTCGCCCGCGATGCGCCTTGCGAGGGTAGTTGCCCAGATGTCGCTATTGTCCTACTGGTATCCCGACACATTCGAGTTCAACAGGATATTCCCCAACCTCGACCACCTCTTTGCATCGGCCGAGCTGTCGCTGTTCGGTTGCCAGCCTGCACTGCTCTTCGACACAGTATGCAGCAGCAACGTGTGGCGCGAGCTCTTCAACCTTGGCTACTGGTCGTACTACCCTATGATTGTAGCCGTTACATTGTGGTACTTCTTCAAGCGGCACAAGGAGGTGGAGCGCTGTACGTTTGTGATAATGTGCTCTTTCTTCCTCTACTATCTCGTGTATATCTTTGTGCCTGTGGCAGGGCCACAGTTCTATTTTCCCGTCATTGGCGACGGGCTTGTTGCCGCAGGGCCCTACCCTGCGATAGGGGACTACTTCAACCTCAACCCCGGGATTACTATACCGCAAGCCGGCAGAGGAGGGCTCTTCACCTCGCTCGTGAATATGGCACAGGCATCGGGCGAACGTCCGACAGCAGCCTTTCCGAGCTCGCACATTGGCATATCCACCATACTCATACTGCTCGCCCTCCGTGCCGACAGGAGACTCGCGGCAACGCTGCTGCCCTTTTACGCACTGCTGTGCTGCGCCACGGTCTACATAAAGGCACACTACCTTGTAGACGCATTTGCAGGGCTGCTGTCGGGCCTTCTGCTCTATGCGCTGACAAGCGCCATCTACCGCAAATTTGTCTCCCCTCAGGCAGATAATGCCGAATAAAGTTCGCGGAGCATCATTTTTATTGTATATTCGCATTCTGATAATAAAGCAAGATATATGAGCACAGAATTTGATATTCGCGGCAAGCACAGCGACAAGGAGTTCGAGAACGCGTTGCGTCCTTTGGCCTTCCACGACTTTAGCGGACAGGACAAGGTGGTGAGCAACCTGCGTATCTTTGTGCAGGCCGCACGTATGCGTGGCGAGTCGCTCGACCACGTACTGCTGCACGGTCCTCCGGGATTGGGAAAGACAACCCTGAGCAACATTATAGCAAACGAGCTTGGAGTGGGCTTCAAGGTAACATCGGGACCAGTGCTCGACAAGCCCGGCGACCTTGCCGGAATCCTCACCTCGCTCGAACCCAACGACGTGCTTTTCATCGACGAGATTCACCGCCTCTCACCCATAGTCGAAGAGTACCTCTACTCGGCAATGGAGGACTACCGCATTGACATTCTCATCGACAAAGGCCCTTCGGCACGCTCAATCCAGATTGACCTGAGCCCCTTTACACTCATCGGTGCAACCACCCGCAGCGGACTGCTCACCGCGCCGTTGCGTGCCCGTTTCGGCATAAATATGCACCTCGAGTACTACGACAACAAGACCCTTGCGGGCATCATAGGCCGTTCGGCACAGATACTACGCGTCACATTCGACGACGAGGCTGCCTACGAGATTGCCCGCCGCAGCCGCGGAACGCCACGTATAGCAAATGCCCTTCTGCGCCGTGTGCGCGACTTTGCACAGGTGATGGGCAACGGGCACATCACGAACGACATTGCCAAGATGGCACTCGAGGCACTGAACATCGACCGCTACGGACTCGACGAGATAGACAACAAGATACTGCTGACGATAATAGACAAGTTCAAGGGTGGCCCTGTGGGACTGGGAACAATTGCCACCGCGTTGAGCGAAGATGCAGGCACCATAGAGGAGGTCTACGAGCCCTACCTCATAAAAGAGGGATTCCTCAAGCGCACTCCCCGTGGCCGCGAGGTTACCGACCTTGCCTACAAGCATCTTGGACGCAGCAGATACGGCGACGGCCCGTCGCTCTTTTAGAGCTACGGGAACCGCGGGCATCTGAAGCACACCGCATTAAGTAACAACAAAGAAAAACACACAGCACTATGTCAAAGTTACAATCACTCTTCCGCGACACGGTACTCTACGGGCTGAGCAGCATCGTAGGACGTTTCCTCAACTATATGCTCGTGCCGCTCTACACGCACACAATGACAGCCGAGTCGGGCAACTACGGCATAGTAACGAACGTATATGCCTGGACAGCTCTGCTTATGGCATTGCTCACATTCGGATTCGAGACGACCTTCTTCCGCTTTGCAAACAAGCCTGGCGCCGACGTGCCCAAAGTACTCTCGATGTCGCTGCAGGTTGTAGGCACGCTGTGCGCTGTGTTTCTTATTGCCGTCTTTGTTAACATCGAGAGCATTGCAGCCTTCCTCGACTACAGCAAGCACCCCGAATTTGTCACGATAATGGCAGTTGTAGTGGCTCTTGACGCTGTTCAGTCGATACTTTTCGGTTACATAAGATACAAAAAACGGCCTTTGAAATTCGTCGGTCTCAAACTACTGTTCATTTATATGAGCATTGCAATGAATCTTGTAGCATTCCTGCTGCTCCCGCGTCTGCACGCACAACAACCCGAAGCATACAGTTTCTTCGACCCCAACAACCAGGCATACTACATATTCCTCATCAATCTCGTTTGTACATCGTCAATAACAGTGCTTCTTTTCCCCGAGCTCAGCATCTACCGTCCCACGGCCGACACAAGGCTGCTTAAGGAGATGCTCTCCTACTCGTGGCCGCTGCTTCTGCTCGGTCTTGCGGGAATACTGAACCTGCACGCCGACAAGATTATATACAAATGGCTCGTTCCGGGCGAGGCGGGAGAGACACAGCTATCAATCTACGGTGCAGTGGTGAAGATTGCAGCAATAATGGCAATGCTTATGCAGGCCTTCCGCTTTGCATACGAACCGCTCGTATTCGACAGCGGCAAGGACAACAAGGAGAGCAAGGAGTACCAGGCAAAGGCTATGAAATATTTTGTCGCAATATCGCTGCTGGCATTCCTTGCCGTGGTATTCTATATGGATATTCTGCGCTACCTCATAGGACGTGACTATTGGGAGGGACTCAGCGTAATTCCGCTTGTTATGCTCGGCGAGATTTTTATGGGCATATACTTCAACCTTTCATTCTGGTACAAGCTCAACGACGAGACGTGGTGGGGAGCGATATTCTCTTTTGCTGCCTGCATTGTGCTTTTTACCGTGAACATTCTTTTTGTACCCAAATACGGATATATGGCCTGCGGCTATGCCTCGATGCTCGGTTATTTCACGGCAATGGCACTATCGTACATTGTAGGACGCCGGCGCAGCCCCATCGACTACGGCATAAAGAACCTTCTTGCATACGCCGCCCTTGCAGCGGTACTGTACCTTGTATCGGCACAGCTTCCGTCGGGCGAGGAGAATATGTGGCTTCGTTTGGGCGTAAACACCATTCTAATACTCATCTATCTGGGTTATTTCATCAAGAAGGACATTCCACTGAAACAAATACCTTTTGTGAACCGTTTCTTTAAGTAGGCCCGCCGGTCTACCTAAAGAAACGACTATAATGGATACCCTCGTCCGACTGTACAACAAGCTAAAGAACCACCTGAACCTGACGCCCGACAGAGAGGACGAGAATATCGTCATAGAGAATATACGTCAGGCAGCAGACTTTAGGGGAGTGACCTTGTGGATACTCATCTTTGCCGTTATAATTGCATCGATAGGACTCAATATCGACTCCACGAACATTGTGACAGGCGCGATGCTCATCTCGCCGCTTATGACGCCGATAATAGGCGTGGGGCTTGCCGTGGGGATAAACGATATGGAGCTTATGAAGCGCTCTATGCGCAACCTTCTCATTGCCGCCCTGTTCGCAATACTCGCCGCCACCATATACTTTTGGCTCTCTCCGCTCAACGAGGCACGGTCGCAACTGCTCTCGCGCACCTCGCCCACATTCTACGACGTGCTTACCGCGCTCACAGGCGGTGCGGCCGGATTCCTTGCGCTGAGCACAAAGGGCAAGCACATACAGGTGATTATAGGCGCTGCACTATCCACGGCACTGCTGCCACCACTGTGTACTGTGGGATACGGCATTGCCACCTCAAACTGGCTCTACGCCATTGGAGCACTGTACCTGTTTTTCATAAACTCGGTCTTCATTGCAATATCCACCTTCACGGGCGTGCGTTTCTTCAAGTTCTCGCCCAAATATTTTGCCGACAAGCAACGCGAACGCAAGGTGCGGCGTATGATTATTGCAGTCTCCGTAATAACCCTGCTCCCGTCGGTACTGCTCACCTACAACATTGTGCGCAAGACCATATACATAGAGAATGCACAGCAGTTCATAGCCAAGGAGCTCGATTTTCCCGACACGCAGATTATTGAGAAGCAGATAGACTACAGTACGCGCAGCATAGAGGCTGTAATTGTGGGCAATTACATTCCAAGAGTGCTGATAGAAGATGTAAGGCTCAAATTGCCTGAGTATAACCTAAAAGGGACACATCTGAAGATATTGCAGGACGGCGAGGGGCGCGACAGCCTGCTGCTCTCCTCTATAAGCAACAATTTTGTAAAGGAGCTGTACACGCAGAACCGCAGGCTCGAAAAGGAGAACACCGCACTGCGCGACAGCCTCGGCATCCTGCAGCGCTACGCCCGCCTCGACTCTGCAATATACGAGGAGGCGCACATACTCTTCCCGTCCATAGAACGCCTGACAATAGGTATTCAGTGGAGCAGCAACAAAGATAAGAGAAGCCCCACCGAACAGCCCTTCGTGAACATCTCGACAAGAGGCATTTTGAACAACGACGAGCGCCTGCGCCTGGGCAACTGGCTGCGCCACAGAATGAGCAACAGCAGCCTGTCGCTCCAAATATCCCCGGCCGAATGAGCAGTGACACAAAAAGAGCACCATTCAGGAGCCTCTCCGTGACATTTATTGCACAATATGTATTTTTTCTCACAACTTTTGTTATTTTTGCGAAAACAACAGGCACGCAGTGCAAAAGGCAAAGATTATGGATAAAGAGAAAAAAGGCATCGGCAGACGCTCGTTCCTCAAACGGCTGGGCGCAGGTGCAGCAGTTGCTGCATCATTCTCTGTCACAGGGTGCAGCAACGATGTACAGAAGAGATATATAGCCGAGGGAGAGGGAGGCGAAGTGCCTACCGACAAGATGGAGTACCGCACGAACCCGAGCGGCGACAAGGTGTCGCTCCTGGGATACGGAATGATGCGCCTGCCGACCATTGCCGACGAAGAGGGCAACCAGGTGATAAACCAGCAGAGGGTGAACGAGCTTGTCGACTATGCAATTGCCCACGGCGTGAACTACTTTGACACGGCACCCGTATATTGCAAAGGAGCATCGGAAAAGGCTACGGGAATAGCGCTGAGCCGCCACCCGCGCAGCAGCTATTATATTGCAACCAAGCTCTCGAACTCGCGCGGCAACCATTCGCTGCAGTTCGGTATCGATATGTTCAACAACTCGCTCAGCGAGCTGCAGGTCGATTATGTCGACTATCTGCTGCTGCACAGCGTAGGCTCGCACGAGGCATATTACAACCGCTTCGTCAACAACGGGCTGCTCGACTACCTTCTCGAGCAGAAGAAGAACGGACGCATACGTAACCTCGGTTGGTCGTTCCACGGCAGTAAGGAGTTCTTCGACTTTATGCTCGACGAGGCAGGGGTAGCGTGGGACTTTGTGCAGATACAGATGAACTACGTCGACTGGGAGCGCGGCAACCCCACCGCCGAGTATATGTACAACCGCCTGACTGAGAAGAAAATCCCCGTTATAATTATGGAACCGCTGCTGGGCGGTTCGCTTGCCACAATGAACTATCAGGCAATGGCGCTGCTCAAGGAGCGTGAGCCGCAAAAGAGCGTGGCATCGTGGGCCTTCCGCTTTGTGGGCAGCTTCGACAATGTGCTCACCGCATTGAGCGGAATGACATATATGGAACACCTGCAAGACAACATACGCACATACGCGCCGCTCGACCGCCTCGACGACGAGGAGTTCAAGGTGCTGAGCGATGTGGCCAAGCGCAAGATGGAGTTCAGCGACATTGGCTGCACAGGCTGCCAATACTGTATGCCCTGCCCCTACGGCCTCGACATTCCGTCAATATTCAGGCACTACAACCGCTGTCTCAACGAGGGCGCAATGCCGCAGAACGAGCTCGACAGCGACTACCGCGAACAGCGCCGAAATTTCCTCATAGGACTCGACCGCACCGTGCCGCGTATGCGTCAGGCCGACAAGTGCGTAGGCTGCCACCAGTGCCAGCCGCACTGCCCGCAGAAAATAAAGATAGCAAGGGAGATGCAGCGCATCGACAAGTTCGTACAGAAGATAAGGGAGGACGGACTTATATGACAATCCGCTTCCCCACAAGTACGGAGAGACCCATTTACAACCACCAACAAACAGACGCATTACAGATATGTTACGCAAAATAAGAATATTCATCGCCACACTGTTTTTTATAAGCATCACAGCGCTTCTCCTCGACTTTACGGGAGTGCTGCACCAGTGGTTAGGCTGGACAGCAAAGATACAGCTCATACCCGCGATATTGTCGCTCAACGTAGCCATAACAGTTGCGCTGCTGCTTGCCACATTCATATTCGGACGAGTATATTGCTCCACCGTGTGCCCGTTGGGCATAATGCAGGACATTGTATCCAACCTCTCGGGCAGGAGAAAAGGCAAGCGCAACCGTTTCTCATTCACCAAGGAGAAACGCTGGCTACGCTACGGCGTGGCGCTGCTCTTTGTCATTATGCTCGTTACGGGTCTCACGTGGGTGGCCGCACTCATTGAGCCCTACAGCGCATACGGACGAATGGTCAACAGCCTCCTCTCGCCGCTCTATCTGTGGGCAAACAACCTCCTTGCATATATTGCCGAGCGTGCCGACAGCTACGCCTTTTACTCGGTGGACGTGTGGCTGCGCAGTGCAGCAGCCGTCGCAGTATCGGCAGTGACGTTCATTACCGTATCGCTGCTTGCGTGGCGGGGCGGACGCACGTGGTGCAACACAGTATGCCCAGTAGGCACGCTGCTCGGTGCAGTGTCGCGCTACTCGCTTCTTCGTCCAACGATAGACAGCAGCAAGTGCGCAGGGTGCAGATTGTGCGAGCGTAGTTGCAAGAGCAGTTGCATAAACATCGAGGACAAATCGATAGACTACAGCCGCTGCGTCGCTTGTATGGACTGTATCGACAAGTGCAAGCGAGGAGCGATAGAGTACAAATACGCGGGCTTTGGTGCTGCCAAGGAGAATGCAACAGACAAGAGCCGACGCAGCTTCCTTGCCGTGTCGGGAGCAATGGTAGGCTCGTCGCTTATGGCTCAGGAGGGCAAGATTGTAGACGGAGGACTCGCAGCAATAGAGGAGAAGAAAATCCCCAAGCGTTCCACTCCCGTTGTACCAGCAGGTGCAGGGAGTCTTGCGAGCTTCACGCAACACTGCACATCGTGCCAATTATGCGTATCGAAATGCCCCAACGACGTACTGCGACCCTCGCAGAACATAGAGCGACTTATGCAACCCGAGATGTCATTTGAGCGCGGTTTCTGCCGTCCCGCCTGCAACCAGTGCTCACAGGTGTGCCCCAACGGAGCGATAAAGCCCATCGAAAAGGCAATGAAGAGCGCCATTAAAGTGGGAACAGCCGTTTGGGTGGCAGACAACTGCATTGCATACAGCGACGGGGTGCGCTGCGGCAACTGTGCGCGACACTGTCCCAACGGAGCGATAAAGATGGTCGAGTGCAAGGATAAACCCGGAGGAGCAAGAATCCCCGTTGTCGACGCTGAGCGTTGCCTGGGTTGCGGAGCTTGCGAATATGTATGTCCTTCGCGTCCTTTCAGCGCAATATTCGTTGAGGGAATAGAGGAGCATCGCACAATATAAAATCAGCAATACTACAACCCTGCGAGTATATTTACACCGTACCTTTGTGTCATTTATAAACCTATATTTTTACAGTTATGAATGACACAAATTCGGCAAACACCGAACAACAAAGACGCAGCGACTACTTGTTCTACTCCACAATACCATTGATACTCAAATACGAAGGAGGTTTCACAGACAACCCCAACGACAGAGGCGGAAAGACCAATATGGGAGTGACACAAGGCTTTCTCGACACATACAAGGAGAGAGCAGGTGTAAACGTGGACGATGTAATACATCTGAAGAAAGAAGACGCCATTGAGTTATACCGTACCGAGTGGAACATTTATGGCTTTGGCAAGCTCGACAACAGCAATGTAATGAAACTTGTTTACGATTTTTCGGTAAACTCGGGACCACAGGTGGCAATAAAATATTTGCAGAGAATACTTAACAGGAGAGGGAAGAACCTCGCCGTTGACGGTTATATTGGAGAAAACACGAACAGGGCGGTAAATTCCGTTGATGAAAAGAGTCTTGTAAGAGAAATTCAGAAAGCACGCGCAGAGCATTGCGATAGAATTGTCGACCAAGACCCCAAACAGAGTAAATTCATAAGAGGCTGGTTCAACAGAATAAATGACATTGGAAAAATATGTGGCTGCGACATTATTTTCAAGAGCAGACACCTGGAAAAATAAATTATAAAGAGAACATTGTTAACAATTTGCGTGCTATAACACATTGCTGTTCAAGAGTGATTCCTTTGTTATCCCTTTTCTCTACAACACTGTAATGGTACAGACAAGCGAAAAAGCCCCTCTTTTTGCAGAATAGAGCAATTTACGCAGTACAACAACAGCGGTTAAGAAGTATCAACTTTTTAACCGCTGTTGTTGTTTTTCTTTTCAAAATCTTGCAGCCCTGCAAGCTGTCACTACTCTTCGGGAGCAAACATAGGATCCCAAGCAGGGAGCCTTGTGGGTTTCTCCTTGAGAACGTCGAGCACCTTAGCGGGAACATATTTCTTGTCTACCACAAGGCGGAACATATATTCGTTGAACCACTCGTCGGTCATAATTATTGTTCCGTGGTGTCCCGAGCTTGCACCCCAACTGTTCTCAACCTGCCATTTTACAGGATTGCCGTTGCTGTCGAGGTCTACGGCCTTAAGGGTCATTGCGTGCGACGAACCGCTATCGTAAGTAAGAATGCGCTCACGCTTGTCCATTCCGAATTCCACTCCAAGCAAAGTCTCGTAGTCGTAGTTATTGAGGTCGAGCAACCCACGCTTTGAATCGAGGTATTTACCCACGTCGCACGAGAAATACATCATTGTGCTGTCCTTGATAGATGCTATTGCCATTGCCTTAATCTCATCCAAAGGAAGGTTTACGTAGAGCCAGTTATGTCCGTCGTAAGCGTGGCGGTCGTACTCAATCTCGTAGCTCTTCCAGTAGGGACGTGTGGGGTCATTCATAAGCATCACATAGTTATTCTGAAGGTCCCAACCGATATATTTCTGATAGAAACTCTGCGGAGTGTACGTCTGAGGCTCCTCGCGATATTTGCCGTTGGCATCTTTGGGAGCCCAAGTGAACTCAGTGGGAGGAACACCGTAAACAGTTGCCAACATACGGTAAACAACCTTCAACTGGTCCTTTTTCATTGCCTGGAGTTCCTTGTCTTTTGCTCCGTTCTCCGATGCCTGACGCAGACGCAAACCAAACTCTCTCAATTTGCGCTTAAGCAGGCTGTTGAAAGCGCTTGTACTGTTGCTTGTATAGGTCTCTTTCATTACCCCTTTGGGCACAAGACCATACTTTGTTATAATATCTGCTACTCCTGTGAATGTACCACCATCGCTCAGAGGGTTGCGGAAGAGCCAATCGACAGTGCGGTCGTCAAAAGGCTTCTTGCGTGTGTCAATCACTCCCTGGAGGAAGAGGTTGGCCTTCTCGAGCTGGTCGAAGAAGAAGCTGTACACCTGAGAGAACTCGAACGCACCCAGATTATGCTCGGCAATCATCTTGGCACGCATCACGTTCATTCCGGTGAAGAGCCAGCAACGGCCCGACGACTCCTGGTCGCTGATGCCCTTTGAATCGACACTGTTGCTAAAGTAAGTGTCCATCTCATTTTGGTTCTCCTGGTTGAGCGCCATCGAGTTCACATTGTTGCCAAGCAGAATGTTGCGCAGAGCCTCCTCGGCCGCAGTGGGTTTGTAGCTCTCTGTAAGCTCCTTGAGCATCTGGGCATCTATGCCTCCGTTGTTCTGTGCAGTTGCACCCATTGCAATGAACATTGCAGCAAGGTATCCTGCGAATCTTAGTCTCTTTTTCATTTCCTTGTATTTTTATTGTGTTTATGTTCTTTTTGCGAAGATACGCTTTTTTATCTTCTGTTGCAAATATTGCCGTCTATTGAGCCGGCAAAGCCCTCTGGCGCATCTCGTCGACAAAGGCAAGAGCCGTCTCGACGTTCCTTACATCGTTCACGGTTATAACGTAACGTCCGTTCACGTCGCGGCAACTGCATTTGAATTGCGCGGTGGCAACGTACAGTAGTATGCCGCCGAATGTGTCACTCTCGTAGAAATGCCTGTTGCAGCCGTCGACAAAGAAGAGTGTCATCTTGCCTCCTTTGAGGTAGATTTTTTCCACTCCAATCTCCTGTGCCTTACGGCGCAGCGACACCATCCGTATAAGTTCCTCGCCCTCACGCGGGATTTTTCCGAAGCGGTCCTGCATACGCGCACTGAAGGCCTTCAGTTCCTTTTCGTTTGTTATCGAGTCCAGCTCGCGGTACAGCAGTATGCGCTCGTTGCTGTCGGGCACATACAGCGGGCCGAAGAACAGTTCAAGGTCGCTCTCAACAAGGCAGTCGTCGACGTAGCTGTCGCTCGCCTTAGCCTCCTCCTGCAGAATATCCGAGAACTCCTCTACCTTAAGCTCACGCACAGCCTCGGCAAGAATCTTCTGATAGGTCTCGTATCCCAGGTCGGCAATGAAGCCGCTCTGCTCCGCTCCCAAGAGGTTGCCCGCACCGCGTATGTCGAGGTCCTGCATTGCAATGTTCATTCCGCTGCCAAGCTCGTTGAAGCTCTCTATTGCCTCCAGACGTCGGCGCGCCTCGCTGTTGAGGGCATCGCGGGGAGGGGTGAGCATATAGCAGAAGCCCTTGCGCTTGCCTCGTCCCACACGTCCGCGCATCTGGTGCAGGTCGCTCAGTCCAAAGCTCTGTGCCTGGTTGATTATTATGGTGTTCACGTTGGGAATGTCAATTCCGTTCTCCACGATGGAGGTTGCAATGAGCACGTCGTAGTCGTGGTTGATGAAGTCGTACAGAATCTTCTCCAACGCAGTAGGTTCCATCTGTCCGTGGCCTATACACACACGGGCATCGGGAATATTGCGCTGTATCATACTCTGCAGCTCCTGCATATTGGATATGCGGTTGTTTATGAGGAACACCTGTCCGTTGCGGCTGAGCTCAAAATTCACGGCATCCTTTATTATCTCAGCATCGAACGTGTGTATCTCGGTGTGTATCGGGTAGCGGTTGGGCGGCGGTGTCTGTATTATCGACAGGTCGCGTGCACCCATAATGGAGAATTGCAACGTACGGGGAATGGGGGTAGCACTCATTGTGAGGGTATCCACATTCACTTTTATCTGACGCAGTTTCTCCTTTATCGATACACCGAACTTCTGCTCCTCGTCGATGATGAGCAGTCCAAGGTCCTTGAACTTCACCTCCTTGCTTGTGAGCTTGTGTGTTCCTATGACAATATCCACCTTTCCATCGGCAATATTCTTGAGCACCTCCTTTATCTGCGCCGCGCTGCGCGCCCTGCTCAGGTAGTCGACCGTGCAGGGAAAATCCTTGAGGCGCTCCTTGAATGTGAGATAGTGCTGATAGGCAAGCACAGTGGTGGGCACAAGCACCGCCACCTGCTTTCCGTCGGTTGCAGCCTTGAAGGCAGCGCGTATCGCAACCTCGGTCTTTCCGAAGCCCACGTCGCCGCACACGAGGCGGTCCATAGGGCGCTTGCGCTCCATATCCTGCTTCACCTCGTTGGTAGCCTTATGTTGGTCGGGGGTATCCTCGTACATAAAGCTTGTCTCAAGTTCCGTCTGCATATAACTGTCGGGCGAGAAGGCAAAGCCCTCCTCGCGGTAACGCTGCGAGTAGAGTTTTATGAGGTCGCGCGCAATGTCCTTTATCTTCTTCTTGGTGCGTTCCTTCATACGCTCCCACGCACCCGTGCCGAGCTTGCTCACCGAGGGCGGCTCGCCCTCTTTTCCGCGGTACTTCGATATTTTGTGCAGGTTGTGTATCGACACGAACACAACGTCGTCGTTCTTGTATATGAGTTTGATTGCCTCCTGCACAGTGCCGCCGTTGGGCACGCGCACAAGCCCTCCGAACTTTCCTATTCCGTGGTCAATGTGCACAATGTAGTCGCCAATCTTAAACTCTTTAAGTTCTTTGAGCGTGAGTGCCACTTTTCCGCTTCGGGCCTTGTCGCTGCGCAGGCGGTAGTTGTGGAAACGCCCGAAGAGCTGGTGGTCGGTAAAGAAGAGCGCGTGCAGGGTGTTGTCGACAAAGCCCGCGTGTATGGTGCGGTCGACGGGGATAATGGGTATGTTTCCGTTGCGCTCGTCGAATATGGCCGTAAGGCGCTCGGCCTGCCGGGCATCGTCGGCAAGGAAATATATTGTGTATCCGCGCTCCTTGTAGTCGATGAATGTATTTGCCACAAGGTCGAAGTCCTTGTTGAACGACGGCTGCGGCGAGGTGTCGAAATTGACCTTTGTCCCCTCCTGCAGATGGGCGCTGCGCAGCTCCCAGCGCTGCGTGCTGCGCACAAACGCGTCGAGCTCGGCAACAGTCATCAGCTCGGGCATCTGCGGTACGCTGTCATCGGACAGGCGCGCCTGCAAGGTAAAGCCCTCATCGTGCAGACGCTGTATGCTGTTGCGTATGAACTCGGCATCCTTAACCACAAGAATGGTGTTCTTGGGCAGGAAAGAGGTAATGGACACACTCTCCTTTCCCGTCATCTTGGGCACTATCGTAGCCTGCTCCACCTTTTGCTTGGAGAGCTGCGTATCAACCTCGAATGTACGGATGCTTGTGACCTCGTCGCCAAAGAAATCTATGCGGAAGGGCAGCTCCGACGAGTAGGAATATATGTCGATGAGGCTGCCGCGCACGGCAAACTCGCCCGGTTCATAGACGTAGGGCACCTCCTTGAACTCGAGCATTGCCAACTGCTTCTCCAGCTCGTCGCGGCTGATGTTGCTGCCCACCTCCACCGAAAGGCTCTTCTCCTTGAGGTCGCTCTGCGAGGCCACCTTCTCGGCAAGGGCATCGGGGTGCGTCACTATGAGAAGTCCCTCCTTGCGGCGGCGGTTGACGAGACGGCTCATTACCTCGGTGCGCAGTATGCGTCCCGCATCATCTTCGTGCCCGTATTTTATGGCACGACGGAACGACGAGGGGAAAAACAGAGTATTTTCCTCGCCGCTCACCTGCACAATATCGTGGTACATATACCCGGCCTCCTCCACGTCGTTCATCACCACCAGAAGCGTCTGTTCGGGCACACGCTCCTTGAAGCCGGCAAGCACAAGCGCAGCCGAGCTTCCCGAAAGACCGCCAATGAGCGTACCCTTGCTGCCCGACTCTTCCCTCAGTTTTACAAGCGCGTCCACTCCCGGATGCGCTGCAAATATATCCTTTATCTCTTTAGCATTCATCGTCTATGGCCAATATACCAAAGTTCATTCAAGCGTGCCCGTAAACACCGCAACAACAATCACACCCTACGAATATCGGCAAAACCCGTGTCCCTGCAATATCCGCACAGGCGGTCCAACGACTCGAGCGCCGTCTTTTCGTCAATAAATTCCTCAATCCCAAAGGAGTAGAGACACTGCCGCCCTCCGTTCCCGCACTCCACTATGCAACGGGTATGATTTTTAGATGCATACTCCCTGTTGTGTACAATCTCCTCGATATTCCACTCCCACTCTGCGGCCTTAGGCTTTCTTTCGATTATGAAAAGCAGTTTAGATGACGACTCCTCCTCGGCAGCAAAAGAGGCAATATCGGTTCTATCGTCATTGTTACAGTTCTCAAAAAAGCCCGTATCGGAATATTGCACCACGCTCAAGGCGATGCTGTCGCCGCCCTCAATCTCCTTTTCTCCAAGATAGTATTGGAACAGATAGGAATAGAGAAAATCCCACGCCCACATATCTCCGTGAACGTCTATGTATCCGTTGCGTCTTTTGTACATATCATTAGAAAAGTGCTTTACACCAGATATTTGGGCAAAGTCCAATTTAGCCGAAATGAATTTCATAAGCCCCAACATTCGCTGTTGGTAGGAGTATATCATACGATGAGCCTTGCGTATATCGCACAGTGCTCTGTTCAGTTTTTCTTTTCGTTCCATACCATTATGCTGTTTTCCGAAAATCCTGCTGCGGGAGTATATAAAGCGGCAAAAAAATCGTGGTTATCAAAATTGAGTATATCGGTAAAAAGAGAGGTTCTGTACGATGGCAGGTTAATACATTCGAGCGACTCAAGCCACTCAATGTCGTAGTAGCCGTGCATAAAGAAAGCTTCAGCTATTGCCCCCAAGAGCCTTGAGAGGCAGCCGCTGCCATTCTCGGGCAACCGCTTGCGACGGTTGTTCACCGCGTGCAGGAGGTTGAACCAGCTTGCCTTGTATATGCAGACTTCTTTCCCGTCGACAACACAGGAGTCGTTGGCGTGCGAAGTGTTTCCACCCAACGAGATAAAAATTATCTCCTTGTCGTTGCCCCGCTCGTTGTTCAGGGCAATAATCTCCTTTTCCCACTGCTCCAGGCATTGCCCGCCACCATCGTACCTCTTGGCCTCGATGACAATGTCGTATATGTCCGTCTCTATCCACACGTCGGGCTCGACGTAAGTGGAATTGCAGGTGTTGCGGGCATCGAAGCGCGGCCAGAAATTTACTCCGGTAATTTTGCCTATGCTCGCCGGCAGATGCGCAGAGACGCCGCAAGACTCTGCAAGCAACGACCAGAAAATATCATCGGGCAGGAACTGCATCAGCCCCACGACCGAGGAGGTGAGAGTATCCTCCAGCGTGGGAACGACGATTTTTTTATGTAATGCAGCCTGCAGCATCGCTTGTTCTCTTTTGTTTTTACCGAATGTGTCCTACAAATTTATACAAATAAGATTTACAGACAAATAATAGCAAAGTGTTTTTGTGCGAAGAGCTCCCCCACACGCTGTTTTTTCGCAAATTTACAAGGTTTTACATATTTTTTGCCGTCCAAAAGCAAAAAAGCTCTCTTTTTTCGTTATCTTCGCAAATTGAATAAACATAGAACAATGGCAAAGAGCGACAGTGTAATTATTATACCCACATACAACGAGAAGGAGAATATCGAGAAGATGATTCGCACGCTGCTTGCACTCGGGCACCCGTTCGACGTGCTTGTGGTCGATGACGGCTCGCCCGACGGAACAGCCTCCATCGTAAAATCCCTTATGCAGCAATTCCCCGAGAGGGTTTTCATAATTGAGCGCAGCGGCAAGCTCGGGCTCGGCACAGCATATATCACAGGCTTCAAGTGGGCCCTGAAACAAGGCTACGAGTATATCTTTGAGATGGACGCCGATTTCTCGCACAACCCCGACGATGTCCCGCTGCTCTACGAAGCGTGCGCCAAGGACGGATACGACCTTTCAATTGGCAGCCGTTACGTGACGGGAGTAAACGTAGTCAACTGGCCTATGGGACGCGTGCTAATGTCATATTTTGCATCGAAATATGTGCGTATGATTACCCGTATCCCCGTGTACGACACCACGGCGGGCTTCAACTGCTACCGCCGCAAGGTGCTGGAGACAATAGACCTCGACTCCATCCGTTTCAAGGGATACGCCTTTCAGATTGAGATGAAATTCACCACACACAAGTGCGGGTTCAGGATAAAGGAGGTACCGGTGATTTTTGTCAACCGCGTGCTCGGAGAGTCAAAAATGAGCGGCGGAATATTCAGCGAGGCTCTGTTTGGAGTGATTAAGCTGAAGATAGGAAGCTGGTTCAAGAAATATCCGCAAGGAAGATAACAGGAGAATACAATATGACAAACGATACCAACACACAATTCGAAAAGACACTTGCCGTGTGCCGCGAGCTCTTCGGCAAGAAGCTGTATGACTACGGTGCTTCGTGGCGCATTATGCGTCCCGAGTCGCTCACCGACCAGATTTTCATAAAGGCAAAGCGCATACGTAACCTTGAGACAGGAGCCGAGAATATGGTGGGCGAGGACATTGTATCGGAACTCATCGGCATTGTAAACTACGGAATAATAGCCCTTGTGCAGCTTGAGCTTGGCTACAGCGACAATTGCGACATCACCCCCGACAAGGCGATGGAGCTCTACGACGCAAAGGCCAAGGAGACACTGGAGCTTATGAAGCGCAAGAACCACGACTACAACGAAGCGTGGAGAGGAATGCGCACAACATCGTACACCGACCTTATACTCACAAAAATTTGGCGCACCAAGCAGATTGAAGAGCTCAAGGGTGCCACAAAGGTATCGGAAGGAGTAGATGCAAATTATATGGATATGATAAACTATGCAGTCTTTGGACTGATAAAGAATGGAATTGCCGACTAAGAAACGGGCTTTCACGGCTGCACTTGCAAACCTGTCGCGTTTGCTGCTGGGTGCGGTTCTTGCAGTCTCGGGCTTTGTGAAGGCGGTAGACCCCAAAGGGTTGTTCTACAAGCTAAGGGAATATACCACCGCATTCAGCCTCGATGCTATCCCCGATGTGTGGGTTGAGCTCGCCTCACTGATGCTTCCCGCCGCCGAGTTCATATTGGGCATACTATTGCTGACAGGAGTGTACAACAGGCTCATCACACGGTTGGTGTTCATAGTATTCCTGCTGTTCACGCCATTCACGCTGCTCATAGCCTTGTGGAATCCGGTACAGGAGTGTGGCTGCTTCGGCGACGCCATACACCTCTCCAACTGGGCTACATTCTTCAAGAATATGCTGCTGCTGGCATTTGCCACAATGGTGTGCATCAAGCACCGCCTCTTTGTGCGCAAGGTGAGCCACACTAACAGATGGGCAGTAGCGCTATTCTCGCTCTTTTACATCATTGCTGTTGAGGCTGTGGGAACATACAACCTTCCCATTATGGACTTCCGTCCCTTTGCCGTCGGCACCGACCTGCGCACAGCCACCGAGGACATTCCGTCGGAGTACAAAGTAATATACAGGCTCGAAAAAGACGGACAGTCCCAAGAGTTCACCGACGAGAACTACCCCGACAGCACCTGGAAATACCTGGGGAGCAGGACAGAGACCATAAAGGAGGGAAGAGCGGCACAGATAGCCGACTTTGCATTCCTCGACAGCGAGGGCAACGACTATGCCCCGCAGATAATAACCGACAGCGGTTACGTGTTTATGGTGATTATACACAGCACCGGGAATGCCGACGAGAGCAGGGTGGACAAGATAAACGAGCTGTACGACTTTTGCCGGAACAACAGCCTGCCGTTCTATGCGGCAACAGCATCGGACGAGGAGAATATGCTTTTGTGGCAAAAGAGGACAGGGGCAGAGTACCCCCTGCTGTGGGCCGACGACATTATGCTAAAGACAATGATACGCGCCAACCCCGGAGCACTCCTCATCAAGGACGGCAAGATACTGAAAAAGTGGAGCATAGAGTATATGCCGCACATTGAGCACAATATGCAGGCCGGGATACTCGAGCAACTCTCAACGCAACAAAGCCGCGTGAGCAGTTGGCAAAGTTGGCTCTTTGTCTTATCTTTGTCGATAATATCCATTATTGTGTTCGACATTCTTACAGGAAGCAAGAGGAAGAGGTCGGGCAAAAAAGGAAAAACAGACGGAACAAACAGTGATATTAACAATATAAACCCTAAAAATTAAACGACTATGAGAAAGAAAATTGTAGCAGGTAACTGGAAGATGAACCTGAACCTTCAGGAGGGTGTTGCACTTGCAAAGGAGCTCAACGAGGCTCTTGCAGCAGACAAGCCCAACTGCGACGTTGTAATCTGTACTCCCTTCATTCACCTTGCATCGGTTGTACCCGCTGTTGACGGCGAGGTAATAGGCGTTGGTGCCGAGAACTGCGCCGACAAGGTATCGGGCGCATACACAGGCGAGGTATCGGCATCTATGGTAGCTTCTACCGGTGCAAAGTATGTTATCCTCGGTCACTCTGAGCGTCGTGCATACTACGGCGAGACAGAGGAGATTCTCAAGGAGAAGGTACAGCTCGCTCTTGCAAACGGCCTTACACCCATCTTCTGCATCGGTGAGGTTCTCGAGGAGCGCAACCAGGGCATTCAGAACGAGGTTGTTTACAAGCAGCTCGCAGGCTCGCTCTACGACCTCTCGGCCGAGGACTTCTCTAAGATTATCCTCGCTTACGAACCCGTTTGGGCTATCGGTACAGGCTTGACAGCTACTCCCGAGCAGGCACAGGAGATCCACGCTTATATCCGCTCGACAATCGTTGAGAAGTATGGCGCCGAGGTTGCCGACAACACATCTATCCTCTACGGCGGTAGCTGCAAGGCAAGCAATGCTAAGGAGCTCTTCGCTAACGCAGACGTTGACGGTGGACTCATCGGTGGTGCATCGCTCAAGGTTGCCGACTTCAAAGGTATCATCGACGCTTGGAAGTAATGAGAAGATTTTTTCTTATAACCCTTATATTGTTCTGCGCCCTTACTACAAGGGCTCAGAGCAATATTGTTACCGAGCTCGAACGCGACGTACAGGGACAGGGCACAGTACGTGTAACCCAACCGCAGAAGCTCACCGAGCTGATGGGCTCAATGGCACTGCGCGACGGAAAGCCTGCACAAGTAGAGGGCTACAGAGTGCTTGTCTACTCGGGCAACAATTCGCGTGCAGCACGCGACGAGGCCAACAATATGGCACAATATATGAGGGAGAATTTCCCCGGCGCCGAGGTATATGTGGTATTCGAGTCACCCATACGCTCGTGCCAATATGGCGACTACCGCACACGCGAGGAGGCCGAGGCTGTTATGTACCGCCTGAAAGCCACCCGCAAATTCAGAGAAATTTCGGTAAAGAAGACATTGATTAACCTGCCCTACTGATACGGGGCGACAGTGTCGCAAAGTACAACATTCACAAAAACCGACAGGCTCTGCGGAACAAGCACACCGACGGAACCCGTCCTTAATAACAAATATGGAGGAGAATAGAGAAAAGACCATAAAAGGCCTTATGGATTGTTGCCATAATATGTTGGAGCTTATTGGTGAGGACACCGGGCGCGAAGGACTCATAAAAACCCCCGACCGCGTGGCACGTGCCATACTCGACACCACAGCCGGATACCGCGAGGACCCTCACGCCATTCTGCGCGGAGCAATGTTCAAGGAGGATTACAGCCAGATGGTAATAGTAAAAGACATTGACTTCTATTCTCTTTGCGAACATCACATTCTGCCCTTCTTCGGCAAGGTACACGTTGCATATATCCCCAACGGATACATCACAGGACTCAGCAAGATTGCACGTGTGGTAGACGTATATGCACGCCGCCTGCAAGTGCAGGAGCGCCTCACGCTGCAGATAAAGGAGTGCATACAGGAGACACTCAACCCGCTGGGCGTAATGGTGGTTGTGGAGGCGCAGCACCTGTGTATGCAGATGCGTGGCATAAAGAAACAGAATTCAATAACCACGACATCGGATTTTTGCGGTGCATTCAATCAGGCAAAGACACGCGAGGAGTTTATGAATCTCCTGCGTAACAGATAATTTTTGTTTTTCATTGGTTAGCACATTCTGTGTGCAGGCACAAAGCGTTGAGCATTGTGCCACTCTTGAGGTTGGTTTTTGCCAACCTCTTTTATATTCCATAAAATATGCATTGATAACCCACTCGGTCACCTTCCCGACGTTGTTCACAAGTGTGTACATATTAATGCGGTTCAGTAGAAATTTACTGTGGATAACAATTCTTTCAACCACCTTCCCGGTGTTATTTTACGGCTATTCTCTCGTTGTAGTATTTTCTTCTGCTTTCTTTTTTTGCGAAAAAAAGAAACAAAAAACCTTGCACAAAAGA
>JAFZIA010000002.1 GCA_017554605.1 Bacteroidaceae bacterium
AACTACTACCTTGTAACTGGAAGGCACTACCCGCTAATAGCAGGTAATAGCTGCTACTACCAACAATTAGCCGCCACTAACGGGTACTACCTGCTAGTAGCGGCTAATTGCTATCTATATGTACTTGGTCGGATGCTTACCCGCAAACAGCATTGTCGAGTAAAACAGTAGAACTTTGGCTGTATCGCCCAATAGTGGGTTAAGTGCTGCACCGCTGTTTCTTATTAGCTTACGCCAGTTTTTTATGTGTAAAAGCAGTAGGTAAAGCATTGGTACTGCAAATGAAAGGCGTAGTATTCCCCTCCACACGGGGAGTATAAAGGCTATGGCTATTGCCGTGATGCCCGAGAGAAGATAGACGAGGGACATTGCTTTTCGTCCAAAGAGAACGACGGTTGTGCGCTTGCCTGCTTCCTTGTCATCGTCGGCATCGCGGTAGTTGTTCACTATGAGTACGTTGGCGGCAAGAAGCCCTACTGCAACCGATGTAGGTAGCGATGCATTCAGCCCTTCCCAACTGCCGCATTGCAGGTAGCAGGTGAAGGTGACGGGAATTAGTCCGAAGAATATGACAACGGTAATATCGCCCAGTCCGTGGTGCGACAGGGGAAAAGGTCCTGCACTGTAGGCAAGGGCAAAGACTGCTACTGCAATCCCCACTGCTATAAGTTCTGTTCCGCCGTAAGGGAGCATTGCGCAGCCTGTAAGCGCTGCAAGTGCAAGCGTGCAGAAGGTGGCATTGCGCATTGCCACGGGGGAGATGTCCCCCTCGGTTACACCGCGCCTGAAGCCCTCGCGTCCCTTTTTGTCAATCCCTTTTACGTAATCGTAATATTCGTTTCCAAAGTTAGAGGCTATCTGTGCAAGCACTGCAAACAAAAGGCACAGCAGTGCCGGCGCTGCATTGAATTTGTTGCACCATACTGCACAGCCTGTTCCTGCAATAACTCCGGCTATGCTCACGGGTAGTGTCTGCGGGCGCATAGCTTTTATCCAACTGACAAGCATATAATCTTATTTTTTGCCAATGTACATACGGCATATTCCGAATGTGAATGCCTTGTGCTCTACTGTGGGGAATCCTGCCTCGCGCATCATTGCCTGGAATTTGTCGGGTGCGGGAAAATGCAGTACCGATGCGGGCAGATAGTTATATGCGCCTCTGTTGCCTGATACCCAACCGCCTATCGCGGGCAGTATTTTAAGAAAATAGAGCTTGTAGCACCAGCGTATGAAACTGTTCGAGGGTATTGACAGCTCGAGTATAACCAACTTGCCGCCTTTCTTCAGTACGCGCTGCATCTCTCTGAGTCCAAGCTCCAGGTGCTCGAAGTTGCGCACGCCAAAGCCCACTGTTATTCTGTCGAAGCTGTTGTCGGCGTATGTGAGTGCCTCGCAGTCGCCATATTCAAGGGTGGCTTCCACTGCTGCCGAGGCTATCTTTTCACGGCCTATGGACATCATTCCTTCGGACAGGTCGATGCCGGTTATCTTGCTTCCGGGTACAGCCTTGCGAGCTATCTCTATAGTGAAATCTCCTGTTCCGCAGGCAACGTCGAGCACCTGCATAGGCTCGGCGCAGTCTATTGTCTCTTTTACAGCTTTTTTTCTCCAGCCTTTATCTATGTTGAGCGATAGAATGTGGTTGAGTTTGTCGTAGTCCGATGCGATGTTGTCGAACAGTTTTTTTATGTTCTCTTTTTTTGCCATATTTTATTGTTGTTTCTTTCTTAAGTAAAATACATATATGAGCAGAATGACGTTCATCAGAAGTGCATATATGATGGCGGGGATTGCCATATTATCGTTGTTGAAAATTATTGGCGATGAGGCTATTGCGATTGCTTGTGCGGCATTCTGCATTCCAATCTCAATTACAATGGTGCGTCGGGCTGCATCAGTTGTCTTGCCTGCGCGTGAGAGCAGCGAGCCACAGGCCATTGTGACTATAATGAGCAGCGTGCAGGCTGTGCCCAGTGTGGCAAAGTTGTCGGCAATTACTTTGGGGTATTGCAGGAAGAATAGCAGCGCCAGCAGCATTAGCGCAGGAAAGGCAGCCTTGCTCAACAGACGGTTGGTAGCTGTGGCGTGGCGCGGCATTGTGCGTCTGAAAACCACTCCAAGCAGCATAGGGACAAACATAAGCGCCAGATTCTGCATAAGCAGCTTGCCTATAGGCAGTTCTATTGTGACATTTGCCTCGTTGGATACGTAGAACGCTACTGCCTGCATAATGAGGGGGAGGGTAAAAAGTGTAACGACGCTGCTTATGGCGGTGAGAGCTACGGAGAGGGCTACGTCGCCCTTGGCAAGCATCGAGAATGCGTTTGACGAGCTTCCGCCCGGGCAGCAGGCTATGAGCACAAGACCCATAAAAAATACGGGTGGCAGTGTGAGTATCTTGGCAACGGCAAATGCAACCAGGGGGAGCAGTACAATTTGCCCTATTGTACCCAATATGAGTGCTACTGGTTTACGCGCTACAGCGGTAAAGGAGTCGCGTGTGAGTTCTGTTCCCAGCAGGAACATAAGCACAATGAGTATGGGCATTACTATCCAAATGGTATTCATAGGTGTTGCTGTTTTGTCGGTTTTTTGATGATTAAGTGCAAAAATAGTGATAATTGCCGTTGGCAGCCGAAATAATTTGTAAAAATAATTGCAGCATTCCCGAAATTTCAAATTCGTTTCAGAATTGTATATAATCTTTGCAATGTAAGAAGTGAACAAGGCTGTAAAAAACTTGTTCTTAAAAAGAAAATGTATAACAAAATTAAAGAGCAATAATTATGAAAAGAATCCTTTTATTCGCTGTTTCTGTTCTTGTGTTGGGTCTCTCTGCTGCAAAAGCCGATAACGACCGTGTGATAACAAAGGAGAAGCTTCCTGCTGCGGCACAAAAATTCGTGAATGAGCATTTCGGCTCGCTTAAAATATCGTATGTTAAGGAGGAACGCGACCTCTTCGACCGTAACTACGAGGTTGTCTTTACCGATGGCACTAAGGTGGAATTCCTGCGCAACGGCAACTGGAAAGAGATAGATTGCCGCTACGGCGAAGTCCCCGCGGTTGTAATTCCCGAGCCGATAAAAAAGTATATCGGCGAGAATTATCCCAATGAAAAAGTGTTACAGATAGATCGCGACCGCCACGACTACGAGGTGAAATTGTCGAATCGCCTCGAACTTACTTTTGACTTGAAGTTTAATCTTATAGATATTGATGACTGATAATTTATGAACTGTATAATTTATGTGAATATGAAAAAGTTACTATTCCCTATACTGTTTTTTGCGCTTGCGGCAGTGGTGTCGTGCGACAGTGACGATGACAAGGGTGTTGCTGTAAATGCGACGGTAAAGAGTTATATCGAGGCAAAATATCCCGGTGCATCGATACGCAAGGCCGAATATGAGAACAACGGGCTGCTGGAGGTGGAGTTTATCCACGACTCGCTGCTTAAGGATGCCTATTTCGGGGCAGACAACGGGTGGGTGTACACCGAGTGGGACATTGCGCTTGCTGCGCTCCCCAAGAGTGTGGCCGATGCTGTTGCCGAGGCTTATCCCAGTCACCGCATTGACGATGTCGATTATGTAGAGACTCCGTCGGGCAACTACTACGAGATTGAGATTGAAAAGCGTGGTGCCGAGCAGTGGATATATGTTACTGCCGATGGCGTTATTCTTGACGGCGGACTCGAGGGGACAGTTCCCTCTCTGGGCAACAAGCTGAATGTTTTTGTTGAGGCTAAATATCCGGGTGCAACCGTCCGTAAAAGCGAGTATGACGAGAACGGATTATTTGAGGTTAAGATTCTGCACCAGAATGTTGTCAAGGAGGTGTATTTTAATTCTTCGGGCGAGTGGGTGTACAGCGAGTGGAACGTAGCAGTCTCGGCCCTCCCCGCTGAGGTTCGTAATTCCGCTACTGCTTTATATCCCGACTACAGGATTGACGATGCCGATTTTATTGAGACTCCCTCGCACCAATTCTATAAATTAAGCCTTGAGCGTGGTAATTTTGAGCAGGAGGTTTTACTTGCTCCCGACGGCAGTGTGATGAACTTTTAAAATATTTTGTGTTTTTTGTGTTTCGTGGGGTGTGTACAGGGGTAACCTTGGCACACCCTGTTTTTTGTCGGTAATGTATTGCCACGGGTTGCCGAATTTGTGTTTTTTTGAGATAACAGAGGTTTTTTGCTAACTATTTTGTAGGTATGTAGGTTCGTTTCTCAAAAAAATATGCTATTTTCGCAAATTAGAAGTTATTCGGCTTTTTGTGTTCGTATAACTTCGTGACACACGATACGTCTGTCTCTGTCCTTGTGCGGGTGTAAAGATAAAAGTAATTATATGCGTTCAAAGGGTGCGCAGATGTGCTTAAACAGATAGAAATGAGAGTAATAGATTATATAAACGCTTCGGAAAAGACGGCTTTCTCGTTTGAGGTGCTGCCTCCTGTCAAGGGTACCGGAACTGCTAAACTGTTCGATTCGATCGACCGTTTGATGCAGTTCGACCCCAAGTATATAAATATAACAACCCACCACAGCGAGAATATCTATGTGGATATGGGCAATGGTATGTTCAAGCGTACAAATATACGCCGCAGGCCGGGTACAGTGGCTGTTGCCACTGCCATACATCACCGTTACGGTGTACCTGTGGTGCCGCATATCCTGTGCAACGGCTTTACGCTGGAGGAGACCGAGTATGTGCTCATAGACCTTCAGTTGTCGGGAATAACTGATGTTCTTGTGCTGCGCGGCGACAAGGTGAAGGAGGACGGTAATTTTGTTCCCTTGCAGGGCGGACACAAGCACGCGATAGAGCTCCAGCGACAAATTAACCGCTTCAACGAGGGCTTTTTTGTCGACGGCTCGCAGATGAAGGAGCGCGGCGCGCGTTTCTCGTACGGCGTTGCCTGTTACCCCGAGAAGCACGAAGAGTCTCCTAATATAGACTGCGATATTGCTTGGCTCAAGCAGAAGGTGGACGAGGGTGCCGAATATGCGGTGACGCAGATGTTCTTCGACAACAGGAAATATTTCGAGTTTGTGCGAAAGGCACGCGAAGCGGGAATAAATGTTCCCATAATACCAGGAATTAAGCCTATACACCGTCTCTCGCAGATGAATATCCTGCCAAAGACGTTCCGTGTCGACCTTCCCGACGAGCTTGTAGCAGAGCTTCAGAAGTGTAAGGACGATGAGGCAGCAACAGCGGTGGGTCGTGAGTGGTGTATAGCCCAGTGCCGCGAACTGATGGCAAACGGTGTACCCAGTATACACTTCTACACGATGAATGCGGTAGACAGTGTATGCAAGATTGCAGGTGCGATATATTGATACTGAGTAGTTATGTATTTCTCGGATATAATAGGACAAGAGGGTGTAAAGGAACAGATGAGGCGCTTTGTCGATGAAAATCGTATGGCGCACGCGCTGCTTGTTACCGGTCCGCGCGGTAACGGTAAGCTGCCGTTGGCGGTTGCGCTGGCGCATTATCTGCTTTGCAAAAACAGGGATAATGGCGAGCCGTGTGGCATTTGTCCCACTTGTGCCAAGGTGAACAAGCTCGTTCACAGCGACCTGCATTTTGTGTACCCGGTGCTTAAGAAGAAAAACTGCAGTTCCGACCACGTTCCAGTGAGCGATGATTATATAAACGAGTGGCGCGAAATATTCCTCAAGAACCCCTATTTTACATACGCCGACTGGCTGAAGAAAATGGGTGTGGAGAACCAGCAGCCGATGATATATGAGCGTGAGAGCGGCGAGATTCTGCAGAAACTCGCGATGCAGTCGCGTGAGGGTGGCTGGAAGATTGTCATAATATGGCTGCCCGAGAAGATGAAGGAGGTGGGCTCGAACAAACTGCTCAAGATTATCGAGGAGCCGCCAAAGGATACGCTCTTTATTCTTGTGTCCGAGGAGCCCGAGAAGATTATCCCCACAATCCTGAGCCGTACGCAGCGGATAGATGTCCCGCGCCTTAGCGACGGTGAGATAGCACAGGCATTGCAGGTGCGTTACTCGTTGTCCCCCGACGATGCTGCGCAGATTGCGCGGTTGAGCGGTGGTAGTTGGGAAAAGGCCGAGGAGCAGTTGAGCATAGACAGCGACAAGGAGCAGTTTCTTGAGCTTTTTGCGCAGTTGATGCGTGTGGCGTATGCGCGTAACATACGTGAAATGAAAAAATGGAGCGAGCAGGTGGCTGCACTCGGCAGGGAGCGGCAGAAGCATCTTCTGGAGTATTGCCAGAGAATGATACGCGAGAATTTTATAATGAATTTCAAACGCGACGAGATGCTCACGATGTCGAGTGCCGAGCGTAACTTCTCGGTGCGTTTCTCGCCTTTTGTCAATGAACGTAACATCTTCGGGATAATGGAGGAGTTGAGCGAGGCGCAGCATCATATAGAACATAATGTAAATGCAAAAATGGTCTTTTTCGATATGTCGTTGAGAATGATTGTTTGGATTAAGAATAGATAAATGAAAATGATGGATAACTGTAAACATAAAGACAATAACAATTGCGCAGGTATATGCTGTAACGGGTGCAGCAAGATGGACGCCCCGCTGCACACTTTCGACTGGTTGGCCGGTGTTCCGGGCAACTACGAGGATACGGATATTGTAGAGGTGCAGTTCAAGAATACGCGTAAGGGCTATTACCGCAACAGCAACGGCATTCCGCTCAAGAAGGGTGATATTGTGGCTGTTGAGGCTACTCCGGGACACGATATTGGCACAGTGTCGCTCACAGGGCGTCTTGTGCTCCTGCAGTTGAAGAAGACACGCCTCACTCCCGAGTCGGAGTTCAAGCGTATATACCGCAAGGCAAAGCCTGTGGATATGGAGAAATTCGAGGAGGCAAAGGCGCGTGAACACGATACAATGATACGCTCACGGCAGATTGCCAAGGACCTTGAGCTTGATATGAAGATTGGCGACGTTGAGTATCAGGGCGACGGGTTGAAGGCTATTTTCTATTATATTGCCGATAATCGTGTCGACTTCAGACAACTGATTAAGGTGCTTGCCGAGACTTTCAGGATAAAGATTGAGATGAAGCAGATTGGTGCGCGCCAGGAGGCGGGACGCATAGGAGGTATCGGACCTTGTGGCAGGGAGCTCTGCTGCGCTACGTTCACAACGAGCTTTGTGTCGGTCTCTACCACCGCTGCGCGTTTCCAGGATATTTCGCTTAACCCGCAAAAGCTCGCGGGACAGTGTGCCAAGCTCAAGTGTTGCCTCAACTACGAGGTCGATGCATACGTGGAGGCTTCGCGCGGAATGCCCTCGCGCGACATTGAGCTTGAGACAAGGGATAATCTCTACTATTTCTTCAAGGCCGACATTCTTAACGGTGAGCTTACTTACTCTACCGACAAGCATATTGCTGCCAACCTTGTGACAATATCGGTGAAGCGTGCAAATGCTGTGATTGAGATGAACAGGCGCGGTGAGCGCCCCGAGACGCTGTCGGTAAACGGGCAGGAGGAGAGACGCTCGTTCGACTTGCTGGAACAGGAGAATATCAACCGTTTCGACAATGCTGCCAAAAAGAAGCGCCGCAAAGGCAAGGGAGGAGGGCAGCCGCAGGGCAACGCTGTTGCAGCCGGTGCTCCTCAGGAGCAGCCGCAGGGCGAGAACAGTAATGCTCCACGCCAGGAACGTCGCAACAATTACAGGAAACCCAAGAACAGACGCAATAATGGCAATCCCAATGGCGGCAAGGATAACAAGGGCGCTCAGCAGGGCGAGTAGTCTGTTGCTTGTGCTGTGCCTGTGCTCCTGTGCCGATACCGTTTACCACGATTTTTGCAACGTAGAGGACGGCTGGAAAAGCAACGATACGCTTGTCTTCAGGCTGTGCAATGCGCGTGCGGCATCGGAGGTTTGCGATGCGTATATAGAGTTGCGCACTACTCCCGGTTATCCCTATCGCAAATTATGGCTGAGCGCTTGTGTGCGCGGCTCGTCGGGTGGTGTGGGTGTTACCGATACTCTCTGTTGCGAGATTTTCGATAGTTTGGGACAGCAAATAGGTCCTACGGCAGGGCTGTTGTACCAGACGGGCTATAGATTGACGCAATTGGAGCTACCGTCGGCAGATACTGTGACGGTAAGCATTGCGCATATAATGAGCGGGGAGGTGAATGGGGTGCGCAGCGTGGGTGTCAGAGCCGTACGTTGCGGTCGGCATCTACCCTGAGGAAACTGAAGAGCAGGATTGAGAATCCCAGGAACGATGAGCCTCCGTAGCTGAAGAATGGCAACGGTATTCCAATCACGGGCATTATTCCCAGCACCATTCCTATGTTTATGGTAAAGTGGAAGAAGAATATTGCGGCAAGGGAGTAGCCGTAGACGCGTCCGAAGCGGTCGTTCTGCCGCTCGGCAAGATACATAAGCCTCAATACGAACATTGCAAATACCAATATCACGGTGACGGAGCCGGCAAAGCCCTGCTCCTCACCTATGGTGCAAAAAATGAAGTCGGTATCCTGCTCGGGGACATATTTGAGCTTTGTCTGTGTGCCGTTGAGGAATCCTTTTCCTGTGGCGCCGCCCGAACCGATGGCTATCTTGGACTGGTGTACATTGTATCCGGCTCCTGAAAGTTCTTCCTTGAGTCCCAGGAGGACCTCTATTCGCGTTCTCTGGTGCTCCTTGAGTACATTGTGCATCACATAGTCGCACGACGCATAGAAGGCCAGCGAGCCCGCAATGAAAAGCACCACCCACAGGTTGTCTTTCTCCTTTTCGAGACGTACGCGTAGCAGAAGGTATATTGCGTTGAATGCAAGGAGCAGATACTGGACTATGATAATGTTGAATGAGATAAGATAGATGGCAATCCAGTAGCTGCCCAGTGTGCCCACGGTGTTTACAATGAACAGTACAAGGGCGCTCCTGTCGTGCTTGCACCAGAATTTTACCATTGCAATGGAGAATGTCTGTATGAGCACAAGCACCGCGTAGTGTCCCACGGAGACCTCCAGCGAGTCGAAATGTACGTCGCCGAACCTTATTCCCACAATGAAGTAGACTATTGCGCTGACGGCGGTCAGGAGAACGAGGCCTGTCATTCCCTCGCGGTAGAGTACAATGAAGAACGAGAGGTAGACGAGGGCGCTTCCCGTCTCACGCTGTCCCACAATCACCAACATAGGCAGTATGAAGAGCATAAGGCTGCCAAGAAGGTCGCCTTTCTTCTCCAGCGAGAATCCGTGGCGGCTCATAAAGCTCGCAAGGGCAAGTGTGGTGGCGAACTTCATAAATTCGGCGGGCTGCAGGCTGAACGAGCTTCCTATGCTTATCCACGAGCGTGAGCCCTTGATGTCTCGTGCAACGAAGATTGTCACAATGCACAGCAGCGTGAAGAATATGTATATTATGAACGACCAGTCCTTGTATATGCGCTTGTCGAAGCAGAGCAGTATAATGCCTGTGAAGAGAGATACTCCCATCCACATAGCCTGCTTGCCTGTGCGCTCGCTGAGGCTCAGGAACTCAAGAAAATCGCTCTCTATGTAGCTGTAGCTTGCACCGCAGATGGCCAACCAGCCCATAATGCCGAGCGACAGGTAGAGTACTATTGTAAACCAGTCGATTCTGCTTAGTATGTTACCTCTCTCCCTCTCCATAATAAATTACCCTGTTCTGTATCTCTTTTGCTTTTATAAGACTCTCTTCGGAGAGTGTCCCGTTAAGGTATTTTTCCATTATCAGCTTGCCTATGGGCACTCCGTAGGTGGCGCCGAAGCCTCCGTTCTCCACATATACGGCAATTGCAATCTTTGGGTCGTTCATCGGGGCAAAGCCGATGAATGCCGAGTGGTCCTTGCCTTTGTTCTCGGCCGTACCGGTTTTTCCGCACACTTCGATGCCTGGGATTGCCGCTCCACGGCAGGTTCCGTCGGTCACAGCCTGGCGCATTCCGCGTACAACGTCCTCGTAGGCCGCACGTCCCACTTTTGTGGTGCGGTGCTCGCGGTAGGTGCTTGGCAGCGTGTCTCCCTCGATGCTGCTTACAAGGTGAGGGGTTACAAATGTTCCCCTGTTGGCTATCGTTGCGCACAGGTTGGCTATCTGCAGGGGGGTGAGCGTAACCTCGCCCTGTCCAATAGAGATGCTGATTACAGTAACAGCGTTCCAGTAGTTGCCGTAGTGGCGGGTGTAGTATTTTGCATTGGGTATCATTCCTCGTGCTTCGCCAGGAATGTCTATGCCCAGTCTGTATCCGAATCCCATTGAGACCATATAGTCGCGCCATACGTCCATAGCTTCTTGTGCGCCCTTGTACTTGCTCGAGGAGAACATTCGCACGAGACCCCAGCAGAAGTAGGCGTTGCACGATGTCGCTATTGCGGGGTAGAGCGGAAGGGGTGAGCCGTGGGCGTGACAGCCGAGCTTGAACTTGTTGTAGCGGAAGCCGCCCGAGCAGTGGAAGTTTGTCTCGTGGGTTATTATGCCTTCCTGCAGGAATGTGAGTGCCTGTGAGGTCTTGAATGTGGAACCGGGCGGGTATGTTCCCATTACCGCGCGGTTCATAAGGGGCTTGCGCTTGTCCTGTGAGAGCAGTTTGTGGTTCTCGCCTCGCTGTCGTCCCACCAGCATACGCGGGTCGTACGAGGGTGATGATACCATACAAAGTATCTCTCCTGTTGAGGGTTCAATTGCCACAATGCTGCCAATCTTGTTCTGCAGCAGTTGCTCGCCCAGTTCTTGTAGCTCGATGTCTATGCCCAGCGTGAGGTTTTTTCCAGGAACGGGCAGTGTGTCGTATGCTCCGTCGCGATAGTTCCCTTGTATGCGTCCGTATGCGTCGCGCAGCAGCATTTCTGTTCCTTTTTCACCTCGCAAATATCTTTCGTACGAAGCCTCCAGACCTTGTGTGCCTATGTAATCGCCACGTGTGTAGTAGGGGTCGCTTTCTATCTTCTTCTGTGATACTTCGCCTATGTCGCCGAAGAGCACGCCCGCTGCTCCGTGTGTGTATTGGCGTATGGAGCGCTTGCGCACGTAAAAGCCGGGGAAGCGGTAGAGCTTCTCGTTGAAGGGTGCGAATTCCTCGGCCGAGAGGCGTGTCATAAATGTCTGTTCGGTGTACGATGAGTAGCCGCGGCTTTTGCGTATGAGGGCCATACGGCGCTCGAACTCGTCGCGTGTGATGCCGAGGGTGCTGCACAGCTCCAGCGTGTCGGTCTTCTTTATTTCTCGGGGAATGAATGTGATGTCGTAGGCAGGCTGGTTATATACAAGGAGCTTGCCGTTGCGGTCGTACATAAGGCCTCGCGCAGGGTAGATGGTTTTCTTGTAGAAGGCATTGCTGTCGGCCTTGTCCTTGTACTCTTCGCTCAGTATCTGCAGGTTGAAGAGACGCACTATATATACGGCTACCACCAGCAGCACAATGCCGCCGAGCACGTATTTGCGCTTCTCGAGCTTGAAGTCGTTGTGAGCATTACCCATAGTCTCTTATTTGCGTGTGAAAAACTCGGCAATTATGACGAAGAGCATTGTGAGCAGTGTGCTCGATGCTGCTCCTATGAGCAGCGGAAGGGGGTAGTGTATGGTGAACAGCTCAAGCAGGTAGAGCACGGTGTAGAACAGGAATGTGCATATTGATGTGTAGCTCAGGTAACGTCCTGTCTTTATGGTGCTTATGCCCGGGATTATGTCGTCGGCGAATCCTTTGGGGATAAAGTTCTCGAGCAGGGTGTTGCGCACGAAGGCTACTGCGGTGAATGCAGCGGCGTTCATTCCGGGGGTGCTTCCGAATATGTCTGTCGCGAGTCCCATAAGAAAGCCCCAAATGAGCAGCTCGTTGCGCGATGTGTGGCGCGGAAGCTTGAGCAGGAATATGAGGGCTACGCAGGCTGTCGCATAGTCGAACAGGTGTATGTGCGCAAAAATAAGGACCTGTACCAGTGCAAAGAGTACAAAGTCGCGCAGTTTTATGAGGTAGGTTGCTGTCATTCCTTTGTTATTGTTCTTTCGAGTTCCTTTTGCTCTTCGTATCCCTCTTTTGTGACTATGAACACCGATGAGAGTGTCGCGAAGTTGGTGAACAGCTCAACGCGTGCGCGGTAGAACATTCCGTCGGCCGAGTCTTCTATCTTGTCGATGATGCCTACTGGTATTCCCTCGGGGAATATTGCCGAGTGTCCGCTTGTGACAACGGTGTCGCCCTTTGCTATGCGTGTGTGGCGCGGAAGGTCGACAAGGTGCGAGTAGCGTACGTCGTTGCCGTCCCACTGCAGTATGCTCGATGTGTTGTCGCCGCGTACCTTGCAGCTTGTGCGGCTCTTGCTGTTGAGCAGGGGCAGCACGAGCGAATAGTGTGTGGAGCTTTGGTAGATGATGCCCACTACTCCTTCGCTGTTGAATACTCCCATCTCGCTGCTTATGCTGTCGCTGCGGCCTTTGTCAATCACAAAGTAGTTGTTGGCGGTGTTGCTGCTGCCGCTTACTATTGTGGCTGTGTGGAACCTGTACCCCGGGCCGATGTTCTGTACGACGGTGTCGGTGAGCAGTGCCTCGCGGTTCTTTAGTTCGGCAATCTGCGCGCGCAGGAGGGCTACCTCCTGGGTGAGCTCCTTGTTGTGTGCGAGCAGGGTGCTGTTCTCTTGCTGCAGGCCAAAGTAGCTGTCCACGTCCGAAATGGCCGAGTAGAGCCCGCCCACGGCGCTGTTGGCTGCCGTGAAGAATGCTGCACCCTGGTAGTTGTTGAAGCGTACAATAAGCATAAAACTGATTCCTTCCAATAGAATGAAAAGGAACCAGTGATTATGCTTTATCAGAAAGTTAAGTATCGTCTGCACTCTCTTTTACCTTTGTTTATCTCATAAGGAACGGGTAGTTGAGGTTTGTCAGTGCAAGCGCTGTACCCTTTGCCACACAGTAGAGGGGGTTCTCGGCAATGTGGAAGGGGATATTTATCTTGTCCGACAGACGCTTGTCGAGTCCGCGGAGAAGGGCGCCTCCACCGGCAAGGTATATGCCGTTGTGTACAATGTCGGCGTACAGTTCGGGAGGGGTTGCCTCGAGTGCGCTTATGATGGCATTCTCAATCTTTGTGATTGACTTGTCGATACAGTGCGCAATCTCCTGGTAGCATACGGGTACCTCCATAGGCATTGCAGTAATCCTGTTAGGACCGTGTACAATGTAGTCCTGGGGGGCATTCTCGCCGAGCTCGGTGAGTGCCGAACCTACGTGTATCTTGATACGCTCTGCCATACGCTCGCTGACGCGGACGTTGTGCTGGCGGCCCATATACTCCTGAATGTCGGCTGTAAAGTCGTCACCTGCAATTCGCAGTGAGCCGTTCGATACGATGCCGCCGAGTGATATTACGGCAATCTCGGTTGAACCGCCACCAATGTCCACGACCATATTGCCCTCTGGGGCTGTGACGTCGAGTCCGATACCCAATGCCGATGCCATAGGCTCGTAGATGAGGTAGACGTCGCGTCCGCCGGCGTGCTCTGCCGAGTCGCGTACCGCACGGAGCTCAACCTCGGTAGAGCCGTAGGGGACGCCGATGACCATACGCAGTGAGGGGGTGAAGAGCTTGCTGCCCATATTCACCTTCTCTATGAGGCCGCGCATCATCTGCTCGCAGGCGTTGAAGTCGGCAATCACACCGTCGCGCAAGGGGCGTATCGTCTGTATCTTGGGGTTGGTCTTCTCGTGCATCTGCTTGGCACGCTCACCAACGGCAATCATCTTTTTTGTGCTGTTGTCAATGGCTACTACCGAGGGCTCGTCAACCACAATCTTACCGTTGTAGGTGATGATGGTGTTTGCGGTTCCCAAGTCAATGGCAACATCTTGTGTGAATGAAAAAAGTCCCATTTTTGTAGAAACTGTCTTTTGCTGTTTAATAAAAATGAGCAGGGGGATACCTGTCACAGGCCCCCGTTGCTTCTTAGTGCTTGAAGTGGCGGAATCCGGTTGTAACCATTGAAACGCCGTTCGCGTCGCAATAGTCTACCGACTCCTTGTCCCTTACCGAGCCACCCGGGTGGATAACTGCGCTTATTCCTGCCTCGTGTGCAATCTGTACGCAGTCGGGGAAGGGGAAGAACGCGTCGCTTGCCATTACAGCACCCTGGAGCGAGAATCCGAACGAGCCGGCTTTCTCAATGGCGTGTCTGAGCGAGTCTACGCGTGAGGTCTGGCCTACGCCGCTTGCAATGAGCTGCTTGCCTTTTGCAAGTACGATGGCGTTGCTCTTGCTGTGCTTTACAATCTTGTTGGCAAAGAGCATATCCTCTACCTCCTGTGCTGTGGGCTGTGCCTGTGATACGGTGTTGAGCTCCTCGGCGCTCTCTACCTTTGCGTCGCGCTCCTGTACAAGTACGCCGTTGAGCACGCTGCGGAATGTGCGGGCGGGCATCTCGTTGCACTTGTGTACAAGGATTATGCGGTTCTTCTTCTGCTTGAGGACCTCGAGTGCGTCGTCGTCGTATGCGGGGGCAATGATTACCTCGAAGAATATCTCGTTGATAGCCTCGGCTGTCGCCTTGTCAATAGTTGCGTTTGCTACGAGCACGCCGCCGAACGCCGATACGGGGTCGCCTGCAAGGGCGTCCTTCCAAGCCTCGAGGATAGTGGGGCGCGATGCAAGGCCGCAGGCGTTGTTGTGCTTGAGGATTGCAAATGTGGTGTCACCGGCAAAGTCGGCAATGAGCTCCACTGCTGCGTGAATGTCGAGGAGGTTGTTGTACGAAATCTCCTTGCCGTGAATCTGGTCGAAGATTTTGTTGAAGTCGCCGTAGAAAGCGCCCTTCTGGTGGGGGTTCTCGCCGTAGCGCAGGCTCATAGGTGTATCCTGTGTATAGCGGAAGGCGCTGTGCTCCTCACCTGTGAAGTAGTTGAAGATGGCCGAGTCGTAAGACGATGATACAGCAAACGCCTCACGTGCAAAGAAACGGCGCTCCTCGAGGGTTGTCTGTGCACCGTTGCTCTTGAGAATGTCGAGCAGAGGCTGGTATTGACCCTTGCTGGCAACAATAACAACGTCGTTGAAGTTCTTTGCTGCACCGCGAATGAGGGAGATACCGCCTATGTCGATTTTTTCAATGATGTCGGCCTCGCAAGCACCCGATGCAACAGTCTGCTCAAAGGGGTAGAGGTCTACAATAACCAGGTCAATCTCGGGAATTTCATACTCGGCCATTTGTTGCTGGTCTTTCTCAAGTTCGCGACGTCCCAGAATACCGCCGAATACCTTGGGGTGAAGGGTCTTTACACGACCGCCCAGGATTGAGGGGTAGCCGGTGAGGCTCTCCACAGCAGTGCAGGGAATACCGAGCGATTCGATAAATTGCTGTGTGCCGCCAGTTGAAATGAGTTTTACGCCGTCAGCGTGCAGTAACTTGATGATTTCGTCTAATCCGTCCTTGTGAAAAACGGAAACAAGTGCCGATTTGATTCTTTTTGTTGACATAAGTTATAAATTGTTTGTTTTGTTTTTGTGCTAATTGTGTAATGTTCTAAATATTAGCGTCTTAGATAAAAAACGGGCGAAGCCGCCCATAACTTTGTGCGAAGTTAGCCTTTTTTTGTCGATTATGCACAACGATTTACGGTAATTTTATCTCTGTTTTATATTTTTCTTTATTTTACGGAGCGGGGTTTTTGTGTTGCTTGCCGTGGCGTTTTTTGTACGTAAAAAATACTCTTTGTCAATTTTATGGAAAAAAATGTGAATATTCGCCTAAATTGTGCTAATTTTGCGCAATGTCTCGCATAGTGCCCCTGTGCGAGTGTTGATATTTTGATGTTGTACAATAAAAAACAATCAATGACAAAATTAAGTGTAAATATAAACAAGATTGCGACGATAAGGAACGCTCGTGGAGGAAATATGCCCGACCTGTTGCAGGTGGCCAGAGACTGCGAATCGTTTGGCGCTGACGGAATTACGGTGCACCCGCGTCCCGATGAGAGGCACATTTGCCGTGCCGATGTCCCTGCGTTGCGCGCTGTGCTGAATACCGAGTTCAATATCGAGGGCTACCCCACAAAGGAGTTTATGGACCTTGTGCTCAGGGTGAAGCCGCACCAGGTGACGCTCGTGCCCGACAAGCCCGACCAGTTGACCTCCAATCACGGCTGGGATACTGTTGCCGAGCAGGATTTCCTGCGCGACATTCTCAACGACATACGTGCGGCAGGAATAAGGAGCTCTATCTTCATAGATGCCGATGAGCGTATGGCCGAGTTTGCCGCAAAGGCGGGGACCGACAGGGTTGAGCTCTACACAGGTCCTTATGCCGAGCTCTATCCCAAGAACCGCGAGGCTGCCATAGAGCCTTTCGTGATGGCGGCAAAGAGGGTCCGCAGCCTGGGTATCGGACTGAATGCCGGACACGACCTGAGCCTCAAGAACCTTGCCTATTTTATTGAGAATATACCTTGTGTCGACGAGGTTTCTATCGGTCACGCTCTCATCTGCGATGCGCTGTATATGGGTCTCAAGGATACTATTGCTGCCTACAAGGAGTGTCTTAAGGTAAAGAAATAACAGATTAATTTTTTTGATACTATGATTTTCGGATTACAATTTGCACAGGCTGCCGAGGTGGCACAGGATACAATAATGAGTATCACAGAGCCTGTTGTCGAGGGGATAAACGTGTGGGACCTTGCCGTAAAGGGCGGCTGGATTATGCTTGTGCTGCTGCTGCTCTCGGTGGTGGGCGTGTACATTTTCTTTGAGCGCTTTTCGGCATTGCGCAAGGCGATGAAGCGCAACCCTCTCTTTATGGAGCGTATAAATGACAATATCCTCGAGGACGATGTAAAGTCGGCCGTCAATTATTGCCGTCACGAGAATACTCCCGTGTCGCGTATTGTAGAAAAGGGACTCAAGAACTTCTCTCTCTCGGCCACAGCGATACGAGAGACTGTGAACAACAGCGCTAATCTCGAGATTGCCCAGTTGGAGAAGGGAATGCCCATTCTCTCCACCATCGCTGCAATTGCGCCTATGATTGGTTTCTTGGGAACGGTGACAGGTATGGTGCAGGCCTTCTGGCAAATGGCGAACGCCGGCAACAACATCGACGTATCCTTGCTGTCGGGCGGTATATACGAGGCTATGATTACAACCGTAGGAGGACTTATAGTGGGTATTGTTGCGCTCTTCTCGTACAACTATCTTGTGACTATGGTCGACAAGGTGCAGAACGACGTGGAGGCACAGATGATAGCCTTTATGCAGATTGTGCACGGCAAGAAGGACAACAAGCAGGAATAAGCCTCTTTTTCAAAATTCCGATTGAACACAAATTCGCAACTGTTGGGGAATCTGTCCCTGTTCAGTAGCACAAAGTAGCAACGCATAAAACTATGCTTAAGAGAAAAACAAAAACGATAGATGCATTCTCGATGTCGTCTATGACCGATATTATATTCCTGTTGCTAATATTCTTTATGATAACCTCGACAATGGTAACTCCCAATGCCATAAAGGTGCTCTTGCCGCAAGGCTCGCAGCAGACATCGGCAAAGCCGTTGACCCGAATCATAATAGACAGCAACCTGAACTATTACTCGGCTTTCGGAAACGAGGACGAGATGCCCATAAGCCCCGATGAGATAGCGGCATTCCTTATTGGCTGCGCCGAAAAAGAACCCGAGATGTATGTGGCGCTGTATGCCGACGAGAGCGTGCCTTACCGCGAGGTTGTAAGGGTACTGAACATTGCCAACGAGAATAATTTCAAAATGGTGCTTGCTACGCGCCGTCCCGACAAGAAGAGATGAAGATACCGGATAAGCAACAACTGCAAGGCGCATTGGGTACAATTCTCTTTCACCTGATTGTACTTCTGATACTTTTGCTCGTGGGGGTGAAAATGCCGCCGCAGGAGCAAGAGGCGGGTGTCTCTGTCATTATGGGTAACGTGGACAAGGCGTCCGACGGCTACCGGTACACCGAGGTTAAGGTTGCCCCTGAGCCCTCCCGCGTTACGCCGGCACCGGCGCAGCCGAAAGTGGAGGAGCCTGTGATTACGCAAAAAGATGAGCCCACGGTTGAAGTGCCCGATGCCAAGGAAAGCAGCAAGGAGAAGCCCAAGCAGAAGACTCCGCAGGAAGAGGCGGCCGAAAGGGCTGCACAGGAGGCTGAGCGCCAGCGTCTCGAGGCTGAACGTATTGCACGCGAGGCAAGCGAGAGAATGGCCAACGCCTTCTCCAAGAATGCGAAGAACAAGGGTGCGGGTGAGGAGCGGGCCGAGGCCGAGGGCAGTGCTGGCTCGCCCGAGAGTGCCCAGACAACAGGCATCACCAAAGGAATGGGTGGTTACGGCTCGTTCGACCTGAGCGGACGTTCACTGGCGGGTAGCGGAGAGCTGCCGCGCCCCGAGTATAACGTGCAGGACGAGGGACGAGTGGTGGTGAATATCACCGTGAATCCCGAAGGACGGGTTATATCGACCTCTATCAACCAGCGCACGAATACTGTGAACCCGTCGCTCCGGCAGGCTGCGCTCAAGGCTGCTGCAAAGGCACAGTTCAATGCTGTGGGCGGCGTGAACAATCAGATGGGTACAATAACATATTATTTCAAATTGAAGTGAGTGTTGTTGGCGGTGGGAGTAGCTATTGACTCCCGCTTTGTTATTTATGGTAAACAAAAAAACAAAATATATGACTAAGATATATCTTTTTCTTGCCGACGGCTTTGAGACGGTTGAGGCTCTTGCTCCCGTAGACGTGATGCGTCGTGCGGGATTGTCGGTTACTACAGTCTCTATTATGGGACGGCGCGAGGTGCTGTCGGCTCAGGGTGTACCTGTGATTGCCGATGCCCTTATGGGCGATTTTTCTCTCTTCGATGCCGATGCCCTTGTGCTTCCCGGCGGCGGTGCGGGTACCGAGAACCTCTCGGCAAACGCTGCTGTGCGCGAGGAGGTAGAGCGTATGAACAACGAAGGCAAGCTGATTGCTGCAATATGTGCTGCTCCTATGGTCTTTGGTCGAATGGGTATCCTGCAAGGTAAGAAGGCTACCTGTTACCCCGGTTGCGAGGGCGACCTCAAAGGTGCAGAGTACACTGCGGCAAAGGTGGAGATTGACGGCAACATAATGACCGCCTGCGGTCCCGGCGTGTCGTTCGATTTTGGTTTTTCTATAGTGGAGCACTTCTGCGGAAGCGAGGTGGTGTCTACCATTCGTTCACAAATGCAGTTCGACAAATGAAAAGGTATCTTGTAGTTGTTGCGGGCGGAAAAGGTATGCGTATGGGCGGAGTGTTGCCCAAGCAGTTCCAGTTGTTGGGCGGTCGCCCTGTGCTTATGGTTACTCTTGAGAGGCTCTATGCGCTCGATAATACGCTTCATTTGGTGCTTGTGCTGCCCAAGGAGCATCTTGGGTTGTGGGACGAGCTGTGCCTGAAATATTCGTTTGCTGTTCCTGTGGTGGTGACCGAGGGCGGCAATACGCGCTTCCACTCGGTGAAGAACGGCCTCGATGCAATAGAGAACGACGAGTTGCTCGAAGATGCGCTGGTGGGCGTACACGACGCGGTGCGTCCGTTCGTGTCGCGTAGAGTGCTCGACGAGGCCTACCGTGAGGCGTGGAGCAACGGTGCTGCAGTGCCTATGATAGAGCTACAGGACAGCCTCAGGCAGGTGATAGGTGGCGAGGGTGCAAGCCAGACGGTGCCGCGCGACCGTTACCGCCTTGTGCAGACGCCGCAGGTGTTCCGCCTGTCGCTGTTGCGCCGTGCGTACGAGCAGCGCTATGTCGAGGCGTTCACCGATGATGCTTCGGTTGTCGAGGCTATCGGCGAGCGTGTCTTTGCAGTCGAGGGCAACCGTGAGAATATAAAGCTCACAACCCCGTTTGATATGATGATTGCAAATACGCTTCTACAATGCTCGACCTTGCAGCAAGAGACATAAAATATCTTCCCGGAGTAGGCGAGCAGCGCGCGACGCTGCTCAACAGGGAGCTCAAGATATACTCTTTCTACGACCTGTTGCACTATTACCCCTACCGCTACGTAGACCGCAGCCGCCTTTTCAAGGTGAGCGAGCTTACGGGCAATATGCCCTATGTGCAGTTGTGTGGCGAGATACGCAGCTTCGAGGAGATGGGCGAGGGTGCGTCGAGGCGTATTGTCGGACATTTTACCGACGGGACGGGCTTTGTCGACCTTGTTTGGTTTCGTGGTCTCAAGTATCTGAAGAACCGTGTGAAGCTGGGTGCGAGATATGTGGTATTCGGCAAGCCGACACTTTTCAATGGCAGAGTGAATATCGCACATCCCGACATTGACGCTGCCGAGACTCTGCAATTGAGCACAATGGGGTTGCAGCCCTATTACAATACCACCGATAAAATGAAGCGCTCGGGGCTAAATTCGCAAGCAATGGCAAAGTTGCTTTCCAATCTCTTTGCGCAGATAGGCGACAACGCTATTCCCGAGACTTTGACCGATGATATTGTGCTCAAACACAAGCTGATGCCGCTTGGCAAGGCGCTTCGTATAATACACTTTCCAAAAAATAATAAGGAGTTGAAAGAGGCTGAGTATCGCCTCAAGTTCGATGAACTTTTCTATATTCAGTTGAGCATTCTTCATTATGCAAAGGACCGTATGCAAAAGTATGTAGGTCATCGCTTTGCAAAAGTGGGCGATATGTTCAACCGTTTCTACAGCGAGTGTCTCCCCTTTGAGCTTACGGGTGCACAGAAGAGGGTGGTGAAGGAGATTCGCCGCGATGTGAACAGTAATCACCAGATGAATCGTCTTGTGCAGGGAGACGTGGGCAGTGGAAAGACTCTTGTCGCGTTGTTGTCGATGTTACTGGCTGTTGACAACGGCTATCAGGCTTGTCTTGTAGCGCCCACCGAAATTCTCTCCGAGCAGCACGCTGCCACGCTGCGGCGTATGCTCTCGTCTTTGCCTGTGAGGGTAGAACTACTGACTGGCAGTACCAGGGCTAAGGAGCGCGGACAGATATTGGAAGGGCTCGCCAATGGCAGTGTGAATATACTTGTGGGTACGCACGCCGTGTTCGAAGAGAGAGTGCAGTTTGCTCGTTTGGGGCTTGTGGTGATAGACGAGCAGCACCGCTTCGGGGTGATGCAAAGGGCCAAGATGTGGGTAAAGAACAATATCCCGCCACATATTCTTGTGATGACTGCGACGCCCATTCCAAGAACATTGGCAATGACGCTGTACGGCGACCTCGATGTCTCTGTGATAGATGAGCTTCCTCCCGGACGGAAGCCCATTGCAACACAGCATATATTCCGTAATAGAGCCGATGAAATGTACCATTTCCTGCACAAACAACTGAAGTTAGGTCGGCAGGTGTATGTGGTGTATCCCCTTATCAGTGAGAATGAAAAGCTCGACCTCAAGAGCCTTGAAGAGGGGTATAGTAAGCTGTGTAATATCTTTTGCGACTATAAACTGAGCAAATTGCACGGCAAGATGAAGCCTCAGGAAAAAGATTATGAGATGAGACGTTTCGCATCGGGCGAGACGCAGATGCTCGTATCTACAACCGTGATAGAGGTGGGGGTCGATGTGCCCAATGCTACGGTGATGGTGATTGAGAATGCCGAGAGGTTCGGGCTCTCGCAGCTGCATCAGTTGCGCGGAAGGGTGGGGCGTGGCGGCAACCAGTCCTACTGTCTGCTTGTAACCGATTATAAACTCTCCGAGGATACCCGCAAGCGAATGGAGATAATGACAACGAGCAACGATGGCTTTGTGATTGCCGAGGCCGACCTCAAACTGCGTGGACCGGGCGATATTGAGGGTACGCAGCAGAGCGGTGTTGCCTTTGACCTGAAGATAGCCAACCTTGCACGCGACGAGCAGTTGCTGCAATATGTGCGCGAGGTTGCACGCGAGGTTGTGAATGCCGACCCCGGGTGCAATGCGCCACATTACAGATTAATTTGGGAACGGCTGCGTGTTATTAAACGCAATAACAATTGGAATTGGGGTGCAATTTCTTAAATAAATAAGAATTTTTTTGTTCTTGGCTGTTTTTTTATTATTATTGCTAATTTTTTTAACTGTTATTCATTTTATTTTGTGTAACTTTGGCAAAATTTATAAAATTAGAGTGAAAATGTGTAGAATTTATATATCTGTCTGCTTGATGCTTTTCTCGCTTTCGTCGTATGCCAGTGAGAGTGTGAACAGGAATGAGGTGTCTTCGGATTCGGTTTCGTTTGTCGACCGTCTCGCCATTCATACTAATAGCATAGGTTGGGCTCTTCTGTCGCCTAATGTGGCTGTGGAGTATGACCTGGTACAGAGTGAATATAAGAAAATATCGCTGTTGCTCTCGGGTAGATACAACTGGAATTCGACCGAGAAGAATGCTTCGCGTTATGTGTATAACAATCTTGGTCTGAGAGCCGAGGGACGTTGGTATTTCCGTACACGCAAGCGCTTGGATTGGGAAAAAGAGATGGTGTCGAGTGCTGATGGTTGGTTTACCCGTATGCAGATGTCGAGCCGTTTCATTAAGGCACGCAAGAATCCCAAGGTTTATAGAGCATATTATGTCGGTCCCTATGTGGCCTACGACGACTTCTCGCTCAAGCTTGCAGCAACAGGAAAGCAGGGGTCTATGATAGGTGCCGGAGTGACAATAGGATATACCGCTCCCCTATATCTCTACAACAATGGTAATTCAATAGATTTTGAAATTGGAACAAGTGTAGGACTCCATTATGCCGACTATGAAAAGTTCGGTTACAATGGGGAAGATAAATGTTATGTCTATAAAGGCAAGAAGAAGGGCGTGGTACCTATGATTTCCGATGTACGTCTGTCGCTTGTTTACCGTTTCAATCCCATAAATAATCAGATTACAACCTATGACGAGCAGGCCCTCGATGAGGAGGCACGTATATACAGGCTCAACAAGCTTTATGAGCAAGCGAATTCTTCTTATGTGACAAGCGACACACTCTTTCTTTTGAATAGAAAAATTGTAGAGGAGAATGATTTTGTAGCAAAGGTAAACAAGAGAATCCTCAAGTGTGAGGAGGCTGACTCTTCGATGTTGCTTACCGAACTTTATCCCTTGTACAGCTACTTGCAGTTGCCTAAGAATATGTTGCTCAAGCAAGATGATGTTCTCCTGCCCAATATGAACATTGACTCTGTGTCGCAATTGGGAGTGCAGTATCTTGACGGGTTGGTGGAAAAATACTCCAATATATTGAAAGCCGACGGAGTGGAGACTGTGGAGTCGCTTATAATAAAGCACTATCAGTCGCTCAGAGAGAAATTCTTGATAAACAACGATACCGTAAGCGGAATATCGTACTTCGACTTGCTGGTAAAGGTTGTTCCTGGTATAAATGAGTACTGTATAAAACCCCATAACGAGCAGTGTGTGCTGATGCCGGTAGAGACTGCTGTAGCCGACTCTGTATCGGTGCGCAATTATTTCCTGGGTATAAACGATAATGGACAGGTTGAGAGTCTTTCTATGAATTTTGTGGAATACAGCAAGCTCTTCTATCTGAACGATACCATTGTACAAGAACTCAATATTGTAGAGAATGAGCGTATAAAAGCCGATAATATATTGAAAATAAGGAATGCCGAGAGGATGTTGGGGATAGTCGTAGAGGATAAATCCCGTAAAAAATAGTTTGGTATATTCGATTGTAGACAAAAAATAAATATTTGACAATGATAAAATACATTATAAAAGGAACGCTGTGCCTGTTGCTTGCCGGTTGTACAAGCGTGGATTTTTGTGACGATGCCCAGCATCCGCACAGTGCGAATGTGTCTGTCGATTATTCGTGGGAGAATGTTTCTGTTCCAACGGATTCGATGGTGCTTGTAGCCTATCGTCCCATAAACGATTGGAAATGTGCGTATATGTGTTCGCCTTTGACTTCCGAAGGACGATACATCTTTAATAAGCCCGAATGGTTGCCCGCCGATAGCGAAGAACTTTCAGTGTGCACAGGTGAGCTTCTGTTTGTGACATTCAACTACAGTAAAGATGCCTTTAAATATAATAATGTAGAGAATGGCAAGGTTGCCTATATGAGCGTAGAGCAAAATACCTGCGCCTTGAATGAACTCCCTGGAAATTTGACCAAAGGCTGGAACGAGTATAACAAGTATGCACCTTATATAACAGGGGACGAAAGCCTTGTTTATAGTAAGATTGGCTTGGTGGGTGTACCCGATGATTTCTATTCTCTTGAAATAGCTCCCATAAGTTTGATGAAGAATGTCACAGTGAGCGTGGATATTGTGAATTCCGGAGTGGAAATTGAAAAGGTGGTAGGAGAGTTGTCGGGTATTTGTTACAGCTTTAACCTGGTTAAGGGTACGTGTAATACCAAGAAAACAGCGAAGAAGCTTTTCGAGATGAAAAAAACTTCAAGCGATGCCACTGTATATAGTGCTGACTTGCAGGCAATGAACGTGGTTGCCAACAAATCGCGAAACTCTTACAAGGGCGATGGAATCTTGCAGCTGGCTATACATACATTGTTGCCCGACGGAGGTAAAAAGGTGTATATGGCACGTATAAACCTTATAAATACACTGTACAATGCTGGAATACAGTTGAGCGGCATTGGCGGCAATTGTACCATAAGTCCATTAATAGCTTTGACTGTAGACAAAGACAATCTTACAGCACCGCAAAATGCAAGTATGTATGTCGATAATTGGTATATAGTGAAATAAATCCGATAAGTAGTATAAACTAATGGTTTTTCATAAAGTGGTGAAAAGAATTCTATTTATAGCATTGACAACCATTTTCTGCCTACAAGCAAATGCGCAGATGGTTGCCGTAAAGACAGACCTACTGAAAGATGCGGCAATGATGCCCAACGCAGGGATAGAATTGGTCGTAGGTGAAAGGCATACGATGGGCTTGCAGCTTTTTGGTGCAATTAATCCTTGGGGAAAGGATGTTGGAGTCATTGGAGTAACACCCTCTTTCCGATATTGGCTCAGTGGCCGCACAATGTCCCGCCTATTTGTTGGCGTGAATGGTCAGGCCATAAACTACGATGTAAAGTGGGGTAAGGATGTTTATCAAGGAAATGCTGTTGCATTGGGAGTATCCTTGGGCTATGCCTTTAACTTGTCCGAGCGCTTCAATTTGGAGATAGAGGGAGGTACGCAAGTAATGTCTTATTCTCAAAAAGAGTATCGGAAAGGAGACAATTACGACCTGTATGGAGAGAAAGCAAGTGCGCACGGAACAATCCTGTTCCCTCGTTTGGAATTCTCACTTGTGTATGTGATACGATGATATGAATTATTCTTTATTGAATTAATAGCAAAGACTACTACAATATGAAAAGATTTGGTCTGCATATATTGTTATTTGTGCTTTTCCTCATTCTGCCGCTTACAACAAAAGCGCAGAATATACTTTTTAGGGCAAGCGTAGATGTAGAGACAGTAGAGGAGTTTGCAGTGTTTGACTTCAGCACAATAAAGGTGTACTCGTTTGTGCAAAAGAAAGACGCTGTCGAGTCTTTGGAATTGTTGAAGAACGATTTCTACGCCGAGGTAACTCTCTCTATTGCTGATGTTTCGGTTGACAGGGACGGCAACTTCGAAATTGAGTTGCCCACTGGAGGAGCCCTGCTCGTTTGGGTGCCCGACAAGACTTACGATTCAAGAGTTTTGGATTGGAACTCACTGTCAAATGGTATGCAGATAAGGATAGTACCGAAAGGGGGAGCTCAGCAGGCCGACAAGAAGGTTAACGTCATTGTTCAAAAAACAGAAAATTCAATCGATAAGGACGATTTGAGGAAAGGTGATGGTCTTGTTGTAACAGAAAGAAGACACAACAGAAAACAAAAGATTGTCTACAGTTCGGATGTCGGTGGAGTGATGGTGAGCGAAGCGAAATACGAGATACCTTTCCGTGTTCGCTCGAATATGCGTATAGCAGTACAACCCGTATGGTTCGACCGCGTGAATGTTGCCGATGAAAGCAGCGATACAGTATTCTCCTATGGAAAAATATTGTACCACGACCTCGACGAGTATAGTCTTACACAGACTCGTCTTATGGATTTTGATTTGACAAACGATACGGTGTATAGTATAAGTACTGCTACACCGCGTTACAAGAAACTAATGCAGGACGGCGCAGTCGTTTCGTCCAACATTACATTTAGCCCCAATAGGGATACGATATATGTACATATTATTGATACCTTGTCGGGATACGACCCCGATGCTTCGCACCCCTATCCTTTTGGTGTTTACTTTGCTGTAGGCGACTACAATACGGTACTGTACACAAAACAGGAGAAGGACGAAGGTGAAAGATATAGCCCGCTTAAATTCCTCGATTTCAAGTTTAAGGAGTTTATGCCCGACAAGGAGTTATTCAAAGAGGTATTGAACAATGTTTTCAACGACCATAATGGTGAGTTGCATCTTAATTTCGAGGTGAACAGTGCTAAAATCAAACAGAATGACACGCTGAACCAGAATGAACTCAAACGTTTGGGTAATCTTCTTCAGACGATTGAAAAAGATAAAACCAAGCGCAGAGTGCTTATAGGCGTAAAGGTGTACGGCGTTGCTTCGCCCGAGGGTACTTTGCGCGACAATGAGGACTTGGCGCGCCGTCGTGCCGAGTATGCGATGTCAAGGATAAGGGAGTATACAAGCCGTCCGGTTGAAATTGTAGATACAAAAGTGGCAGGTTGGGACGAGGTCGTAAATTTGCTTCGCGCAGACAGCCTGTATAAAGAGGCCGATACTATCTCTTCAATCATTGCTACCGTAAAAGGAATAGAGGCACAGTACTATAAAATCAAGCGTTTGCCATTTTATGAGAGCCTTTTGAAAGGAATATATCTCCCTAAACTGAGAACGGTTAAATATACCTATCAGGAGAAAATCTTAGGCCAACCCAGTGCTAATATTTTGCTCGATAACTATTACAACGACGAGGTAAGGCCTACATTGAGACACGCCGACTATTGGGCGTTGTTCAATTATGCTTCGGACAAGCGTGAGCTTGAAGAAATGGCGCGTTATGCCCTTGCTGCAACGCGCAATACAACCGACGAGGACTCTGTCTATTGTAGTGGTTATTGGCCTTATGCGGCTTGTGTCCTATCTTGCTGTTATATAGCACGTGATACAGTCGACCTTAGACTGCTTGCTCCGTTCCTTAACACCCAACAGGTGAAGAACGACTCTACGGGAGAGATGGAGGTGCAACACTTGCAGCGTAAGTCGTTGAGCCGCATTCATAGGGGGCGTCTGGTGGAGTACATAAACTTCCCCGAGGTCGCTGCCAACCAGTTGATTATGGTGCTGCGCAGTAACAGGAAGTCGGACTTGAATTATGTCTCAACGCTCGAGGCGATAATGACAGGTCAAGGCTTGCAATATGATACTTTGGCTGCCATATCAAAGTGCTTACGAGGTGAATATAAGGAGACGGCTAAGACCTCGGAGGCTGAGGCTGCCCGTATACGTGCAATTGTCGAAAGTTCATCTGTTACAAATGCCGTGGTGATTAATTTGGCAATGGACGAGCCCGACGATAATGATAGTACATATCTTGCTATAGCCGATTTTAAGTCGCAGTCATTGCCCGATAATGCTGTATCCGATTATCTGAAGTGTATAATCCAATTCCGAAAAGCACATTATGCCGAGGCTGACAGCCTGCTTGCGAACGCTTTCTCAAAAAATATCAATATGATGCGTATTGCAAACAACGATAAGGACCTTGTATCGGTAGACCGTACGCGCTTTGTCGTTTCAGGTGCTTTGTCGCGTTGGTATAATATTATGAAAGAGCAGTTTGCGGCCGATGAGAGCAATGCTTTCTATTGGTACAACAAAGCCTTGGAGGAATTGTCAAAAGGACTTTATGCCGACATAGAGAAAGCTAAGGAATATATGCTTAGCTGCTTCAATGCCGACAAACGCTATGTGGATATTTTGAGTATAGTGATAAAACGTGACAACAATATCAAGGAAGATGCACTGTTGTCGGAGAGATTAAAAGAGATTATTAATGGATACAGCCAGCAACAGTAAGCTTATAAAGATGAAAAAGAAACTATCGTTTATATTTGGAATATTGTGCTGCATTGCAACAGTACCTGTTTGTAATGCGGCCAATACTGCTGCTTATGCAATAGATACATTGAAAAGTGCTCAGCGCGTTTCGGGTAAAAGTGGCTATGTGGCCGGTAACTATGGAACCAATGCCATCGGCTATTTTATGTCGAAGCGTTTTAGGTATAGTGATGCAGTAGAGTATTCTAACAAAGACTTCTTTTCGCATTTGTATGTGGGTGGACTCTTCTCATACGATATGTTTGCACCGCGATACAACTATGAGTATGAAGGTGGTAACACTTGGGGTATATTGTTGGGTAAGGAGATTAACCGTTTGCACTCCGCCGAACTTCTCTTTATGTACGGTATAAACAAATACAGTGGTACTCAAGCAATGTTCGAGAGGTCGGCCCTACAGTTGAACCATCATTTTAATTTTACCCGTTATTATTTGGGATACAATCCTTGGCGTAAGTTCGAGGTATCTTCTTCGTTGGGTGTAGGTGTGCAGTTCTCCACAATGTGGGACGAGATACTCAACTATCATATTAAAGATTACACCTCGCCGTATGTGTATTTGGGTGTTAAGGGTGCTTATAAACTTGGACGAAGAGTAAACCTGGTGCTGGAGCCTCATATGAAGATAGGTTCAGAAGGCTATAATGGTGCTCCTAAGGGGTATTGGTACTCGGGATACAATGTCTCTTATGGTGCGCAGCTTTCATTGAACTACACATTCAAGGACGAAACCACATCCGACAGTGACAGCCTGTTGTGGTCGCGTGACTATGTGTTTGTATCAGGTGGTCTTCAGAGCTTGAACTCCGATATTCAGTCTCGTCGCACCTTGGGTCCTGCCCTCACTTTGGGTTATGGACGGTGGTTGGCAAGACGAGTTGCGTTGCAATTGTCGCTCGGTTACTCTTCGGGCGGTTGGCTTGGTCTTCGCCAGCGTTTCTATTCTGGTGCTCCCTCTTATACGCTTATTCCCAAGTCGCAGTATGTTTTTGGTCGTGCCGAGGGCGTCATAAATGTTTACAGTAGCCGCAGTCTTCATAACGGTTCCGCTTTTGGTTTTTCAGCCAATATTCTTGCCGGTTATGAATTCGGACGTTTGTGGAAATACCGCACCAGCCTCGAGGACCAAACAGCCAGCGGCTACAGCGGCTTTACCGGTGCTGTACGTCTTCGCGGTCATTTGGGCGAGGGTAAGGTTGTTTTCCTTGAGCCTCGTGTTACTTTTGCTACCTATGGAATTCCAGCTTTACCTTACAAGGAAATAAAAAACTATTTGCTCGATAGCCGTTACACCTTGGCCGTTGGTATCGAGTATGGCAATCCTTACTTTGCTTCTCCTCGTCCCGCTTCCGATGCTTACGTACCTCGCCTTGCCTTCTCTTTGTCGGGCGGTACAGGCTACGTGTTCAACCGCGGCGTTTACGACGGTGGCGCAATGTTCAATGGCATCGGTGGTATCGGCTTG